>NZ_JAUBPP010000030.1:0-74080 GCF_036700765.1 Microcoleus sp. S1D4
GAATTGGGAATTGGGAATTGGGAATTGGGAATTGGGAATTGGGAATTGGGAATTGGGAATTGGGAATTGGGAATTGGCCCGCGCAGGGCCGCGCAGGCGAAGCGAAGCCCAAAAGTTTAAATCTCCTAGCTGGTAGCTAACCCTCTCTCTTAATTACCGATTACCGATCGCTCGTGCTTACCTCATGTTACACAGAACCGCTATATCACTGTATTTTCCTTGTCCGGGACTGACTGAATTACGCGATCGAGTCAGATAGGGGAAAAAGCGCGATTCGGGAATAAAATTGTGCATAAGGCCGCAACAAGAGCAGAGGCAACCAAGGCTATAAACTAGCCTGAAAAATTAAACATAGTTCCCAAGACAGATAACAGATTATGTCTGTCGGTAGATAATAAAATGTAGCAGATAATTTAAGTGCGCTCTGATATCCGACCGCCCGCAGGAACAGAAAGACATCAAAACGACTAGATAGATGGAAACTTGGCAAACCCCACAAACTAATTTAACCGACATTTCGATCGCAAAGCTTCTGTCGCGCCGCACCCCTCGATCGCCCGATTTGCACGCAGAAAATCGGGCGCTGCAAACCCTTGCCCAACAACTGGCAACCTCCCCCCGCACCATGCTCCAAACACTCGCGGCCATCGCGCGAGAGTTGTGTCGCGCAGATAGTGCCGGAGTCTGCTTGCTAACAGAAAATGCCACATCAGAACAAACTTTTTATTGGGAAGCTTTAGCGGGCGCGTGGGAAGCCGCAGAACAACCAAACAAGCCTCGGACGCTCAATGAAGTCGGAGCCAATCTAGACTTCCAAACTCCCCAGCTTTACCTGCATCCAGAACAATACTTGCAGGACTTGCTGCCGCGCCCGCTGCCGATCGCCGAAGCCTTAGTCCTGCCGCTGCTAGTAGAAAATCAACCGCTGGGAGCAATCTGGATTGTCTCCCACGATGGCGGCCAGTTCGATACCGAAGACCTGCGGATCGGGCTGATGCTATCAGACTTTGCCGTTGCCGCCCTAAAAGTCGATCGCGCCGATCGCACCAAAGAAGCTTGGCGAGAAAGCGAAGAACGCTGGCAGCTTGCATTGCAGAGCAACAACGACGGCATTTGGGAACAGGATTTACAAACAAATTGTCATGTAGCGAGCGATCGCTGTTTACAGATTTTGGAACGCCGGCCCGAAGAAGTCAAGGATCTAGCCCAATACGTGAGCTACATTCATCCCGACGACTTGGAGAGAATTCAAAGCAAGTGGCAGGAACATTTGCACTCCAAAACCTCCCATTACTGCGGAGAATACCGCATCCTCTGTCCCGACGGGCGCTACAAATGGATTTTAGTCAGAGGGCGAGCAGTTTGGGACGAGTCGGGCAATCCCGTGCGGGCCGTGGGTTCCCTGACAGATATCAACGATCGCAAACAAACAGAAACAGCCTTCCAACAAAGCGAAGAACGTTTGAGCGTCGCCATCGAAGGCTCCGGCATGGCAACCTGGGATCAAGACTTGGTAGCAAATCGAGTAATTTGGTCGGCCAACCATTTCAGGATTTTCGGCGGAGAACCGACATTGAGCGGCGAAACAACGCTCGGAATGTGGAAAAACTGCGTGCATCCAGACGACTTAAAGCAAGTCATGCAAGCAGTCAAAACAGCTCGGAAAACCCGCGCGCTATACTCGATCGAATACCGCATCATCCGCGCCGACACCAAAGAAATCCGCTGGTTGAGCGTGTCCGGGCGCTATTTTTACAACGCAGCAGGCTCCGCAGTGCGGTTTGTCGGAGTAGTATTGGATGTTACCGATCGCAAAAAAGCCGAACTCGATTTGCAAGAAAGCCACAACCGCTTCCAACTAGCTACAAGCGCGATCGACGGCATGGTGTTTGAGTGGGATCTGGCATCCAACAGCGTTTACCGTTCCGAAGGACTGTACTCCCTCATCGGTGTCCGCCCCGAGGATGCACCGGCAACACGAGAGTGGTGGAGAGAACGCATCCATCCCCTCGATTTGGCCCGCATCGAGGCCGAGACGGAAGCAATTTTGACTCTCGAACGCTACGAAAGCGAGTACCGAGTCCGGCACGAAGACGGCCGCTGGATCGATGTTTGGCAGCGCGGCACCGCGATTCGCAACCAGCAAGGCGAAGTGACCAAAGTAGTCGGCTTCACCAGCGACATCACCAAGCGCAAACAAGCAGAAACAGCCCTGCGCGATCGCGAAACCCGCCTGCAGTTGATACTCGACAGCGCCAAAGACTACGCCATCTTCACCCTCGACACCGGCGGACACCTTACCAGTTGGAACGCAGGCGCAGAGAGATTGCTGGGCTATTCCGAAGCAGAAATCGTCGGCCGGCACGGACGAATCATCTTCACCCCAGAAGACTCAGCAGCCAGAAAGCCGGAATTAGAAATGCACCTAGCGCTGACTGAAGGAAAAGGAGAAAACGAGCGCTGGCACCTGTGCAAAGACGGCAGCCGTTTTTGGGGCAGCGGGCTGGTGATGCCCCTGCGGGACGCAGGAGGCGAGGTGCAAGGTTTCCTGAAAATCATGCAGGACAAAACCGAGCGCCGGCAAATAGAAGAAGCACTGCGGCAAAGCGAAAATCGCTACCGCACTCTAGCCGATGCCGTGCCGCAGTTAATGTGGATCAACACCGCCGACGGCAGGTTAGATTTTTGCAACCAGCACTGGCAAAACTACACGGGCATGATTCCAGAATTGCCTCTGACAGTGCCTGTGCTGGAATTATTTCATCATGAGGATTTGCCCGCAGTTGTCGCCACCCGCACTCAGGCGATTCAAGCAGGGGAATCCTACGAATTTGAATGTCGGGTACGCAGGTTTGACGGCAGCTACCGCTGGCATTTGGCGCGACTTGTCCCCGTCAAAGACAGCCGGGGAAAAGTGCTGCAATGGGTCGGAATCGGCATTGATATTGACGATCGCAAACAAGCCGAAGAAAGCTTAGCAGAAAGCGATCGCCGCTTCCGCTTCCTGGCTGAATCGCTGCCCCACCTGATTTGGAATGTAGACACCGCCGGAAAACTTCGCTTTGCCAATCAAAAATGGTCGGAATATCTGGGAATGTCCTACGAGGAAGCCACTCAAAACAATTGGGAGTCTTTGGTGCCGCCGTCGGATTTGGCAGAATGTTTTGCCCGCTGGCAAGAGTGTCAAATTACCGGAGAATTTTATCAAGTTGAGTTCCGCCTGCGGCGGGCCTCCGACCAAATGGAACGCTGGCATTTGTCCCGCGCCGTGCCAATTCGCGACGGCCTCGACCAGATTGTCGAGTGGATAGGCACGAATACCGACATTCACGATCGCAAAACAGCCCAACTCAACGAACAGTTTCTCTCGGGCCTCGAACTCCGCTTGCGGCAGCACTCCAACCCCGCAGAAATGTTGTGGGAAGCTACGAGCAGTCTGGGAGAATATCTACAGGTCGATCGCTGCATCTGGCACGAAATCGATACTGCATCGGGACTGGCAATTGTCGATCGAGACTGGCACCGGCCGGGCTTAGCGAGTATCGCCGGCACCTATCCAATCTCAGACTTTAAGACGCCAGAATTGACAAATCTCTGTATGGCAAATCAACCACTTGTCATCTCAGATATCGCTAATTACCCGGATACAGCCTCTTTGGTCGATAATTACGGTGGTCTTGGCATTCGCGCTTTAGTCGATGTTCCCTGCCTTCAGGGAGGGCGCTGGGTGGCTGTTTTGGTGGTGACATCACAGGCAGTGCGGAACTGGCAGATTGATGAAGTTTCGCTGGTGCAAGAAGTGGTGGCTCGCCTCTGGACGACGATCCTGCACGCGCGAGCCTTGCAGGACTTGCACGAAAGCGAGGATCGGTTCCGCGCCCTAGCTGACAACATCGCCCAGTTGGCTTGGATGACAGATGCCACAGGATGGATTTTCTGGTACAACCAGCGCTGGTTTGACTACACGGGGACAACCCTAGAGCAAATGCAAGGCTGGGGCTGGCAGCAGGTGCACCACCCGGAACACGTCGATCGGGTTGTCGCAAAATTTAGGCGCTGCATTGAAAAAGGCGAACTCTGGGAAGATACTTTCCCGATTCGCGGTAAAGACGGATCTTACCGCTGGTTTCTCTCCCGCGCCGTGCCGCTTCACGACGAGAAAGGCAATTTGCTGCGCTGGTGCGGTACCAACACCGACATTACCGATCGCCTCAATGCAGAAGCGGAACGGGAACGCCTGCTAGGCCGGGAAAAGGCCGCCCGAGAAGAAGCAGAACAGGCTAACCGCCTCAAAGACGAATTTTTGGCTGTTTTGTCCCACGAATTGCGGACTCCCTTAAACCCGATTATGGGCTGGGCAAAGCTGTTGCAATCGAACGTGCTGACACCGGAAAAGCAGCGCTACGCCCTAGAAACGATCGAGCGCAACGCCAAACTACAAACTCAGCTAATCGAAGATTTGCTCGATGTGTCGCGGATTCTGCAAGGCAAAGTCAGTTTGAATATTGTACCTGTGGATTTAGCTGAGGCGATCGACAGCGCTATGGAAACTGTACGTTTGTCGGCCCAAGTCAAATCGATTCAAATCAAGGCTCAATTTGCACCGAATGTCGGCAGGGTTTTGGGTGATGGGGGCCGACTTCAGCAGGTTGTGTGGAATTTGCTGTCAAATGCTGTTAAGTTCACCCCGGCGGGAGGCAAAATCGACATTGCTCTCGATCGGGTTGACACTGACGCTCAAATTAGTGTAACTGATACGGGCAAAGGTATAGAACCTGATTTTCTGCCCTACGTGTTCGACTATTTCCGGCAAGCTGACAGCACGTACACGCGCAAGTTTGGCGGATTGGGTTTAGGATTGGCGATCGTCCGCCATCTCGTCGAGCTCCACGGCGGCACAGTGACATCCGACAGTGCAGGCGAAGCAAAAGGCGCGACTTTTACAGTCAAAATCCCCCTGATGCCCGTGCAACCTCCGATAATTCCTGCTGCAAGTGCGCCGCCGGAGAAGTCCTTCAATTTGAGCGGTATCCGGGTGTTAGCGGTGGATGATGATGCTGATGCGCGAGATTTGGTGGTTTTTCTGTTGGAGGATTGCGGCGCAAGCGTGACGGCAGTTTCTAACGCTACCGATGCCTTGGCTGCTTTAATTGTGTCTTTGCCGGATCTGCTGTTGAGCGATATTGGAATGCCCGACACTGACGGTTATATGTTGCTGCGACAGGTTCGGGCTCTGCCTGCAGAGCAAGGCGGACTTGTGCCGGCGATCGCCCTCACGGCTTATGCTGGAGAAATTGACTACCGGCAAGCGCTGGCTGCGGGTTTCCAGCGGCATCTTTCTAAGCCTTTAGATCCTGACAAGTTGCTGCAGACGATGTTGGATTTGCTCGATCGTTCTGGTTGATTTTTTTAAGGTCTTTTTGTGGGTGAAAGGTCTTTGTTTGACGAACCGCGAAGACGCGAAGGGCGCTAAGGAAGAAGGGATGAAGAAAGGCAGAAGTTATATCAAATCCTCTCTTCATCGGAATAGTAAATTAACTGTTAACTGTTAACTGTTGACTGTTAACTGTTGACTGTTAACATCATGAGGAGTGCAACCGGAATTGAGGTTAATCGTCTCAAGTCGGGTTCTACCGACGATGATTTTGAGGCTGCGACGGTTGTTCGATCGCGCATTATCTCAAACAAAAAAACCTCCATTTGCGAGGTTTTTTGATAATTGTTGATGCTAGTCCGACAAGTTATAAGCCTTTCTGTTCTCTCATAGGAGGTACTATCCGGGATAGGGCATAGGGCATCGGGCCTAAAAGCATCGGGCCTAAAAGCATCGGGCCTAAAAGCATCGGGCATAGGGCCTAAAAGCATCGGGCATTGCAACCAACAAATAACCAATAACCAATAACCAATAACAACTGTTAACTGTTAACAGTCAACAGTCAACAGTCAACAGTCAACATCACCAGGAGTGCAAGCGGAATTGATATTAAATATCCTATTCCTGCATGATTGTCTGCTGCAAGTCCACGGGAGCATTAACGGTAGTCGGTACGCACGGCTGGATCGCGATCGCCCGTTGTAGTTGTATAGCGGACAGTTTCTTCGCGTTTGCGGGGAATTAAACCGAACAAACCAGTCAAGCCTAGCAAGCCCAACCATCCCCAATCAAAACCGCGATCGGCATCAGCATTGTAAACATCGGAGCGAGGAACGGTAGTGGTAGTGGTGGTGCTGTTAGTCGTGGGATCTGGAGCTGTCTGAGCATCGGTGCTCGGAATAGTAGTAGTTGTGGTGGTTCTGCTGTTAGTACCGGGAGCTGGATCTGTCTGAGCCGAAGCAGGCAGATGAGTTGGCACAATGGCTAAACCAGCAGCTATAATACCTGCACCAATTGCCTTGGATAAATTAGAACGCTTCATAATTCAAATGCTCTCTGCTTAGAAAAATCTTTAACTATCACCAATATATCGATCGGCTATTGCAGCTACATCCACCTCTAGCAGTAAACATTCCTAAATTCCAGCTATCACTATAGATTTATATCCAATTTTTAGCAGGCGCACGAAATTAAACATAGCTCGCGCAGGCACTCCGACACTAGAAATCCCCGGCCTCGCACCTCCCTCGCCAGTTTCGGCACTCCTGGACTTGGGACAACTTAATCATGTGTTGTTGACAAAAAAAGGTACACTCAGATCTTGCACAGACAACAGTTGGAACTCGATCGACGGAGATCAAAACTTTTGGGAATAGAGCTACGCAGCTACGTATTTCTAGACAACTTGCAGCCGCAGCACGCAGCATACATCGGCACAATCGCCGCTGGATTCTTGCCGCTTCCTGGGGATGCGTCGCTGTGGATAGAAATCTCACCCGGTATCGAAATTAACCGAATTACCGATGTCGCCCTCAAATCCGCCTCCGTGCGCCCCGGAGTGCAGATAGTCGAGCGCTTGTACGGCCTGCTGGAAGTACACTCTGGCCAGCAGGGAGAAACGCGGGCCGCAGGGAAAGCAATTCTAGAATTCATCGGAGTCCGCAGAGAAGAATCTATTAAACCGCGAGTAATTTCTAGCCAAATTATTCGCAACATTGACGCGCACCAAACACAATTAATCAACCGCACCCGCCGCGGACAGTTGCTGCTGGCGGGACAAACGCTTTATGTCTTAGAAGTAGAACCGGCAGCCTATGCAGCGCTGGCGGCCAATGAAGCAGAAAAAGGCGCATCGATTAATATTTTAGAGGTTCAGGCTGTCGGCAGTTTCGGGCGACTTTACCTCGGTGGCTCAGAACAAGATATTTTAGCAGGTTCCCAGGCAGCAATTGCAGCGGTGGAAAGCATATCTGGTCGGGAAAATCCAGCAATTACCGGTCGCAAGGAATAGCCATTAAAGGAGATGCAATTATGGCAAACCCACAGCATTTAGCGCTCCTGAAAAAAGGTGCAGTTAGTTGGATTGAATGGAGAAATCTCAACCCAAATATAGAACCCGATCTCAGCGAGGCTAACTTCGCCCAAGCCAATCTCAGAGGCGCGCAACTCGGGCGGTCAAACCTTTTTAAAATAGATTTATTTAATGCTAAATTAATTGCCGCAAACTTTGCCGAATCTAACCTCAGTTTAGCAAATCTTGCGGGATCGCAACTGCTCGAAACTAATTTGATTAAAGCCAATTTAACTGGAGCAAATCTCCGAAATGCTGACTTCATGGGAGCCGATTTGAGCGGTGCCAATCTCATTGGGGCGGATCTCAGCGCTGCTAATCTCCAACAAACTGATTTGGGAGATGCGAATTTAATCGGTGCGGTGATGTTTCGAGTTAATGCGATCGGCGCAAACCTCAATAATGCTAATCTCAGTCAAGCTAATCTCAATCAAGCCGAATTGATTGAAGCACATTTTTACGCAGCTAATTTATCTAAAGCTAACCTCGGGGAAGCTCACTTTACTGCAGCTTATTTTTTTAGGGCAAATCTCAGTTTTGCTTTGTTGAGCGGTGCCGATTTGCGGTGGGCTAACCTCGGCAAAGCTGATTTGAGGGGAGCGAATTTGACCGGGGCCAATCTCAGAGGGGCGAACTTGGCGGGAGCTAATCTGGACAAAGCTTATTTGAAAAAAACAATTATGCCTGACGGCAGCATTGTTTCAACATAGGTTCGCAGCGAGGACTCTTCGTCCTGACTGCGAACCAATGGTCTCACCGGCAATTAATTTCCTCGAACTGGTGATACTTGATAAAGTCCTCTAACGGGGCCTGGGGCTGTCTGTGAATCTTGCTGCTGCTCTCTCGGTAAAAATTGGTCTTGGAGTCCGGCGGGAGTGGCGAAACAGCCGCTCGGTTGAGGTGATAGCTGGCAAGCCGGAGGCAGCGCCATGACTGAGGAATCGAAGGGATTGACGGCATCTGGGACGCGCAAAATCGGATCGCTGGAAACTTGCCGCTGCATTACTCGTCGGTAAAAGCCGTTGATGCGGCTGGCATCGCGCTCGATTTCTTTTTCGGGAAAGGCAACTACGCCGCTGGGGGCACCGATGCCTAAATAGTCGCCCATGTAGCCTTGCAAGCTGACGTTGTGGTAAAAGTCTCCTGAAGCTTCAAAGAATTGTCGGTTGAAGTCGTCGCTAATCGGGCTAAATCGGGCTGGTTCTGCTTGAGCTCCTTTGACGGATGCGAGTGTGGCAGAGGCGACAGCGAGAATTAAGGCGCGGCTCAGAGTTTTTAATTTTTGACTCATATATTTCTTCGGCTTTTAGATTAATTACGGTTCCAATATAAACTGATTATCGGCGGATTATTTGTGTTTTGTACACGGTGTAAGTTATGGATGCTGGGGATTTAAAGGTGCTGCGCGATCGACTTTTGGATTTGTTGTGCGAGTTTGCGTACCGCGAAGGGGATTTTGTGTTGTCTTCGGGGCAGCAAAGTTCTTATTATATCAACTGCAAACCGGTGACGCTGCACGCTGAAGGTGCTTTGGCTACGGGGCGCTTACTCCTCTCTATGCTGCCGGCTCAGGTGCAGGCTGTGGGCGGTTTGACCTTGGGTGCTGACCCGATTGTAACTGCGGTAAGTGTGGTTTCGGCTCTGGAAGGTCGATCAATTCCGGCGCTAATTGTCCGCAAAGAGACGAAGGGACACGGGACAATGGCCTATATTGAGGGGCCGCTGTTGCCCGCTGGGACTAATGTGGCGGTTTTGGAGGATGTGGTGACGACGGGCAAGTCGGCGATGCAGGCGGTGGAACGGCTGCGGGGTGCAGGTTATAAAGTCGATCGCGTGTTGTCGCTGATCGATCGAGAGCAAGGTGGAGCTCAATTATATCGCGAGCAGGGATTGGATTTTCAGGCCGTTTTTACGATCGCCGATCTCAAGGAATGGATTAGTACCAAGAAATAAGCTGGCGCATCTAAATTTTACCCCAAAATTTCTCGTTTCTCGTTACCAGGTAGAACCTGGTAACGAAGATGCTTTGGCTGTGCCTCGTATGAAAGAGGGTTTCAATCCTGTTAAAAATGCTGCAAGATATCCATCTCAAACAGCAATTTTTATGCTATGAAAACCATCCATTTTATCGACCTATTCTCAGGAATAGGCGGCATGAGATTAGGTTTCGAGTCAGCCGCTGATTCCTTGAATCTAAAAACAGAATGCCTCTTAAGCAGCGAAATTAATCCCGACGCTCAATTAGTTTACCGCAAAAACTTTGCCGACACACCTTTAGGCGATATCCGACTAATTGACAGACTACCAAAACACGATATTTTACTAGCAGGATTCCCCTGTCAGTCTTTCTCCGCTGCTGGCAAAAAAGCAGGTTTTGGCGATACCAGAGGAACCTTATTTTTTGAAATAATGAGGCTGATTGATACCGCTAAACCTCAAGCATTTATTTTCGAGAACGTGCGAGGACTTGTCAGCCACGACGGCGGCAGAACCCTCGAAACAATTAAACACGAAATTACCACTAGAGGTTACAGCTTCGATTGCTTTTTGCTCAACAGTTCTAACTTTAGCTTACCTCAGAACCGCGTCCGAGTTTACCTAGTCGGAATTTTAAATGCTTCGCCCCAATTTGACTTAGTTTCCGACTTAGGGCCAAAAGATTCCCATTCCTGTAACCACCAACAGCTATCGTTATTTTCCCCGTTAAGTAAACTTGTCACAGTGGCAGATATTTTGGAAGACAATCCAGGCCCAAAATATGATTGTTCGCCAGATTTTGTCAAGGCATTAAAACAAATTGTTAACAATGATTTAAATCGCTTGCACGGAATGCGGTTAATTGACTATCGCGGCGGCAATTCGATTCATTCTTGGGAACTTGGTTTGCGAGGAAAATGCAGTTTAGATGAAATTGAGTTGATGAATCTTTTTATATTAAAAAGGCGAAATAAAAAATTTGGCTGTCACCAAGATGGTAAACTTTTAAGTAAAGAGCAAATCGCTACTTTTTTTCCTCATCCCAATCTTGATGAAATTCTGGATTTGCTGGTTGCTAAGAAGTACCTACAGCGGAAAAATGATTTGTACAAGCCTGTGTCGGGTAATTTTTCTTTTGAAGTGTATAAATTTCTCGATCCGCAGAAGATTTCTGTAACGCTTGTTGCCAGCGATGCTAATAAATTAGGTGTTTATCACAATCACAGAGTCCGCCGAATTACTCCCCGCGAGGCGGCGCGGTTACAAGGTTTTTCCGATGGTTTTGTGCTGCATCCCAAGGATGATAAGGCTTACTATCAATTAGGCAATAGTGTGAGTATTAATGTGGTCAAGGCTGTGGCGAAAGAGGTTATGCAAAATGTTTTGTCTTCTATAAAACACAAAGTTAGTGTTTTTTGAATCACCAAGGATAGGCGAATTATATTGAGTGGGCAGTACGATTTTTTTGGGAAAAGCATATGCAATTCCGCACTACGAACCTTTTTTGTTATGCCGATCGCACGCACATGATTTGATATAAATTCCGGTTGCACTCCTCATGATGTTAAGTGTTAACAGTCAACAGTCAACAGTCAACAGTGAATTTACTATTCCGCTCGCACATGATTTGATATTGTTTCCGATATTATTCACACTCCTCTCTCCCGAAACCCAGCGGTAAAGAGAGGTTGTTCCTGGTAACGAGAAAAATCTCAAATCGACTGGCGCGCTCGACAATTCGTCATCGCCCAGCCAAACTTGCTACCACCGCCACTAATTCTGCAGGATCGATCGGCTTGGACAGGTGAAGTTGAAAACCCTGCCGCAGCGCCCGCACCCGTTCCTCTACCCTACCTGTCGCCGTCAGCGCCACCGCTGGAATTTCCTTGTTCCCCGATCGCGATCGCACTTGCCGCAGCAGAGTCTCTCCATCTTCCCCCTGCATTCCGAGTTCGATCGCCAAAACATCGGGATTCATGCAATAAATCACCTCCAAGGCTTCCATTACCGAGGTCGCGGTCTCCACCAAGGCTCCGCAATCTTCGAGCACTGTACGGGCAAAATCCAAGGAATCCCGGTCGCGATCGATCGCCAAAACTCGTACTCCCGAAAGGTTACTGCTCACAAAAGACTCCATCGGGTGCGATCGCGCCGGGGTTTCTCCAACCGCCAACTCCCCAAGCCCTACCACAGAAACTCCGCCCTCGCTATGAGACTGTTTAATTGGCAATCTCACCAAAAACCTCGCTCCTTGTCCCGCACCGGCCGATTCGGCTTCCACTGTTCCCCCGTGCATTTCTACAAAATGGCGCACCAAAGCCAAACCCAAACCCAATCCGTTGTAAGGTCGCGCTGTAGAGCTGTCAGCTTGGCTGAACCGATCGAAAACATGGGGCAAAAACTCCCTCGCAATCCCTTCTCCCGTGTCGCTGACCTCAATTTCGACGCTAGGATGGGACACATTTTTACTCGCAGTTAATTGCGCTTGTCCACCAGCGATCTCCACTTTGTGCAGCGCCACCGTTACCTGTCCGCCGTCAGGAGTAAACTTAATCGCATTTGACAGCAAATTCCACGCCACCTGCTGCAAGCGGCCGGAATCGCCAAAAATCCGCCCCGCTGTTTCGTCGAAATCCGTCACGAGTTGAATATTTTTTGCCCTCCAAGCGGGGGCGAGAGCTTCGATCGCAGCCTCAACAGTCGAAATCAAATCCATCCACCGCAAATTCAGGAACAGTTTGCCGGTAATAATCTCCGACACGTCCAACAAATCTTCGATCAGAGTTGAGAGCGATCGCGTATTGCGGTCGATCGTTGAGAGAGCCCGAACCGTCGTTTTTTCGTCAAACTTGCGGTTTTGCAACAGTTGCGTCCATCCCAGCATCGCATTCAGCGGTGTCCGCAATTCGTGGGACAAAGTTCCCAGAAACTCGTCTTTCATCCGGTTGGCTCGCCCCAATTCCTCGGCTCGATCGTGCAGTGCTTTTTCTAACTCCTTGCGATCCGTCAAATCGAGAACAAAAGCCACAAATTCTTGTCGCTTTTCCCCCAACAAAATATATCCCAACAACACAGAAATCCTGCTACCATCGGGCCGAATGTATTCCTTTTCGTAGGGAGTGCAAACGCCATTTGTTTTTGCCTCTGCAATGCTGCGATCGTCCAGCGGCAGGTGTTCCGGCGGTGTAAGGTCTTTACAGCGGCGGAGTTCCCCGCACTCCAACTGTTCCCGTTCGTAGCCCACTATCCGCAAAAATTCGTCGTTAGCCTCGCTGATGCCATCGTCAAGATCGCCGAAGACAATTCCGATCAAGTTAGATTCTGCCAACATTCTCAGCTTTTCTTCGCTAGCTTTGAGTGCAGATTCTGCTTGCTTGCGATCGCTCACGTCTTCGATGTAAGCCGACAAACCAGAATCGGAAGGATAACAACGCATTTTCAACCACTTATTCAATAAAGGCACGAATTCTTCATACTCTACTGTTACCTGGTCTGCTAATGCTTTGGCTGCCATTTTGTAAAATGGTAATTCCACAGCATTGGGAAATAAATCCAGAAGATTTTTACCGAGGAGTTCGGCTTGTGATTTGCCTAAAAGTTTGAGAGCTTTGTGGTTGATATAAGTGTAATTCCAATTTAAATCGAAGGCGACAAAAGCATCGGTAATGCTTTCGAGAATGTTAGTAATTCGAGCGTTTGCCGATAGCAGGACATGAGCTGTTTCTTCTGCTTCTTTGCGAGCTGCTTGTTCGTTTTTCAAAGCGGCAGTGCGTTCTTGTTCTGCTAATTTGCGATCGCTAATATCGATGCAAGAACCGATGTAACCTGCAAAAGTGCGATCGAGTCTGTACCGGGGTACGCCCGTACCCAAAACCCAGCGGTATTCCCCGTCATAGCGCCTCATGCGACATTCGATACGGTACTCGCGGCGGGCATCGAAGGCTCTGTTGCAAAGATCCCGACATTTTGGCAAGTCATCGGGGTGCAAGCTTTCCATCCAACCGCTGCCCATTTCTTCCGCCAAAGTTTTCCCGGTAAAATCCAACCAAACTTTGTTAAAATAATCGCCAAGGTTGTCAGAGTCCAACATCCAAATCATCACCGGCGCAGTATCTGCCATCATCCGAAATCTCGCTTCGCTCTCGATCCGCTGCGCTTGAGCTGCTTTGCGATCGAGCCGCTCTTTCACTTCTCGCATCGCGCGATCGATCGACGGCACCAAGCGCGTCAAACTGCGTTTAAGAACGTAATCTGTAGCGCCGCTTTTCAAAGTTTCGATCGCGACTTCCTCGCCCAAGGTAGCAGACACAAAAATAAACGGCACTTCGGGACAAGTAGCGTTCGCCATTGAGAGCGCCCCTAATCCGTTAAAACCGGGCAGCATATAATCTGCCAAAATAATATCAAAACATTGTTTGTCTAGTGCCGCAGCAAAGTCTTCCCTAGTGTCTACGCACCGCAGAGAAAACTTGAGACCGCCTTCAACTAGATAAGCCTCAATCAGTTCGGCATCTAGGGCACTGTCTTCTATTAAGAGGATATTTAGCGTTTTCACAACAATTCCTTAATATCTTTTACTTAAAGTTTGAATCAAAATTCTTTGAATACTTCCATTATTCACTCAATTTCGATGGTCGCTCTAAAAAAAAGATAAAAAATTGCTCTGCTTTCTAGTTGAACCTCTGCCCCTGTTGGTTAGTTGATCCCGATTTCTCCACAATAGTCCTGGACGCACTCTTTTTTGCTCGTTACCAGGAAGAGCCTGGTAATGCAGGTGCGGAGCCTCTGCCTCCTTTGCCTGGTAACGCAGGTGCGGAGGAAGAGCCTCCTTTTAGCTCGGCACTTATAGGATAGGACTGCAGGAGATGTTTAAGTTATTAAATTTTCATTTCTAAGTATAGTCTTGGGACGCACTATTTGCCCAGAAACCGAGTTTGATGGACGAAAATACTGCATCTATAGCCTTTCTGTGCTCTGGTATGAGATACTATCCGGCATAGGGCATAGGGCAAACCGGCTAAACCGGGCATACCTCACTTTTTGAGAACCGCTATAGACCTTGAATCGCCATAAAAACCCGATTTCTGTGGTCTTAATGCGATCGCGAACTCGTACAGATCTATGGCACAAATCATATCATGCGCGATCGCTCTTAGAAACCGCTCCTTCAAGGCTCATTCAACCCTGATAGGAAAGCGACTTTTACAGGTTAGGCGATCGACACAATACTAGCTCGATCGTAAGGCAATCGGTTAGTAGGCAAAACCTCCAGATTAATTTCCACTGAATTCAAAGCCGGATTTTCTGCCAGCACCTTTTGCGTCAAATTCTTATTCACAATTTCCCAGAAATCCGTTGCGTTTGGATAAGCACTCAAGAAATTGTCAATGGCTTGGTAAATCGGCACAAAATCAGGATATTCACCCTGGGTAATTCCTGGTTTATACTGATACTTGACATCAATATTTAGATTATTCAAACCCTGATGTTCGATCGCATAATCAGGAATTTTGAAATCCCAGCCTTCTCCTAATTTACCATCGGCTGTGCGAGTCACAGTGCTGCTGCGCTCATAAGGCAATTTTTCCGTCGGCAAAACATCCAAATTAACCGTCACAGACGTAATTGTCGGATTTTCTGCCAGCACTTTTTCCGTCAGGTTTTTGTGGACTATCTCCCAAAAATCAGTTTCGTTTGGGTAATTAACTAAAAAATTGTCAATGCTCTGATAAATCGGCACAAAATTAGGATATTGATAATCTCGAATCCCATCTTTGTACTTGTAATTTAGATCAATATTCAGGTTGTTTAACCCTTGATGTTCGATTGGGTAATTTGCTAGTGAAAAATTCCACTTTTGACCTAATTGAGCATCCGATGGAAAGAAAGCAATTCCCACTGGACGCTCTAACTTGCTGTCGGGAGGAACAAAAATAGAATTGTTACTCAACAAAGTATTGCTCGATATTGGCAGCGGTTCGTCAGTCTTGCCACTGTAGCGTAAAACAGCACCCGCACCGTTAGCGCTGGCGCGGTTGTCAAAGCCCACAGCAAACAAATTGCCCATCGGCGAAAATGCCAAACCACCTACATAATTGCTACTGGGCGAAGTATCAGTATAATTCGTAGGTAAAACCTTAATTAATTCCCCACTGGTTAAATTGTAGCGCCTGATATCGTTAGCAAAATCGCTCACATAAAGGTCGCCATCATCAGGCCCGATAGCCATTCCCAAAAGACTCACAAATCCCTGACTCCGAGGCGAAGGTTCGGGCGAAGCAAAGATACTTGACTGCCTGGTTTCCGGGTTGTAACGCAGCACCTGACTGGGTAAATTTGCGCTAAAATCGGCTTGACCCTTACGAGCAACACTCCCCTGCGTTGTCACGTACAAATAGCCGTCAGGAGCAAACAGTAAATTGTTCGGCCCGTTCAATCCTCCTGCTTGCTGGTTTCCCGCAGCAAATACATCAATGAACTGTCCAGTTTTGCCGTTATATCGGACAATTTGGTCAGTCAAAAAACTACTGACATAAAAATTTCCGTCAGGGCCAAAAGCTAAACCGTAAGGGCGAGACAGGCCGCCAGTTTCATCAGTTGCTGTATTCGGATTGTCAGCGACAAACCTGTCAATATATTCGCCAGTAACTCCGTTATACCGCAATACGGCAGATGCTGTCGGTTCTCCCGAATCTCCTGGTTTGTCGCCGCTAGAAATGTAAATGTCCGCCAAATAAGTCGGGTATTTCGGCTGAAACACCCGCAATATTTCCTTGAATAGGGTTTTATTCCAACAGTTCTGTTGTCTGCCACATAAACTATTTATTTTTGAGCTGATTTTGGCGCTCGGATATGAATTTGACTATACCAGTCCTGGACGCATCACAATCAGATTTTAGATTGAGGGATTGAGGGATTTAGGGATTTAGGGATTTAGGGATTTAGGGATCTATCGATATTCCGTAACAATTTAACGGACTCGCATTCCACACTACGAATCTCTTTTATTATGGTAATTCAATAGTCAAATGGTTTAATAAGTATCTAGAATTTTAGAAATAATTTGACGTAATATCTGCTACATTGGTCGATCGCACTTCTGTCAATTTCTCAAAAAAATGATTGTTCGATGGGATGGCGCGCGATCGCAGTACAATTACCAACTGTCTTGGTTTAGCCAGCCCCATCCTCAAAATTCAACTGTTCTCCAAGCAGCCCAACAGCCTTCTAGGGGAAACGTCCCGATGGGATCGGTCTCAACTCTAAGAGCTAATTTGTTAAGTCCTAGCTAAATTGTCTTAAAATATACAAAGGAGTAAAGTGTTTCCCAAGTCACGTAGTATATTAAAGACAGGCAGTAATTTGCAAGAATTCTTGACAATATAAGTACAGCACAACCGCAGTTACCACCTCCTAACTCTTTCCATATCCAAGGGCGCGGCAAGGTGGGATAGAAGACAATAAAAATGCCGACTTTCACTCTTTGCCCGTGCAGTTGCTTTACTCTCAGGTTTGTTCACGTTATTTGCAGCCAGTTACGAGGAGAGTTGACCACCCGTGCTCCAACGCATCAAACAAGACTTAAAAAACGACCTGATCGCAGGTCTGCTGGTAGTGATACCCTTAGCTACTACCATCTGGCTGACAATTACCGTCGCCAGTTGGGTTATCAATTTTCTTACCAAAATTCCCAAGCAGATCAACCCTTTTGACGGACTCAACCCGATTTGGGTCAATCTGCTGAATTTTTTAGTAGGGCTGGCTGTACCCCTGCTGAGCATTTTACTCATCGGTTTAATGGCCCGCAACATCTTCGGGAAGTGGCTGCTAGACTTTGGCGAACGCCTGTTGCAGGCAATTCCCCTAGCGGGTTCGGTTTACAAAACCCTCAAACAACTGCTGGGAACTATTCTTAACTCAAATGACAAATTTCGCCGAGTGGTGTTGATAGAGTATCCCCGGCGGGGAATCTGGACTTTGGCGTTTGTGACGGGTACGATCGACAGTAACGATATTAAGTCTCATTTGTCCGGCGAAACTCCGATCGGCATTTTCATCCCCACCACGCCCAACCCCACCACCGGATGGTACGCTATAGTCCCGGAAACCGATCTAGTGAATTTGTCAATGTCGATCGAAGATGCCTTTAAACTGATCATCTCCGGCGGCATCGTCAACCCCAGCAACTCAGTTTCAGTCACCGCCGACAACCCCCCAGGCAAAACACTCGAACCTTTAATATCCGAATCTAGATACCAGCGTGTCCCAGTCGAAGAAGACTGAACCAGCCGGAAGCGGAGAAATCCAACACTCAGAAACCCAGTTCATACCAAGAACCAGAAAGCCCGCCCATAAAATTAATATTGAGCACGGTGCAACATCTCAGATTAAAATAGCTGTGGCAATTGCTCGTCTAATATTTTCCCAAAACCTGCCCAGAAACAATCATCACCGAGGGCGGGTTTTTTGCTGATTTTTCTGCTAAAGTCCAAGTTTACAGTCTCAACCAGTATCTAACAATCTCAAAAATTCCGAAATTCCTATCCCAATTTCTATCTAAAAAATATGAAAAAATCCCGCGAAACAGCACGCGAACTCGCACTCCTCGGCATCAGCCAACTACCGTCAAATCCAGAACTCTTAGAAGCGAAGAAACTGGAAGATGTTGTCCTCGCCGCCGTCCGCACCCTGACAGCAGAAGTTCAAGAATCCCTAGAAGCAGCAGCCTCGGAAGTGCAGCGGAGTAGTGACAAACTGCTTGCTAGCGAAATCCGCGCCGGCGATATACAAAGTGCTAGAGTAATGGTGCGCGAAGCTGTGGAACTTACGCAAACCGCCATCAACCGTCTCGGTTCCGCAATGGAGTTTCCAGAAATGCTCCAGCTTGCTAACCAGCAAGATGTCCGCACCTATGCTTTGCAAATCCTGACGAAAGTTAGCGCCAACCGCTCTCAAATTGATGAATTGCTCTCGGAATCCCTCGTGGATTGGCAAATAGATCGGTTGCCCAGGATCGATCGAGATATCATGAGAATTGCGATCGCCGAAATCCTCTATCTCGGCTTAGCCGAACAAGTCGGCGTCAGCGAAGCAGTCCAACTAGCAAAACGTTACAGCGGCGACGAAGGACATCGCTTCATCAACGGAGTCCTCCGCCGAGTAGTCGATAAAATTAACGCAGAAGTTGTCACTCAATAGTCAACAGCCTGCAGTCATTTGTCATCAGTCATTGGTCATTAGTGATTGGCAATCCGCAATCCGCTCTACACTAAGGACTGATGACTAATGGCTAATAACTATATTCCCAATTTCCTATGGTTTTTAATTGGTTTCGTCGCCAGTACAGCGAAAGCGGATCTTCTGAAAAAGAAACTCCTCCCCAGCCAACCCAAGATGAGTCGGCACAACCGGCACCCGCCGGGTCTCCAACAGATGCAGCAACAGACCAAAGTTCACCCGCTGCAGCCGAAGATTATCTCAATTGGGCGAAAGCTGCTTACAAAAATATTCAAAAACAGCAAAAACCTGAAACAGAAGTAGCCGAGACAGAAGTTGCAGCCGAGACAGAAGTTGCAGAAGTTGCAGCCGAGACAGAAGTTGCAGAAGTTGCAGCCGAGACAGAAGTTGCAGAAGTTGAACCAGCAGAAACTGTTGCAGAAGTTCCAGAAGTTGCACCAGAAGCGATTGTTGAAGCAACCGATGCAGCACAAAATGCAGGATTTGCCGACACAGATCCACAAATCGCTGGGGCGATCGACCTTGCACCCGTTGCTCCACAATTAGAAGTTACAGCAGATATAGAAATTGCCCAACCTGCAACCTCAGTTGTAGAAGAAACCGAGTCGATCGCATCTGAGGCGCAAGCCGACGAATCTCTGCCGTTTTGGGCCAGAGCTCAAGCCGATCGCATGGATCGCATCGAACGCCTCAAAGAAACCGCCATTGAAGAACCAGAAGTAATTGCAGCCTCCGCCGAAAGAGCCGCAATTATCGAAGAAATTCCCGGTTTCGACTTTGACGAAGGCTTTTTATGGTCATCAGAAATCCTCGCCAGTCAGGGCCGCCGGCCAGATCAAGTATCCGTCGAAGAAATCAGTTGGCTGCAAAAACTGCGGAAAGGCTTAGAAAGAACCCGCCGCAGCTTAATTAATCGACTAAAGGCGATCGTCGGTCAAGGCCCGCTCAACCAAGACGCAGTAGCCGAAATTGAGACTTTGCTCCTACAAGCCGATGTCGGAGTCGCAGCCACCGACATCATTATCAGCCGTCTGCAAGAAAGACTCAAACAAGAAGCTTTACCGCCAGAACAAGCTCTAGCCTTCCTCAAAACCATCCTGCGTGACATTCTCGACGCTCCGACAGCCGAAACCGCCGCCGGCAATCCCGCCTACAGCCTGACTTTTGCCCCAGAAAAAGACACCTTTAACATCTGGTTAATTGTCGGAGTCAACGGTGCGGGTAAAACTACAACGATCGGCAAACTCGCCCACATCGCCCAAAAATCCGGCTACAACACCCTAATAGCCGCCGCCGACACCTTCCGCGCCGCCGCCGTAGAACAAGTCAAAGTTTGGGGGGCCCGCAGCGGTGTCGAAATTATTGCCAACCCAGGCAAAAATACCGATCCCGCAGCAGTCGTGTTTGATGCGATCGCCGCCGCCAACGCCAGAAACACAGAACTGCTGATCGTAGACACCGCAGGCCGCCTGCAAAACAAAAAAAATCTCATGGACGAACTCAGTAAAATCCGTCGCATAGTAGATAAAAAAGCCCCCGGCGCTACCGTAGAATCTCTACTGGTCTTGGATGCCACATTAGGTCAAAATGGTTTGCGACAGGCAGAAGTATTCGCAGAATCTGCCAAATTAAGCGGAGTAGTATTGACAAAACTCGACGGTTCTGCTAAAGGTGGTGTTGCCCTCGCAGTAGTGCAGCAGCTCGGTCTCCCCATCCGCTTTATCGGAGTAGGAGAAAGCATCGAAGATTTGCGCCCGTTTTCTAGTTACGAATTTGTCGAAGCCCTACTGGATTTTAGATTTTAGATTTTAGATTTGAGATTGATGAAGTATCTGCCGCGGGCCCGATTTTTGGAGGCCCGGACAGAACTTCAAAGTCTCAAATTCTTAAGCTCAAACTAGCATCGCACCAAACTACTAAAGAAAAAAAACCGGGTTTCTGCTCGCTGGCGTGCAATATCGTTTCCAGTTGTATCGGTATTGTTCAAACACTCAACACTCAACAATCACGCTTCGGTACAACTGGACTCTTCTCTAGGTCCTCAATCAATCAAGTTCCTTTTAAGATCAAAAATCACAAATTTAAAATGACTGCTGTGCCTTTGCCTCGTCCCTCACCTCAACCTGCTGACCGCCCGACGGGTCGCAATTCTACCGACGCGACGCCAGTATTTGCCCTCAAAGAACTGGTGGGCCGCTTGCACCGATACCAGCACAACGTTCAAGATATGTTGGGCTCCCTAGGATTTGCCCTCCGCAGTTTTAACAATCTCAATCAATTTTTGGAGTTAGTACCTTTAGTGGCGACTCGCGTTACCGATGCCGACGGGGGAGCTTTAGTGCTGTTCAAACCCAACGGTCAAGTCAGGTTTCAGCAGTTGCACTGTCAGGAAGGAAGGTATTGCCAAGATTTGCAAAAAGCGCTGGAAATGGCCACCAGACAAGCTACAGCAGTTGCTGCCCCGGCTGGTGAATCTGCTTCCTCAATCTCAGGGCAAACTTCTAGTCTCGACCTGCAAGTAAGTCGTTATTTGGGCCCGGATGTTCATTTGTTTGGAACGCCAATTTTAGTCAAAAATTTAGAACGCGGACGGCTTTATGTTTTTAGTAGTGACCCTCAATATCTGTGGACTTCCAGCAGACAGAAATTAGTTCGGTTGGTGGCGGATCAAACCGCCGTGGCAGTCTACAAAGATGAACTTACTGTTAAGTTAGCTGAAAAAGAACGCTTAGATAGAGAATTAGAAATCGGGGCGGAAATTCAATTGCGGCTGCAACCCCGCAGTTGTCCGAAAATTCCCGGTCTTGACGTGGCCGCCCGCTGCCAAACCGCTAGCAGAGTCGGTGGAGATTATTATGATTTTATTCCCGCTGACTATGACCCGATCGGCAAGGATAATGAGGGGCAACACCCCCCATCCCTGATCGAAAATCTCAAGTCCAAAATCGACAAGGGTCGCTGGAGCATCGTCATCGGCGACGTGATGGGCAAGGGAGTGCCGGCGGGCCTGTTGATGACGATGACGCGGGGTATGCTGCGGGCCGAGGTTTTGAACCGCCACTCGCCTGCGAGAATTTTGCAACATTTAAACCGGGTAATGCACGCGGATTTGGAAAATTCCCACCGTTTTGTTACTCTGTTTTATTCGGAGTATGACCCGAAAACTCGCGTTTTGTCTTACAGCAATGCTGCTCACCACCCACCTTTGCTGTGGCAAGCTGCAACTAATACGATTCTGGGACTCGATACTTTGGAGGGTATGTTAATTGGTCTCGATCCAGATTCGCACTACCAAGAAGCTCAGGTGCAATTGCAGCCGGGAGATACTATTATTTATTACACTGACGGTTTTACCGATGCTGCTAATCAAAGAGGCGATCGGTTTGATGAGGATAATTTGACTGCGGCTTTTCAGTGGGCTTGTCAAAATTATCAGCAGTCTGAGGAAATTTTGGATTATTTGTTCGATCGAGTTCAGCAGTTTATCGGTATTGGCAATCGCAACGAAGATGACATGACACTGGTTGTACTTAGAGTAACACCTTTAACAGGAGAAAATCAACATGATAGTTAATTTAATGCCGGAAATTATTGCTGGATTGACCGGCTCGATTCATTGGCATGATGCGGTTGATTTGTTAGTTGTAAAATCTCATTTGAATACGGTGATTTTGGGCCAAAGCTACGAGATTTTTACTAATTTCCAGAAAGCTTGGAATCATTTTGTTTCGACTGGTCAAATAGGAGCTTTTTTTATAGGTATATTTGTTGGCTGGTTCGTTAAGGGCATTTTTCCTTAGAGCTTTTGTGGGACTTGGGGCATTAGGAAAAGATTTGATATCAATTCCGGTTGTACTGTCATGTGATTGTTGACTGTTGACTGTTGACTGTTAAGAGGGCGGGCCCGCACCATCCACCGCCCCTACGGACTGTTGACTCGATTTTATTATTCCGATGCAACCGGAAAAGATTTGAAAAGTTAGCAGGCGGGATTTCATTTTTTTGTGATGCAGTATAATTTTAATAATTTTGTAGTCAGGAATTCAGTTTTTTAGTGTCAATACAGGTATAAAAAGTTTGCAGTCGGGATTAAAGTCTTTTTTTGCCGAATTAGGGAAGCAGGATTTTAGTTTGATGCTGCAAATCGGCAGACTTGCATTTCGATGCCCAGAACCGGTTTTTTAAAGACTTCTGCAACAGACATATAATCTAGTTTTACCTTCAGTAATGACAGCACAACAAAAAACTTGGAGTCAAAGATTTGAATCAGCGCTGCACCCAGCGATCGCCCGATTCAATGCTAGTATTGGCTTCGACATTGAACTGATTGAGTACGATTTGACTGGTTCTGTCGCTCATGCTAAAATGCTCGCCAAAACGGGGATTATTTCTGCAGCAGAAGGCGAACAGTTAGTCAATGGTTTGGAGCAAATTCGCCGCGAATACCGCGAAGGTCTTTTTGTTCCGGGAGTTGATGCAGAAGACGTTCACTTTGCGGTAGAAAAGCGACTGACGGATATTGTGGGGGATGCGGGCAAAAAGCTGCACACAGCTCGATCGCGCAACGACCAAGCAGGTACTGATACTCGTTTGTATTTGCGCGATCGCATCGCCGAAATTCGCCAGCAATTGCGAGAATTTCAAGGGGTTTTACTCGATATTGCCCAGCTTAACGTCGAAACTTTAATCCCCGGTTACACGCACTTGCAGCGCGCTCAGCCAATCAGTTTGGCTCATTACTTGTTAGCTTATTTTGAAATGTCCGATCGCGATTGGGAACGTCTCGGCGATGTCTCCAAGCGGGTGAATGTTTCGCCTTTGGGTTGCGGTGCGCTGGCGGGGACGACTTTCCCAATCGACCGAGATTATACGGCAGAACTCTTGCATTTTGACAAGGTTTATGCTAACAGCTTAGATGGAGTGAGCGATCGAGATTTTGCGATCGAATTTCTCGCAGCCTGCAGCTTGATTTTGGTACACTTGAGCCGCCTGTCAGAAGAAATGATTTTGTGGTCTTCTCACGAATTTGGATTTATTACGCTCAAAGATAGCTGCGCTACAGGTTCTAGCATCATGCCCCAGAAAAAAAATCCCGACGTGCCAGAGTTGGTGCGGGGCAAAGCGGGACGGGTATTTGGTAACTTGCAAGCCTTGTTGGTAGTAGTGAAGGGACTTCCTTTGGCCTACAACAAAGATTTGCAAGAAGATAAAGAAGCTTTGTTTGATACCGTGAAAACGGTACAGGCTTGCTTGGAAGCAATGACGATTTTGCTCAGGGAAGGAATCGCGTTTAACAAATCGCGCCTCGCCGCGGCTGTTACCGAAGACTTTTCTAACGCTACAGACGTCGCAGACTACTTGGCCGCTAAAGGCGTTCCCTTCCGGGAAGCTTACAACCTCGTCGGGAAAGTCGTCAAAAGTTGCCTTTCGGGGGGCAAACTCCTCAAAGATTTGACACTTGAGGAGTGGAAAGACTTGCACCCAGCTTTTGATACAGACATTTACAGCGCGATCGCGCCTCAGCAAGTGGTGGCGGCTCGCAATAGTTATGGAGGTACCGGGTTTGAACAAGTGAGAAAATCACTTATCGCTGCGCGCGATCGGCTCGCCTAAACATCGTTAAATTCTCGGACAAATTCGGGCTGGCTATCTCTCCGAAAGAACGATCGTGTTTTCCACTCTGGTTCTAAATTGGGCAGATAGCCTGACTCTATTACTCTTCAGCAGCAGCCATATCCTTGTCCCGTCCGCCGCCGCCGCTCATGGCGCCCATCCCGCCGCCGTTGCCGCCGTCAAATCGCCTTCTCTTGTTGGAGAACATATCTTGATTTCTCCGCTTGCGAAATTTGCGAGCGTATGCTTGATTTCGTTGTGCCTTCTCTTTCTTGAGATTGCGGCGCTTAGCCATTATGACCTCACTAATAAACATTGACACTCCCCGCGCCCGAAAGCCCGGGAATTCTTAAGATTGATACTCTGTGCACTCAGGCGTGACTGAGATTCTTGCTTGGGCGAAGTCACTTGCTTCTGACAGGATTTCTCCAGCTAAAGCAGACGTGTCTTCTCCCGAAGCGTAAATTCCGGTATACTATACCGTACTCGATCGGTTCTGTTTCTGTAGCTAGGTTTTGTTCAAATTTAGCTTTCGTGACGCTCCCACAACAATCGCAAGCGATATGGTTTAGGCTTCTGAGTCCTGTTAAGGATATCGAGAACTTCCTTCAAGGTACTCCAATCGTTTCCCTCTACGGCATTTTAAAGTGAGGAACACGTCCCGCCCCACTTATATTATAAAAAGGAATTGGTTCGTCTCGTTGTCCACCCCTCCACGGCTCAAAGCTATGCTTGTGAGATTGTGAATGGGTGGCATCAGGAGTCTCACGCACCTTTTATCCCACACTAACCTTCGATCAGTATACTGTGGGGATTCCTGTCTGCCTAGCTAAACCGCAACACCGTTAGGTGTGACTACGCACTCAACTAATCCAGTTAAGTTTTTACGTTGTCTAGTTTTACTCAATTTTAGACCGATGACGATCATAACACACCCGGTACAAGACCCAGAAAAAAGAACACCGGGATTCAACTCGCTGGGAATCTGGGTGCGATCGGACGCAATGTTTTCGATCTTCCAGAAGATTTCCATAAACTATTGACAAAAAAACTACAAATGACTGTAAATCCCGGTGACGTAGCTCCTGTCTTCAGCCTGCCCGACGCGCAAGGCAATGTCGTCAGCCTTGCAGATTTTCGAGGGCGGCGAGTTGTACTTTATTTTTACCCTCGGGACAATACCCCCGGCTGTACCAAAGAAGCTTGCGGCTTTCGCGACATTTACTCAGACTGCGAGTCGCGCAATATTGCAGTCCTCGGCGTCAGCACAGACGGGCCCCAATCCCACGCCAAGTTTGCAGCTAAATATCAACTGCCTTTTCCCTTGCTGTGCGACTCAAACGCCGAAGTCGCTACCGCCTACGGCTGTTACGGACTCAAAAAGTTTATGGGAAAAGAATTTATGGGAATTACTCGATCGACCTTCGCGATCGACCCAGATGGTAGGATTGAAAAGGTTTATTGCAAAATCAAACCAGAATCTCACGCAGCGGAGATTTTAGCAGACTTGCTAGAAATCTCGCCTGAATGACAAATGCAAAATTAAGACTCCAGAGCTGCGAGCTAGGAGGCCTCGAATTACTTTCTCCTAAACAAGCTTTTGAGTTTATGCGTCGATTGTGGCAAATTGGACAAACTGTGCTGGGGCTGATTTTTCGCCATCCCGTCACTGGTACTGCGGTGATTCCCATATTACCTGACGGGCGAATTGTGTTAATTCGCCGCCGCGACAACGGTCGCTGGGGACTGCCGGGAGGTATGGTTGACTGGGGAGAGGATGTTCCGACAACAGTGCGGCGGGAATTGGCGGAGGAAACAGGACTCGATTTAGTCAAAATCCTGCGCTTGGTGGGCGTTTATTCGGCTGCCGATAGAGACCCGCGCCTGCACTCAATTTGTATCGTGGTAGCTGCAGAAGTGGAAGGAAAGATGCAAATTCAGGATACGCTGGAAATCAGCGAGGTTGAGGCTTTTTCGCCGGGATCGCTGCCGGAGAACCTGCTGAGCCACGATAACGACAAGCACTTGCAGGACTATTTTCAAGGCCTGACAACTTTGGCTTAAACTAGGCCGTCCAAATTTGAGTAAAGTCGGGAATTACTTCGCCGGAGCGTCGATTGAGGAATTAAAGAATTAACTCGTCGCGATCGATCTGGGTTCTTGAAAAAAAGTCTAAAATTGCGTGAGCGAAGCTTGCAGAAGAGGATCGCCCCGCGACGAGTGTCAGAAAACAAGTATCCGTTTTTGGTCGGAGTCAACATTTGCCTGTGATGAGTGTGGAATTAATTTTTAATGTAGGACTTACGCATGGCGGGCCCGTGAAACCTGGTTTTTCACCGCTCTTAAAGACAAAGAGCCAATATTTGGGAAAAAAACCCGATTTTTGCCATCAAGGTGCATTCCTACTTGAATTCAAAATCTCTGAACATTAAATTAATAATCTTTTTATAGCTAAATTTTTAACCGGATGTACTTACAGCTACGCAATTCTCGGGTCAAACTTTCTTTAGGGCAAATCTTCTGGCACGAAGTCGGTCAAGGCCCTAATTTAGTATTTTTACACGGTTCTTGGCAGGACAGCAGTCAGTGGCTGGGGACGATCGAACATTTGAGCCCCTACTACCAATGTTTCGCGCCGGATTTGCTGGGGTTTGGCGATTCCGAACGGCCGAACGTTCATTATTCGATCGACCTAGAAGTAGAATGTCTCGCGCAATACCTCGACACTTTGAACCTGCAACAGGTTTATTTAGTCGGTCATTCTTTGGGCGGCTGGGTGGCGGCCAGCTACGCGATCAAATATCCCGATCGAGTTCAGGGTTTAGTGTTGTTGGCCCCTGAAGGGGTAAAGGTTGGCCACCGGCGGGCGCGGTGGCAGAATGCTCGCTGGCTGATCGGTAAACCTCCGTTGGCTTACTGGTTTTTGCGATCGATCTATCCCATTGCTAAGTTGTTGGGCTGCCAAAAAAAGATTGACCGACTGCTAAATTTTAGACAGCAATTGGTGCAGTCCCCAGTTGCAGTGCAGTTGCTGTTGGGGCGGCGGCGGGCTGAAACTACAGCGGAGTTAGTTGATGATAATTTACCATTTTTGAAAGTGCCTGTTTTGTTGTTGCACGGTTCTGAAGATAGCGTCACAGCTTTATCTCTGTGTCAATGTTATGCCGCTCTAGTTCCTAATGCCGAACTGCAATCTGTCACTGGGGGAGAAAGCAATTTACCACAGGAAGCCCCGGATATTGTTGCTAAGTATATTCGCGAATTTGCTAAGTGAATTAGTCAGTAGTCAGTAGTCAGTAGTCAGTAGTCAGTAGTCAGTAGTCAGTAGTCAGTGGGAATTGTGGACTGTTGACTAACAACTAACAACCAATAACTAACAACTAATAACTAACAACTAATAACTAACAACTAACAACTAATAACTAACAACTAATAACTACTGCCAACTGCCAACTGCCAACTGCCAACTGCCAACTGCCAACTGCTAACTGCCAACTGCCAACTGCCAACTGCCAACTGCCAACTGACTAATAACTAATTCCCCAAAAAATGGCTTCTGGCGCGTCAATTATGCAGGAAGCCGTCTCGGGAAAGGCCGCGGTGAGGTATTGCAATAACAAAGTTCGATCGCCCCCGGTGAGTGCAATTTTGCTATTGGGAAACAACCTCTGCCAATCTTCAATAAAATCCCTAACTCCTGCCAGCGTCGCATACACCACTCCGCTGTGAATGGCCCCAGCAGTATTTTTTGCCCAGCGGTGTGGCAGATTTTCTGGTAAGCTAACTGAGGGCAATGCAGCGGTTTGTTTCCCTAGCGACGACAATTGCAAACCCAAACCGGGCAAGATAGCGCCCCCAACTAAATACCTATTGACATCTGCCCCAGTAAATGTTAAAGCTGTACCAGCATCTATAACTAAAACTGGCCAACCCAATTGGTTGCCAGCACCCAGTAAAGCCAAAGCTCTGTCAATTCCTAGAGTAGGATACAGTCCCCCGATCGGCAACTGGTCTAAAGTAATAATTCGGACATTAGGATAACTCTGCCAGATTGCTGTTTGCTGGGGAACTACTGATGCCAAAACCAGAGGTGGCGCGATGAAAGAAAGTGCGTGAGAATTAGAAACGGCGGGAGTATCATGAATAAAAGGGAGATTTATATCTGATATTTGCCCGATCGAACTCATGACTGTTTTTACCAAATATTCGGCTTTTTCTGTCTCACAGAGCCTGGAAACAGCATCAGCTTTCAGATGCTCTGTATTCCATGTTTTTTCTAGGGTTTTCCCAGCAAATAATCCCCAGTGGAGTCGCGAATTGCCGATCGCCAAAGCTATTTTAACCTCGTCTTTACCTGTGAATAGAGGTGTCAGGTTGCTTGTACCAACTAGCGGGCGAAAATTATCGACAATTGAGTTTTTCATGTTTATCGAGCGCGATCGCCAACATTGAACTAAAGATAGATTTTAGATTAATTTGATTCGATTAATCTAGCAAGTAAGTCTAATTTACCTGCAAAAAACAGGTGTCGCGCCCCCCACAATTGTTGTGGATGCTTCCAAAGTTTTAGAATTTTGTTCCTGCTAACCGATCTGTGAAGTAAATCTCAAAGCGAAAAATGGAAAATCTCAAATCGACCGATAGCTAAGGAATTTCAATGGCGCGCGCTTAATTTGTATTTTCGGCTACATAACCCACATTCTGCACCTTCAACTGTCACAGAGTACAATTACTCAGAGCAATCGATTTTTAAAGTGATAAATTATGCCTCTCAAAAAACTTTTTTCCGTCTATAGCGGTTTTCAAAAAAGTGAGGTATACCCTATACCCACAGAGGTTTATGCCCTATCCTGGATAGTACCTCTTATGAGAGATTGAAAGGCTATATATACGATAATAAAGTATAATCTAGAGCTTAATTGTTCAAGAAAAGTAAGTAAAAACCGATTGTGACAGTTGAGGGTGCAGAATGTGGACATAACCCTTAATTTATATTTATAAATATTTGTAAAGCAAATAATTGCAAGGGTCGGGGTGCATCCTTTATAATGTTTTAATATCTTCCAACATTCCTAGTAGTGGCGATCGCGCTCTTGGCAGGGTAAGCAAATCTGTAAAGAACCAGGATCTATCGAAATACAGTACAACGGCAGAGTAAATATGTCTCTAAAAATACAACAACAAGAAAACCATTGCACTATCTTCACTTCGCAATTGCCGGAAGCTGAAAATTGGAGGCAGGAAGAAGGTCTTTTGCAGCCGCAAATAGACGAACAAAAAGCCCTAATTGTGCAAATGCAGCAGCAAGTTCAGCTATCAAACCTGCTCAACCAAATTAATAACGAAATTCGCAGCACACTTGACATAGAAGAAATTTTGACATCTGCCTGCCGATTGCTGGGGCAGGTGCTGCAGTCGAGCCGCGCGAGTATTTTAGTCAAAGAATCAAGTACAGGAAATATTTTAGTCACGCGGGGAGAGTACAACGCGGGGGATTATCCGATCCAACTGGGCATGAAAGTACCGATTGCTGACAACCCGCACTTGGAAGAAGTTATATCTCAGCAGGAGTCGCTAGCAGTGACGAAGTTTCTCGATTTTCCGGGGTTGAACCCAGAAACCAAAAAAATTGCCGAAGCTTTGGAAATTAAGTCAATGCTGGCAGTAGCTACTCGCTATCAAGGTGAAGTCAATGGCATAATTGGCTTGCATCAGTGCGATCGCGAACGGGAATGGACTGATTGGGAAAGGCAACTTGTAGAAGGGGTAGCTTCTCAATTGGCGATCGCGCTCAATCAAGCCAAACTCTACAGAAAAACGCGCCGCCAAGCCGAACAAGAATCGCTGCTGCGGCTGATCGGCAACCAAATTCGCAGTACCTTGGATCTGGGAACTATCCTGCAAACAGCGGTGAGAGAAGTGCGCCAACTGTTGCAGTGCGATCGAGTAATTATCTACCAGTTTGAAGATAACTGGCAGGGCAAAGTTGTCGTTGAAGATATGACGGTTCCTTGGCCTTCAATTTTAGGAGATATGGGGGCAGATAAGTGTTTCAGAGGAGATTACGCCACTCTTTACCAGCAAGGGCGAGTCAAAGCAATTAATGATATTTTTAATTCGGGTTTAGAGCCTTGTCACGTTGATTTTTTAGACCGCTTGCAGGTAAAAGCTAATCTGATCGTACCGATTATTACATATAGAAGCGAAGAAACTTCACAGTCTCCAGCCGAAATTTCTAATTTAAAACCAGGTAGGCTGTGGGGTTTGCTGATCGCTCACGAGTGCCGGGATACTCGCAACTGGCAGCGACAAGAAATGGAGTTGCTGTCGCAGCTAGCCGACCAAATGGCGATCGCGATTCAGCAAGCAGGACTTTACAGCCAAGTCCGAGAAGCAGCAGTCAAATCTCAAGCTCAAACCCAGCAACTGCAAGCAGCGCTGCAAGAATTGCGATCGGCACAGCAGCAATTAATTCAAACCGAAAAAATGTCTGGTTTGGGGCAAATGGTAGCGGGAATTGCTCACGAAATCAACAACGCCAACAATTTTATCCACGCCAATTTGTTTCATGCTAAAGAATATTTTAAAGTCTTAAACGAAGCTCTTGAATTCTGCGGAAAAGCCTGCCCGGAAGCCGCGGAAGCACTTGTCAAAATCAATGAAGAACTAGAACTAGATTATGTTCGAGAAGACTTTGGCAAACTGCTCAATTCCATGCGAGAAGGCAGCGGTAGGATTCGATCTATCGTGACGACGCTACGAAGTTTTTCTCGATTAGACGAGGCGGAATTTAAAGCGGTGGATTTGCATGAAGGTTTGGACAGCAGTTTATTGATGCTGCAAAATAAGCTAAAAACAAATATTAAAATTGACAAAGAATACGGAAGTTTGCCACGAGTTAACTGTCATGCAGGCCAAATCAACCAAGTATTTTATAATTTGATTGACAATGCTTTAGATGCGATCGACTCTGCAGACAAACCGGGGGAATTAACAATCCGCAGTTGGCAAAGCGAGCCGGACTGGGTAGCAATTTCTGTCCGCGATACCGGAAATGGCATTCCTGCAGAAATTCAGGATAAGATTTTCGATCCATTTTTTACTACTAAACCTGTGGGGAAAGGTACTGGTTTAGGACTTTCTGTGTGCTATCAGGTAGTTGTGCAAGCCCACGGCGGCCGGATTCGGTGCGTCAGTGAGGTTGGCGGAGGAACTGAGTTGATTGTTGAATTGCCGTTGACCAATCAGAGGGCATAAAATCGGTCATATTTTGTCATCCGAGAACTCCTCGCATCAAATTGGTATTATCATGACTGTTTGTACGTAACAACACTTCAGGGAGTTTCAGAGCGCCCGCAGGAGGGCGAAAAACCAGGTTTCTACGAGTTTTTCGTTGAGAAATGAGAAATATATGAAGAAACCCCGTTTCTCAAGTAGCGGGTGGGTTCAGTTTATTTGAAAGGTCTATCGGCAAAATTATCATTTTGTCAACACCCAATTAATAGATTTTTGTAACAACAGTCGTGAAGCATACCGCTAACGCGGAACCTGAAGGGTAGCTATCCCGTAGACGATCGCCCCATCCATACATTAATAACTTTCAAGTTACTTAACACCTTCATAAGAAATTTTATGAAGATTTACAAAAGAAACGTGTCAGAATGGAAACAATAAGGTAATGGATAACAGACAAGGAGGCACAGTATGGTAGCCCTGACTGAACGAGTCCAACGCAGATTGACAGTGGAAAAAGTCGAAATTGCCCCTGATACAACGGCAATTCGATGCCTGGACTGGGATAGAGACCGCTTTGACATTGAATTCGGACTCCAAAACGGTACAACTTACAACTCATTCATCATTCGCGGCGAAAAAACCGCCCTCGTCGATACCTCCCACGAGAAGTTTCGCCAGCAATATATGGAGACTCTGGCGGGGGAAATTGACCCGAAACAAATTGATTATCTAATTATCAGCCACACCGAACCCGACCACAGCGGTTTAGTTAAAGATGTGTTGGCTTTGGCGCCCCAAGCAATAGTGGTGGGGGCGAAAGTAGCAATTCAATTTTTAGAAAATCTGGTACACCAGCCTTTTGAGCGGCTTGTAGTCAAAAATGGCGACAAATTAGATTTAGGTAACGGCCACGTTATCGAATTTGTATCTGCGCCGAACCTGCACTGGCCTGATACTATTTTCAGCTACGACAGCAAAACTCAAGTGATCTTCACCTGCGATGCTTTCGGGATGCACTACTGTTCCGACAGTACCTACGATGACGATTTAGCAGCGGTTGAGGAAGATTATCACTTTTATTATGAGTGTTTGATGGCTCCCAATGCTCGATCGGTACTCAGCGCCATGAAACGGATGGCAGAATTGGGAGAAATCGGTACGGTGGCAACAGGTCACGGGCCACTGCTCAGGTACAATGTAGTTGAACTTACTGGACGTTACAAAAAGTGGAGCCAAGCCCAAGCTAAGGCAGAAACCACGGTAGCGGTATTTTACACTTCTGACTACGGATTTAGCGATCGACTCAGCCAGGCGATCGCCCACGGAATCACCAAAACCGGTGTCGCCGTAGAAATGATGGACTTGAAAATCGCCGACTTGCAAGAAGTCCGCGAACTTGTCGGTACTGCTGCGGGGATCGTGATTTGTTCGCCGCCTAGTAACGGCGCTGCTGCAGAAAATGCCGAAGCAGCCATCAACACAATTTTAGTTGCAGCTAACAACAAACAATCCTTCGGTTTGTGCGAATCCGGCGGCGGCGATGACGCATCTATTTACCCGCTGCGAAACAAGTTCAAAGAATTGGGTTTGAAAGAAATATTTCCCAACATTTTGATTAAAGAAGCGCCAACGGAAGCGATTTATCAACTTTGCGACGAAGCCGGCACCGACTTGGGACAGTGGTTGACGCGGGACAAGGCTGTCAAACAGATGAAATCCCTCGATAGCGACTTGGATAAAGCTTTGGGACGGATCAGCGGCGGACTGTACATTATTACCGCTCAAAAAGGCGCGGTTAGCAGTGCGATGTTAGCTTCTTGGGTGACGCAAGCGAGTTTTAAACCGCTGGGTTTAACTATAGCAGTTGCGAAGGATCGGGCGATCGAATCGATGATGCACGCGGGCGATAAATTTGTGCTCAACGTGCTCGAAGAAGGCAACTATCAAACCTTGATGAGGCACTTTTTGAAGCGTTTTGCTCCTGGTGCCGATCGATTTGCCGGAGTTAAAACTCAACCAGCCAGCAACGGTTCTCCAATTTTGACAGATGCTCTAGCTTACATGGAATGCGAAGTGGTTAGCCGGATGGAACTTTCGGATCATCATATCGTATATGCTACGGTCGATAGCGGTCGCGTATCCAACCCCGAAGCGCTGCCGGCAGTTCACCACCGCAAAGTCGGCAATCACTATTAGGAAGTGAGTTGACTGTTGACTGTTAACTGTTGACTGTTGACTGTTAACTGTTAACTGTTGTCAGGAGCAAGGGGGAAATTAAACGATATATCGATCGATCGACTGTCCGAGTCAACACAGGCCAAACTTATTAGTAAGGTGCGTCAGACGATGTTTTATTCGACTTCATCATCGACTATCTACTGACACACCCTACAATTAAAGTCTAGGACGATATATCGATCGACTGTCCGAGTCAACACAGGCCAAACTTATTAGTAAGGTGCGTCAGCCGATGTTTTATTCGACTTCATCATCGACTATCTACTGACGCACCCTACAATTAAAGTCTAGGACGCAACTGGCTAAGCCAAAACTCTCAACTTTGTGCTTGTGGCGCACCTTACCAGGTTCTCGGTGTTGGGTGCGCCCCAAGCAGCAAACCGGGCAAACCGTTGTCATTTAGACTCCATTTTAACTAGGGGAATTGCTAATGCCCGCCAATCTTTTAGAAGACAGAAACTACACAATTATTATTGCCAGAAGCGATGGCAGCCGAGACTCCCAACATCCTTTTTACGAGGAATGGGTAGAAGCACAGGCATCTCTGATCGACTTGGCAAAAAAATGTCAAGAATTTGACAGCGACGGCATTACCGTCTATGAAGCTTCTACTCCTATGTGGAAGTATAAAAATTCAAATGTTGCTCGGTTGGCTGAAATTTTGCAGCGACAAAATACGGAACCGGATGCAGCAAAACCGACTGCAATTAATTTGGCAGAACCTCTAACCACAGCTTTTAGCGATTATTTTCAGCTCAAAACAAAGGCTGCTGGTAAACAAGGAGCAATAATTGTTGTAGTGCTAGATGAAAAACCAGAAAATGGCGCTGCTATCGCCGAAATTCTTGTAAGTGCGGCCAATAAAATAGATAGAGATGAAGAAATTGGTGTGAGCTTTATCCAAATTGGGGACGATTTGAAAACCCAGAAATTTCTAATTGATCTGGATACCAATTTACAGGTTCAAGGTGCAAAATTTGATATTGTAGATACCAAATTTTGGCACGAAATTAAAAGAAGTTCTGTTGTTCAGTTTCTCATAGGTGCAATAAATGACTAACGCTCTAGTTTCCAGAACCGCATCTGATGCCAAACCGCGCGACGTGCAGTTTGTCCAAATTGCGGCAGATACGGTAACAGTACGATCGCGCACTTGGGATAGACTAAAATTTGAAGTAGAATATTCCCTGCAAAAGGGGACGACAGCAAACAGCTATATCATTCAAGCCGACAAAACAGCTTTGTTTGACCCGCCGGGGGAATCTTTCACCCAAAATTATCTGGATTCTTTGCAGCAACGGGTGGACTTGACAAAGCTAGATTATGTGATTTTAGGGCATTTCAACGCTAACAGAGCTGTCACAATTACAGCTTTGTTAGAATTGGCTCCGCAACTAGCTTTTGTTTGTACGAATCCAGCGGCGATTGGTTTGCGAGGCGCTTTTCCCGAACAAGAATTAAACATTATGATTGTGCGGGGAGAAGAAACTCTCGATTTAGGAAAAGGTCACAAATTAAAATTCATCGCGACTCCGACTCCCCGCTGGCCTGACGAACTTTGCACCTACGATCCGCAAACTCGAATTGTGTTCACAGACAAATTTTTTGGGGCTCACGTTTGCGGCGACCAAGTATTCGATGAAGGGTGGAGCGTTTACAGCGAAGATCGGCGCTATTATTACGATTCCCTGCACGCATCTCAGGCTAAACAAGTGCTGACGGCAATGGATAAATTAGCCGATTTACCAACAGCATTTTATGCTCCCGGCCACGGCCCAATCGTCCGTTACGGTCTCCACGAACTGAGCAATTTGTATCGGGAATGGAGCCAGCAACAAAATTCAAAAGACTTGACAGTTGCTCTACTTTATGCTTCGGCTTACGGAAATACGGCTACTTTGGCGCAGGCGATCGCCAAAGGGATTACAAAAGCAGGCGTTGCTGTAGAAACAATCAACTGCGAATTTGCCGAACCGGGAGAAATTAAAGAGGCGATCGAGAAATGCGCGGGATTTATCATCGGAACTCCGACGCTAGCAGGACACGCGCCGACGCAAATTCAAACTGCTTTGGGAATTGTGCTCTCAACAGCGGCTAAAAGCAAATTAGCGGGGGTTTTCGGTTCCTTTGGCTGGAGTGGAGAGGCGATCGACTTAGTAGAAAACAAGCTGAAAGATGCTGGCTACCGCATTGGATTTGAGCCGATTCGAGCGAAATTTAAGCCGACGGCGGCGACGATTTACGAGTGCAAAGAGGCGGGAACAGACTTTGCTCAAGCTTTGGTGCGATCGCAAAAATTGCGGGCACCGAAACCACAGTTGACTGGTGGGAGCGATCGCACGGAACAAGCAGTGGGAAGATTAGTAGGTTCGTTGTGCGTAGTCTCGGCGAAGCGCGGGGATCTTACGAGTGCGATGCTGGCTTCGTGGGTATCGCAAGCCACGTTTAATCCCCCTGGCGTTACGATTTCGGTGGCTAAAGATCGATCGATCGAAGCTTTGATGTACGCCGGAGATAAATTTGTGCTCAATATCTTAGCAGAAGGGCGACAGTTGCGGAAGTATTTCATGAAAAACTTTGCTCCGGGAGAAGACAGATTTGCCGGAGTTGAAACGGTGGAAGCTAGCAACGGCTGTCCGGTTTTGACAGAAGCTTTAGCTTATCTCGAATGCGAAGTAATAAGTCGGATGGAATGCGGCGATCACTGGGTAGTTTATGCAGCGGTTGAAAACGGTCATTTGCTGAAAAATGACGGGGTGACAGCGGTACACTACCGGAAATCTGGGACTCATTATTAAGCTACGGCTAGGACACGGCACCGCGCCGTGTCCCTACAAATAGATCGAAGTTTTTACCAGGATTAATCGCCGTCAATCTGCAGTTGCCAAAACCGATTTACTTGGTCTCAACCGCCGATTGTGGCCACAGATAAATAGCGCCAGAAATCAAAGTTAAAGCTACAGAAATCCAAAATGCAACTAAGGCCGGAACGTTCCACGCCTCAGATAGAGGAGCGATTAAAAGCGCGATCGCCACAATCTGACTCACCGTCTTCAACTTGCCCCAAATATTAGCTCCAGAAATCGTAGTTTTATTAACACGCCACCCCGCAATTGTCAACTCTCGCGCCAAAATTAAAAACACTGCCCAAGCCGGCACTTTACCCAACTCAATCAACACTAAAAGCGGCGCTAACACCAACAATTTATCCACCAAAGGATCGAGAAACTTTCCCAAATCGGTAATTTGATTCAGCTTCCTAGCCAAATAGCCGTCCAGCCAATCAGTAGCCGCAGCTACCACAAAAATTGCGGTGCAAATCCAGCGACTTTGGGCGCTTGGATCGTACAAACCGTAGAGTAGAAAAGGCACTCCCAGCAAGCGGGAAAAAGTAATCAAATTAGGTAAATTCATCATAGAAGTCATGGGGAATTGGGAATGGGGAATTGGGAATGGGGAATTGGGAATTGGGAATGGGAAATTGGGAATTGGGAATTGGGAATGGGGAATGGGGAATTGGGAATTGGGAATTGGGAATTGGGAATTGGGAATTGGGAATTGGGAATGGGCTAAACAGGTCATGGGGCATGGGGCCTATCGTTGTCAATCGACCAGAAATGATGTCATCAGTCATCAGTCAAGGGAGAGGGAGATGAACAAAAATTAAGGGCAATATTTTTACAAAATATTGCCCTTAATTTAACATTTTTTTGTAACATTTTTACTTTTAGCAAAACAGCTTTTAGCTCGATCTTCATCCACAGCTCACGACAAACTAACAACCCAAAACAGCAGGTATATTAACACGCAGCTTGTTTATTTAAGACAACCCAAATTGTTTCGCAAATCAGATTGATCTCTTGACAAACCTCTGTCTTTCATGGGAGAGGATTCTTGATTCATATCAAATCCTATCTTCATCGGAATAGTAAATTCACTGTTGACTGTTGACTGTTGACTGTTGACTCGATTTTATTATTCCGATGCAACCGGAAACAATATTACTTGCAAGCAAGCATCTTGACCGGGAATGAAAATTTAATCACTTAAGCGATTTCTCGTTATATCGTTTCCGCTTGCATCGGAATGATTTAACCTTATTAGTACGCAGAGTACACAGAGTCCGAGAATATATATCTGAATCATTCCGATGCTACCGGATTTGATATTACCAGGCTCTTCCTGGTAACGAGCAATCCCGATCGCCCAAAACCCGCTTTTCACCCCTTCACCCATCGCTCGGTGTGTCAACATCCCAAACAATGGTGAGCGGTTCTAAAAATTTTTGCTGGCTGAATCCGGCGAGTTTTCCTAAATATTCGCGCACAAGCCTAGCGTGCTCGATATTCAAGCGATAACCCCGCGAGACATCCTCAAAGAAAAGCGGCTCAGCCAAAATTGCTTGCCAATCAGGATTTTGCCTCGACTCCTGGGCTAGCAACATGAAATCTTGCTCCTCCGGCAAAAGTCCCGCCGGCAATTTTCCAGCCAAAATCTCCAAAATCCGAGGCCTGCAGGTGCGGGTATTCACGCCTTGGCGTTCCAACAACTGCAAAATTTCCTCAAAACTCTGAGTTTGGGCACCCAAAACCTGCATTAATTCCCACAGCAGAAAAAAGTCGCTGTACTGCTGCGGCACATCCAAAATTTGAGGATAAAGAGCCAAACTCGCCAACCCGCAGGCAACTAAACCAATTTTTTCTGAATAATTTGGGCTTGGCAATACAGAATCAACAGCCGAATTGTGTGACTCAGAAATATTGCGATCGCCCTCAAATTCCCTGTCTAGCCTGTCTTGAACGACGATCGCATTGGGCAGCTTCTGTCGCAACCAACGGGCGATCGCAGGCCAAGCGCCCATACCTCCAGTACAAATCGCGCGATCGATCCCCGCCGGCGACATTCCCGCGCGGCTGAGCAAAGCATTTAATTCGCGGTTCAACTGCTGCACAAAAGGCACTAAAACCAGACTTTCCAAATCTCTGCGCTTCACATCCCAATGCTGCTGGCCAATATTCAAAACAAAACTTTCTTGATGTTGCAAAATAACTTTCAAATGCCTTGCCGCTGCCAACAATTGCAGCCCAAAAGCCGAACCTTGCAACCGCTGCTGCAATTGATACCGACTAGGCAAATCGGGATGCCCCGGACGCGGCAAATCGACCGACATTCCCCAAGTTTCATTTTTCGCCAACAACTGACAGACAATATCCTGATCGAAAGCATCGCCAGCAACATCAAAACTTTGGCAAGTAAAATCAGTACGAGTTAAACTTTCAAGATTGGACGGCAAATCAACTAAAGCTAATTCCACCGTTGTCGCCCCCGCATTCAGAATCAAAGTTCCCCCGCTAAAAGCCCCATCATTCACAGTTAGCGGTACAGCTTCTGCGACTTTGGTGCTAATAGAATCGAGCGCCGAAGATTGCACTTCTGTGGAATTTTTGACAGGAGTTACAACAGCAATTAAAGTGGCGATCGCATCTGGCACCACAAAAATTTGCGAAGCCGAAGCCACCAAACCTGCGCCCAAAACAGCCTCCCGCAAGTTAAACCGATAAGCATCCGACCAGCCCGCCGGAGTCCCCAAAATTACACCCTGCAACTCAGAGAGTGCCGCATCCAGAGTTTCAGCAGTCAGTCCCGAAGCTTTACAAACTTCCCCCGATCCCCCAACTTTTTGCCCCCGCAGGCGGGGATTCAAAGTAGCCAGCAGCGCCCGCACACCTTGCACCGGTATAGCCACCGACAAAGCCCCGCCATAGCACTGCAACAGCGGTTCGTACATCCCAGCAGCTTCTCGCTGATAAGGAATGGTCACTTTTAAAGGCAATTTAAAATTTTGCAGCAAAAATTCTTCCCCTGGCCAAGCCACCTGCGGGTCTGCATTGCTTGGGACTGTTTCCTCCACCGCCACAACCGAGGGAATCCGAAAGGTAGCCGAGGCTTCCGGGGCCTGCGGTGTTTCCCAGTAAATCGGGTGCAACTTGCCGCTGGTGCGATCGACCAAAGCAGCCGACAGTCCGCCCGATGCCAAATCAATGCCCAAATACCAGCGAGAATTCCGGCGTTTTGGAGATTGAGAGGAGGAAGGGGCGATCTTGCTGGGAACCAAATCTGCTGGCGACTCTTGCTGCTGCGCGCTTTCCCTAGGCTCGGTTTTCGCCTCAACAGCTTTTGTTTTATTCTCTGTGGGAATTAGGTTTTTTTTTTACTTTCTGCTGGAGTCGATCGCAATTCGTCAGTTTCTGCAGTTTCTCGATCGGTTTGAGTCAAACTAGCCAAAATGTCGTCTAGCGTCAACTTTGACTCATCTTCCTCAACAAACAAATCATCCTCAAGTTCGTCTTCCAAAACAAACGGTTCATCTTCAGATGAGAGTTCCAACACATCGGAGAACAAATCCTCCAGCGTGCCGAATTCTTCCTCTAGGGTTTCGGGAAAGGGATTTTCTGCACCGTCGTCGGAGGAATTCGCCAAATTAAAGCTGCTAACCGCACTTGAACTCGATCGCCCTTGGGCCGTATTTTCCAATCCCTCCAATCCCTCCAGATTGTAGAGGTCTGTCTCCAACAGTTCCAGAGTATTGTTATCCAAATTTAGAGCTCGATCGAGGTCATCTTCTAATGCTTCAACCGGCAGCAAATCCTCATCCGGCGAAGCTTGGATGTAGTCATCATCTAATAGCTGCGAAGATGCGTCGGACTCGCCCGTGCGAACATCACGAGCACTTGGGACGCGCGCGGCACTGGCTTGCTTCGGGCTAGTTTCAGGAGTCGCGCTCAAAGTCGGCGGCTGTGGTAATGTTGCAGTGTCGGAACTATCGCCTAGGTTTTTAGCCGTTGCTCGATTTGGTCGATCGTCCGAATCAAGTTGCGGCGCGATCGAACTTTTGGCTGGCGGTTCTGAAACTTGAGGTACTGTTGCAACTTGCAGTTCAAATAAATCTTCACTATCTAAAGTTAGATCCTCGATCGAATCACCGATTACAAAGTCTGAATCTTCTCCCAAATAATCTTCCAGCGATTCACCTTCATCCATCAGATTTACAAACAAATCTTCCGCATCATTCAGGATTTCGGCAGTTTCCTCGCCTGCGTTTTGAGATATTACCGCTTTATTGGTCGCAGCACTTTCAGTATTTTCTATAGTAAACTCTTCGAGTTCTAATTTTAATTCTGCGACTTCTTTTTCCGCAAACAAACTTGCGTACAAATCTTCAACATCTTCGCCATTTTCTGCTAACATATCTTCCGACTCAGCGCCGGACAACAGAGTTACAGATGCTGGTTCTTCTTCTGGTGCAGAACCGAACAAATTATCTTCCCAATCCGAGAGAGAGAGAGGAGTTTCAATACGATCGCGATCGTGCCTCAACTGTCCGAATTGCTGAGAAATTTCCGTACCGGCGTAGGGAAATCTGTCTTGTTCTGGCAGTTCGCCGCTCAGATTTTCACGGGTAGCAGGCGCATCCGGTTCGATCGCCCGATTTGAGATAGCCGAAGCGGCACCAGAGCTGTCTGTTGCGTTTGGGGCTGCCGTTTCGAGGTTTTCCACGGATATCGGCTGCTGAACGTAGGAAGACGCTTCTCGTCCCAACTGTGTCGCCAAGTGGTTAACAAAAGCCGCGAACATTGCCTCGCTCTGCTGGCTCAAACCGTACATATTTTCGAGTCCTTGTCCCAAGGAAGCTTGATAGCTTTGCAAATTTGTTTCCAAACCGTCGAAGACCATATTCATCGTCGAATCTAGCCTCATCAGCAGGCTGTCGGCACGAGCTTGGAAATTTTGCATTTGCTCCAACCTCTGACCCGGTGTCAGCAGCGGGAGTTCTTCTGAAGTTTGTGGGTTTAAAGCCGATTGTTCGGATTGTGCTGCACTGCTTGGCAAAAACTGATTTTCTAGGGTAGCGAAAATTTGGGACAAATCGCGATCCAAGGTTTCTGTCAAGCGGCTCCTGAGCACCTGCAAGAATTCAGAAATGATTTGCTGTTGGTTAGCTTGTTGCTGAGCTAGGGATTGTTGCTGCTGCCGTTGTGCTTCTAGCTGTTTGATTTCTTGAATTAGAGCTTGCTGCTCTTGTCGCAGAGCTTCGATGTCTTGTTGCAGCGGCCCCGTCAGGCTCGAACGCAGGTTGCTAATTTCTCCGGTGACGGCAAGCATAATTTGCTCTGCTGCTGAGGGAATCGCGGGCGGCATCGGCAATTTTGGAACTGGAACTGGTACGGGGCGGACGTTTGGGGGCGGCGGCCTGTTGGGAATTGCTAGCTTTGAGTCTTGGGAAAACAGATAAGCGCGAACTCGCTCGAACAGTTGGCGCTGGTGGACAGTATCGATCGAACCCGTCCAAGGCAAGCGGGGGGCGGGCTTGCTGAGTACCTCGTCAATCTCAGCAATTAGTGCTTGAATTTTGTACTTCTGAGAATTCAAGGGCGGAACCTCTGGGAATGCGGCTTGGCAGAAATTTTGTTGAAAAAAGATTGAAGTCAGGCGGCAGCTATGCCAATAGATAGAATAATCTGAATGAGAGCCTGTAAATAATCGACTAATATTTTATGACAACTTGGAATTAACCTTTTGCTTTTGCCTTCGGATGACTTCTATTACCCATCATAGGTTAGCTGGTACTTCCGCATCAAATGCTGGCTTCTATCAACTGCAAATGTTCTCAAATTCTGTGGCTGCTTTCCGTTTTTGCCGATCGACAGCAGGGATGATCCCCGAAGAGGGATAGCTGGACTTGATGAAATGCAGGCTGGCACCGGCTGGCGGCTATGGCGTGCCGCACCCACCAGCCATTCTATCTCGCTCTTTCACCGAAAGCAGAACAGTTCCCGCGTCGCAGTTCAAAAACCCGGTTTCTCGATCGCCCGTCTCTGGCTCGCGGGCCGCGATTGTCTCAAAAACCGGGTTGAGAAGGCCTTACTCTGACAGAAAAAACCTCAAACAATTGGCGATCGGTAAACGCCCCATTAATTACAAAAAGACTCTTGAAGCTGGTTAGGCCTTGGGGCTATTTGCAAGTGTAATTAATTCTGCCTGCCCTACTTACCGTTTTAAAAAAACAATGCAACTGTATGTCCCTAACCCAAACTCATATCCAGTAACTCATTCCCAATGCTTCAATTCTTTAATCTTCAATCTAAAATTGTAGGATTTAGGTGCCCCAAATTCAGCTTTATCCGGCTACAGTTGATGGGAACAACCTCCGATGATAGCTTTTGATCTGTATTCGTGGCTAGAGAGATTAATGGTATCATTAGACTCCCAGCGGTTGCGGTCGATTTGGTCGCTGTATACCCGGTGTGCCCGCTTGTGGTGTTTCTCCGTGCCGATCGACTGCTGGGCCGGCTGACCACAAATCTCTCAACAGTGTTAAGCTTGTTTTCGTCAAGTGCTGGTCTTCGTTAACTCGATCGGCACAAGCAGCTTGCCACGCTGCTTAAATTTTGTTAATAAAATTTGCTTTGCGGTATATATCTAAAAAATTATGGTATATTCTTTAGTTTCTAGCTCGCAATCAGAACTTGAAGGTATTAATTTCCATATTCGACCGATAGACCGCCTAACTTGAGAGGTAAAATTGCCGATTTGAGATAGTTGTTTCTCAAATTTTGAATTTCTCATCGAATGACTCGGCTGCCAACTATTTCTAACTGCCCAGCGTAGCTCTAGCGCGTAAATTAAAATAATGGCCTCATGGAAGACCGCTTTAACACCCGAGATCCGCAGTCTAATATAAATCAATTGATTGTTTCTACTCCTTTTTTTGTAGGTTTACCCGATCCTGTAATTGAAAGAGCAACTGTCCACATCGTTACCCGGAGTCATCCGTCAAATCAAGTGATTTTGCTGGAAAATGACTGGGGAACATCTGTGTATTTTATATTGGATGGTTGGGTAAAAATTCGTACCTACAACCTAGACGGAAAAGAAGTAACACTGAATATTTTAGGGAAAGGAGAATTGTTTGGAGAAATGGCAGCGATCGAAGAAACACCGCGATCGACAGATGTCATCACCCTAGCCCCGACACTGATCGGGAATATGCCAGCTCAAGATTTTGTGCAGCTCATTCATACCGAACCGCTAGCAGGCATTCGGCTAGCTCAACTGATGGCTCGCCGCCTGCGACAAGTCAACCGCCGCCTGCGTTTGCGAGAATCGGACAGTACCTCGCGAGTAGCAGATATTCTGTTATTTTTGGCAGAAGGGCAAGGCAAAAAAATCCTGGAAACAGGAGGCACAGAAATTCCCAACCTGCCACACAGAGAATTGAGCAGCCTCAGCGGGCTGGCTCGGGAAACAGTAACGCGAGTGCTCAGCAAGCTGGAAAAAAAAGGAACAATTCAACGCGAACGTGACGTTTTGTGCATTCCCGACCTTCACGCCTTGGAGCGTCTGTTAGTCTAGAAGTATCAGAGACTGCTAATGAGAATCTAATTAAAAAGCACTCTCTGTTAATTAACTGATATTGATGATTTCCCGCTGGAGGTAAAGCTGTGAGTTTTAAGAAAATTTTCGCCGCCGTTGATGATTCTGAACTGGGCCAGCGCGTCTTCAGTCAAGCTCTAGAATTAGCTGTGGGCGATCGAGCTCAGATGATGCTATTTCACTGCGTTACTGTCAACACACTGGGCGAGGTGGCAGTACCAATTCCAGTAGATTTGGGCATGAATGTCGAGTTAATGGATCGAGCTTATCAAGCTCAACGTTTGCGGCAGGAAAGAGAGATCGAAAAGACTTCGGGTTTGCTAAAAAATTACTGCGACGCTGCCACTCAACAAGGATTGCAAGTAGAATTTGACTGCAAAATGGATGGAGATGCAGGGCATTCTGTCTGTGAAGCTGCCGAAAATTGGGGCGCAGATTTAATAGTAGTGGGGAGGCGCGGCCGGACGGGCTTCACAGAAGCTTTCCTCGGCAGTGTCAGCAATTATGTGGTTCACCACGCATCTTGTTCGGTTTTTGTAATTCAGGACGCTCAACCCGAAAAATGATACTGCCCCAAAGTTGGGCGGATAAAATTAATCTAAAATAAGACTGGCGCAGGCATCTAAACCCGGTTTCTCCTAAAATCAAAAATTACAAATAGAGTTGAATTGCAAAAATCGGAAAATACCCTGAAATTATCTGCTATAGGGTGTGTTGCATCTGCCCGATATCTGCGGTTTCTGGATCGAAGACTTGTGCAACTCAAGTCTAATCAAAAACCGGGAATCAAAAACCGGGAATCAAAAACCGGGAATCAGCCAGCGCCAAGTCCCTGAAAATCTAAAATCTAAAATCTAAAATCTAAAATCGGATGAGTGATTTTTTGTCAGCAGATGCCGCGTCTAATTCGAGCAGTTCACCCAGTACAAATAACGATCCCCAAACTGCAGATATTTCAAATTTGGCTGGCGATCGCCCAAATCCAGATAGGGGGGCGCGCGCTGGCGGGGAAGCGCCTTTGAGGCTCGTAGAAACTGCATTTTTGGCAAGTACGGCTAGCTTGATTTGGCTGGTAAATTATTACTTTCCGCTGGGGCCTTTGCTGCGGGTTTTTTTCCCGCTCCCCATCGCCTTGGTTTACCTGCGCTGGGGAAACCGAGCCGCTTGGATGTCAGCTTTGGTATCGGGTTTGCTGCTTTCGGTACTCATGGGCCCGACGCGAAGCATTTTATACGTGATTCCTTTTGGAATTATGGGAGTGGCGCTGGGAGGACTTTGGAGGCGCAAAGCGAGTTGGTCTTTATCTATTATTGTGGGCGCGCTAATTGGTACTGTCGGCTTCTTTTTTCGGTTTTGGCTGCTGTCAGCTTTGGTGGGCCAAGATCTCTGGGTTTACATCACTGTGCAGGTAACAGAGATGGTGGAATGGGCGTTTGTGAAGCTGGGCTGGCTGATGGTGCCGAGTTTGGACGCAATTGGGGCGATCGCCGCCGGGATGATTTTGGTTAACAATATTGTTTATTTATTTGTCGTGCATTTAGTAGCTTTGCTGTTGCTCGATCGTTTGGGAAATCCGATTCCGCGGCCGCCGCGTTGGGTGCAGGTTTTAATTGATTATGAAGAGTAATAGGAAGGAAGAGGGAAGAAGGAAGAAGGAAGAAAGAAGAGGGAAGAAGGAAGAGGGAAGAAGGAAGAAAGATTTTGTAACTGATTTAACTGATGCCTGTTGAGGGAAGGAAAAAAATACAATTATCCGCTTTACCTCTTTCTAGTTTTTCCGGCAATTACCAATTCCCCATGACTAATGACTAATGACTAATGACTAATGACTAATAACTAATAACTAATAACTAATAACTAATGACTAATGACTAATAACTAATAACTAATAACTAATTTATGATTGGTATTTATACAGAAATTGAACAGGGGAAGCGGTGGCTCGATCGCCATCGGGGACAGCAACCGATATTTGCCTGCGTGTTAGGATTCACCGCGACAGGCTTAATTCCGGGGATTTCGGCGGCCGGAGCAACACCGCGCGATCGACAGTTTACTTGTTTGGCGGATGCAGAATTTTTGTATAACGGCCCCCAACCCTCGCCCCAATATCCTTTGCCGCCCCTAGAAGCCGGTGCTTCTCCGGTACTGATCTCTCGCGCTGTAGTCGAAGCTTTGCCACTTCCCCTTTACCTATTTAATGCTGGTTTACCCCTGCCGCCTCCGGTACCTGCAATTGATTTGGGCGGTACTGCAGCAAAATGTCTGATTTCGGGCAATGCTTTAGAACTCGAAACAGTCAAACATTTGCTGGAACAAGGGTTAATTTGGGGAGCTAAATTAGCCGCCGAAACTAATGGCAGTTATTTAATTTTAGGGGAGTGCGTAGTTGGGGGAACTACTACTGCTTTGGCGGTGTTAATGGGTTTGGGAATTGCGGCGGCGGGCAAAGTTAACAGTTCTCACCCTCGCTGCAATCACGCTCAAAAATTGGCTGCGGTGACAGCGGGACTCAATAATGCTGAGTGGAAAATTGGCGGACAAAATAGCACTCCCCTGGATTTGGTAGCGGCGGTGGGCGATCCGATGCAGATAGCGGTGGCTGGAATGGCGATCGCCGCGAGTCGGACTTGTGGGGTGCTCTTGGCTGGCGGCACACAAATGCTGGCAGTCTACGCTTTGATTGAAGCCTTAGCCCGCGAATATGCTCTGTTATGGTGTCCCGAACAAGTCACGGTGGGGACTACGAGCTGGGTGGTAGAAGACCCGACAGGGGACACGGTAGGACTTGCTAAGGATATCGGCGGTGTGCCTCTGTTGGCAGGGCAGCTCAGTTTTGCGGGTTCTCGTTACGGGCAACTGCAGGCTTACGATCGCGGGTATGTTAAAGAGGGTGTGGGTGCTGGAGCGTGCGCGATCGCCAGCGGGCTGAGTGCAAATTGGACTCCGGCTCAACTTCTCCAAGCTGTTGAAGCTTTAGCCTCGCGATGCGAAATTAAACATGAGACGAATCCTCTCAAAGCTAGGGGGGTATCTGATACATAAACCGCAGATGAAACGCAGATGCAACACAAATCGACGCAGATAATTTTAGATAATTTGTAATTTTTGCAAGAGGTATATTTTAGGGTTGGCTTCGGGGGGCGATCGCACTCAAGCATTCAAGCAAAAAAAATACTTTTTACCAAGCCGGAGATGCTCGAAGCAGCCTGCAAAGATCCAACTTTTAGGAATTAAACATTAAAAATTCAGATGCGCCCCTCAAACTGTGAAGCTACTTGTGCCGCTCAACCCGCTTCGTTTTAGCAGAATAATTATATCATTTTCTGTAGCATCTTGGCTCTCAGATTTACAGAATTTCCTACACCATATTTCGCTGAGATGCAGTGTTTTTCATACTAATTGCGGGAGAGAAAAAACTCCATGCAATCACTCTATAAGTTGACGAGCCGAAATTTACGCTACTTGTATTTTTTCTGCAATTAATGCCCGATCGCCAGCAGCAATATCTAATTAGACCCGCCGCCTACGTGGTGCGAGTATATTCTTTTGGAGAGCAACTGTTCTTCTAAGGCTGCAATTCGATTGTATGCTGCTGTTAGCTGAGCAGTGAGGCGCTGGATTTGAATTTCTGTGCTGTGTTCTTTTTCCAGGCTTTGAGAATTCTTGTCGAAGTAGCTGTCATCTAACAGTACGTCCTTGTGTTCGAGGAACAAGTCGAGACGGCTGTAAGTTTGATCTGACGAGGTTTGGTCATTTGCTGCGGTTCTGGGGCGATCGTCGATCGGCTGCGGGGCCAACTTCGTCTCCTTGACCGACTCTAATAACTTTTCATTGAGATTTTCTATGAGTTTATACAGGGCCTCGACTTGTTGACTCAATACTGTAACTTGCTGGCGTAGCGCTTCCATACCATCATCCTTTGGCTCGTGACTTATATCTTTACATTCTAGGGAAATCTTTACATAACTGGCATTTATCACTAAATTATTTAATTTTTGAGGTAATTGTTGTGTTTCAAATCCTGACGGTAGATTTAGGGACTCAGTTTCAGGATTTTAGATTTTAAATTTTAGATTTTAGCTTGTCTTGGAGGCTGAAACGAGGTTTGTTAACCCCGACACTTCGTTCTAACCTTTAATGAGAATTATACAATCAGGTTTCTGCGAGTTGGATGGCGGAGTCTTCCGTTAAATTAATTGTGCGCCACCAGCGCTTTCGGTAAAACAAACTCCAATCGCAGCAAAACCTAGTACAATGGCTCTGTGTTTCAGAAAGAAATAAAACACGCTCCCGGACGCATGAAGACCTTCAAACCTGAGTTTTTTTACCCAGACTGCGGGTAGCGCGAGAATAATTTTCTCTAAAAACAAAGGTGACGGACGCCCGCGCCTCTTGGACTAAAATAACTCAGCGCCAAATACCGGACTCAATAAACTATTATTTTTCTGGTGGCTGAATACAACGCGATCGCTTAATATTTAGATAAAACGGGTTCACAGGTGAAACGAAGGTCTTTGCTATTGGGTGCAGCCACCCTAACTTTAAGTCAATTGGCGGCAGGATGCGACTCGAAGCCCATTCTCAAAATTCGATCGCTCAAAAACGGTATTCCGGCCCAACTCGCAAGCAAATTTAGCCGCGACTTACAACCGTCTCCGGTTTTGCAGGTAACGCAGGAAGCACAATTAAAAGAATTATTCGCGCTGTTGCAGCAGTGGAAACGAATTCCGAAAGCCAAAAATCAAGCTGACTTGGTGATGTTGGGAGATTATTGGCTGACTTTGGCAATTCGGCAAAAATTGATTCAGCCGATCGATCCTGCTAAATTTGATAATTGGTCAAAATTGCCCGAAAGATGGCAAAAACTCGTCCGGCGCAACGATGACGGACAATTGGACGCTAAAGGTCAAATTTGGGCGGCACCTTACCGCTGGGGAAGTACGGTAATTGCCTATCGAACCGACAAATTTAAGGCTTTGGGGTGGACTCCGACAGATTGGAGTGACTTGTGGAAGCCCGAATTGCGCGATCGAATTTCTCTACCCGACAGCGCCAGAGAAGTTATCGGTTTAACCTTAAAAAAACTGGGAAAATCTTACAATACGCAGCAATTAGATCGAGTTCCAAACCTCAAAAAAGAACTCACAAATCTGAACGCACAAGTTAAATTTTACAGTTCCGACGCTTACCTGCAGCCGCTAGTTTTAGGCGATACTTGGTTAGCTGTCGGTTCATCTGGAGACTTGCTGCCACTGCTACAAACTCAAAAGGATCTTGCTTTAGTAATTCCGGTTTCGGGAACTGCACTTTGGACGGATTTGTGGGTAGAACCCGCATCGAAAAAAGCAGTTTCGTTAGCATCAAAATGGATTGATTTTTGCTTGCAGCCTCAAATTGCGCCTCAGTTATCTTTGCTGGCTAAGGCTAGTTCGCCGATAATTACCGGCATGAAACCCGAGGATTTGCCTGCGGATATTCGCGCTAATCCCGTGCTGTTGCCGCCTGCTAAAATTCTTGCTGCTAGCGACTTTATGCTGCCTTTGGGGGAGGCGGGGATTCAGCAATATCGATCGCTCTGGCAAGAAATTCGCCAAGTAGTGAAAGGCTAAAATTTCACTACGTTTTGAGGTACGTAGTTGCGCTTCAGCGCTCTTTTATCTATGAAAGAGCAAGGAGCAAGGAGCAGTTTTGCATTTATAGTGCTGTCCCCGCTCCCGTATTGTACAATAGGCGAGCGGGAAATTATTCAAAGAAAAAATGCTTTTTACAAAAATGAGATGCTTCCAAAGAGCGCTGAAGCGCAACAACGTACCTTAGAAAAATAAAAAAATAGCACGGGTTGAAGTGTTGGTATTTTAATTTTAAGAACAATCGTAATTATAAATCACCTGAGAAAAATCTAAATTTTCTAAGTCTTCAGCACGAATCAAAAAGTTACCTACTCCACAATCACCCCAACAAATCTCATCATCACTAATCATGTGTAAGAGTACAACTTTATGGTCTTTGTATTGCGGACTATCCTCACGAGGGTCAGTTTGCGTAAAGTAGCCGTATCCCCCTATTTTATGGTGAATTTCGTATAAATTAGCATAATACCAATCAAATATTTTGTAATTATCTGTACTGATTACCTCAAAGAAGTGTTCAAGTTTTTGTTTTTCAAAAATGTTATTAATTTGATAGTCTTCTGGGCAAACCCACTCATTGTCAGGACTAAACTGTAAATCCAAACATTCTTGAGAATTATTCACATATTTGTGCTTTAAAGGTAAAAAATAATCATGTTCACAAATATGCTCACTAAAAGGATTATCGATCGGACAATTATTTTCGTCAAAAAATTGCAAAGCACTAAATTTTTGATTGTTTAAAGTTGAATAGATCTCATTTATATCCAACAAAAAAGCAAAATCTGTTTGACAATTATTTCTGTCAACTTCTAAAAAGTACAATACTTTGAAATCTTTTTGATTGTCCAAGTTCTCTGTATCCATTCCATAACAACCTAGATTGTTACTAATATAAAATTGCAAAATTCCTTGTTTGGGAAAAGGGGCTAAATACGGCACTTGGGCAAAAATTTCCTCAAAATTGAGTTGTGCCAAAAGGTGCATATATTTTCCATCACTATCTTTGGGAAAATCGTAACCTTTCGGCAAGTAAGGCACTCCGCCAAATTTGCTTGACCACAAATCTGTAGCCTTTCGTTCGTAAGTGATTTTGATAACAGGCTTTTCTGAACTTTCAATTTCTTGACGGAAAGGTTCTAATTCAGCAGGAAGCTCAAGGGTTGTTTTCATTTTTTTATAGGAATTATAAACCGCATTTATCAGCTAAAATGTAGAGTGCGTCAGCTCTTGATTTATCGATTATCCCAAAAAACTCTCTAGCTGACGCACCCTACTAAAAGCCTTTGAGTTTGCCTCGGAGACCTGGATTTGACAGAGATTCTAAATCAATGCGACAGTTAAGCCGATCGCTCTGGCAAGAAATTCGGCAAGTAGTGAAAAGTTAAAATGTAGGGTGCGTCAGTCGCCAGCCCAAAAGCGCCGAGAAAATCATCAAAACTGACACACCTTTAACCGTAGGGTTCGTCAGTCACCAGTTGTACCTGTATGGTGCGTCAGCTCTTAGATTCTCTACTACTACTAAGGGTGAATTTTCAGGTAAACAAAAATCCTGACCTTTTTTGTGAGGCGTGTATCCTTGTGCTAAGGCATGGAGAATTACCTCACGTACCAGCACAGGCGTAATAGCTTGATAATCATCAGAAAAACCTGTCGTCAATTTCTAAGCAGGATTATCATATAACTCTACGTACAAACCAATGCCGTAATCGTCGCGTGAAATAAGCCAACGATATTTTTCCCCGTTTATGGTGATACTACGTGAAGCTTTTTTAGGAAATGCCATTTTTTGTCTGTTATTTTGTTAGCTAAAATGTAGAGTGCGTCAGCTTTTGATTTATCGATTATCCCAAAAATCTCTCTAGCTGACGCACCCTACTAAAAGCCTTTCTTTTTGCCTCTAAGTCCTGGATTTGAGAGAGAATCTAAATCAATTTTACAGTTAAGCCGATCGCCCTTGCACGAATAAACCGCCAAAGCCTTCCCTTGACGGTTGCAAACTCGCAGATTGTAACCGTATTCGCTCGAAACCGTGCCGAAGCGGTTGACAAACTGATAGCGTTCGATATAGTCTAGCAAACTCCACAGTTGGCGGTTGACGATGATGATTACCAAAGCGTTATCGCGATCGACAAACCAGCGATCGAGCAATTTGCCACCAAACAGTTTTTCAGCTAACCACAGACTCGGCACGCTTGGTTCGGCTTGCGAAAGCGGCGGCGACGGGAAATTCGCAATGTCACCAGTCGGGCAAAACCGCTGCTGGGAATACGCCGCAGATTGTCCCCACAGCAAGGCCGTGATGCAGGTAGAACTGGCAATTGAGAACAAAAATAAACTTTTTGTCAAAATGCGAGGTCTGCGGGGGAAATCTTGATTTATGTGGGGCAATTTGTGGTAATTCATCATATTTTATTGCGACAAAAAAGTTAAAATTCCGATCGCCTAAACAGCGAAGCAGGCAGGCAAGCAGTAAAAGTAGAACCGCAATCTAACTCGCTGCTAACTTCAATATCGCCGCCCATCATCTGACAAAAACGCTGGCTGATAGTCAGTCCCAAACCAGTACCGCCGTACTTGCGAGTAGTCGAATTGTCCGCTTGGGTGAAAGGTTGGAATAGTCGATCTTGCTGCTGTTTTGTCATGCCGATGCCCGTATCCGTCACTCGGAAAACTAAAAAGTCTGAATCCAAAATTAACATTTGAGCAACCCTCGGTTGATATTTATTTTTTAATTCTGCGCTGGTAATTCTTTCGACATTAAGCACGATCGTCCCATTCGTCGAAAATTTAGCCGCGTTGCTCAACAAATTCAGCATTACCTGCCGCACTTTCATCAAATCGCCGTGCATAGCGCCAACATTCTCAGCAATCAACACTTGCAAAGTATTGCCGTTTTTATCCATTAGCGGTTTGATAGTTATCGCCACCTCCTCAATTAACCCGCCAACATCAAAGCTTTCGAGGTAAATATCCATCTTGTCAGCTTCAATTTTGGAAATGTCGAGAATGTCGTCAATCAGCCGCAGCAAATGTTTGCCAGCAGTGCGAATTTTGTCTAAATCGGAGACAACTTCTAAATTGCCCAACTCTTCGGCATCTTCCACCAACATATCGCTATAACCAATAATCGCGTTGAGGGGAGTCCGCAACTCGTGGCTCATGTTTGCCAGAAAAGCACTCTTGGCGCGGTTGGCGACTTCTGCAGCTTCTTTGGCCAACTGCCACGCTTCCTCGGCATTTTTGCGATCCGTGATATCCCGCAACGTCGCCACCACCGATTCCACACTGCCGTCTGTCCCCCCAACCGGGCTGAGAATGTATTCGTAGTCGCGGGTTCCCCAGGTGGCGGTGGGGACTATTACTTCGCCTTTGACCGACTCGGCTGTGGCAAATACGGTGTCGCATTCTTGGTGAACTCGCTGCATAATTTTTGGCGACCAGCCTAATTCCTGCCAGGTTTTGCCAATCATTTCTCTGGCGTTCATGCCGGCAGCTTTAGCGGCCATGCGACTGACATAGGTGTATTTTCCCGATCGATCGACCAAAAAAATTAAATCGAGGGAAGCGCGGAGAATGCCGTCAACTGTTCTGGCGTGTCGGGCTACCTGGGCGGTCATTTGTCTGACGGCGATCGCCCCGCGAACTTTAGCCGCCAGTTCAAACTCCAATAGTTGGTTGGCTTGTTTGAGGAATAGCGTGCGCTGTTCGACTTCTATTTCTAGTTCTGCTTTAGCTTTTTCTAGGGTGAGTTCGGCTGTTTTGCGATCGCTGACATCTGTAGAAATTGTACCGACTGCATAAACTTTGCCTTTGGAGTTGCAGAGGGGAAATTTGAGAGAAATATAAGTGTGCGGCCCGTCGTCTTGAGGGATGACTTCTTCAATGCTCAAAGGCGTACAGGTCTCGATAACTTTTAGGTCATTTTCTCGCAAGGCTGCCCAAGAGTCTTCGGGAAAAATATCTCTGTCAGTTTTGCCTGTTATTTGTTCTTTTGTCCTGTGGAACAAACTGTCAAAATGGCTGTTTGTGAGCAGGTATTTTCCGTCAACATCTTTGATGTAAATCATTGCTGTTGAGTTGTCTAAAATCGCTTGCAGCAGTGCTTCGCTCTTTCGCAGGGCTTTTTTAGTGTTTTGGCGTTCGACTATTTCTTGCTGCAATTCCCAGTTGAGGCGATTTAAATCTTGCCAAGCTTCTTGGACTTGATTTAAGGCGATCGCGCTTTTTTCTAGTTCTGTACTTACCAGCAACGGCTGCTGAGAAATCCAGTTTTCATGCAATTCTCCGGGTGGGAAAGTTAGCGGACTTTCGGGATTGGCGATTTGTCCTCCATCGCCCGAAAAAAAATTATCTTGAAAATCAACCGCTAATTGACCGTCTAAACTCGGTTTTTTGGAAAATAAACCAAATTCAGCCAAATTTATACGATCGGATAAATTATCAGAAGTGCGATCGAACTTCCCCGATTGCAGCAGCGGTTGTGCCCTAGAATTAGATGCCCAATTCCCATCGGTTGTTAGTAAAACAGAGTTAGCTGGTTTGGCAATCCGGCGGGCGACTGCAACTGCCAAAACTACGGGGGCGACTGTCGCAGACAAAGCCAGCAGCAGCCAATTGTTCTCCCACCAAATTTCAGAAGTTTTGGGAATGCCCCGCACTAAAATTGCTGTCGGTTTTCCGGCTAAATTGTCCAGGGATCGGGCTGCTACTGTATAAGTTTGACTGCCTGTTTTTAGCTGGGCGGCGACTGGTTTGCCCTCGGCGGCGAGTGCAGATATTAGCACAGATTTGTCTGCCAGCAAATCTGGCAACTCTTGATTTTTTGTAAGTGTTTGCGCGCTTGCCAAAACAAATTTACCGTCAGCCAGCGCTGTGTAGATAGCGCGATATCCGCCACTGCGTAAATTGACTGTTTCGCCGATAGCAACTGCCGGCATTTGATTCTGAATTTTTCCCAACACTAAGGCAGCAATCACTGTCTGATTTTTGGGATCTTTTACGGGAATTGCTGTGTAGCGGACTACCGCAGGGCGATCGCCCGCTGGTGGCAAATATCCCAATTGTTTCTGAATTTCCGATCGAGCAATAATTTCGGTGGCGGTAATTGGCTGTTTTGCAGCAAATACTTGATCGACTATTTTTTCTAGGTTAAAACTTGCTAGCTTCAGGTTGGAGTTGACACTAACCACAATTTGCCGATTTTTTTCAACTAAAACCGCGCCGTCTATCCCCCCTATTTTAAATTGATTTTCCAGAATCTTCTTAACAGATTCTTGTAAATTGGAAATGTTTTTATCGCTGTTATAAATTAAGGCTGTTTGGGCGATAATTTTGCTGTCAGAGGAGTTTTGCAAATGGTGGACGGCGCGATCGAGTTTGAGATTGTCGTTAATTTCACTAAGGCTCAATTCTGATTTAGCTTGATTTTGCAGTTGATTGCTGCTAAGTGCTGATGTTAGCAAAAAAGCTGCTCCCGTTAATCCGACTGGCAAGATTATTTGTAAAGCCAGCAGTCCGATTAGCTGTTTTCTCGTAAAAGATAAGTTGTAGGTGTACGGTTTAAACCCTGCTTGAAATCTGTCAGAAGTCGCAACTTGAGTTAGCTGCGGACAATTTAGCTGACTGTCATTTAACTGAGTTTGATTCATAGTAGTAGATGCTGAATCGGTTCTAGATGACACGCGATACATTAATCTGGAATTATCAATTTGAGACGTGAGATTTGAAGTCCAATTCGGTTAATCAATCATCATAAAATTCTTCGGTTTTGCCCTGCCTAACCCAGTAATAAAATAATCGGTATTTCAGAAAATGGTTGTTTTTTTCGTTCGATCTGATTGTGTTATTTAGTTGTTTTTACATATTATTTTGGCTCTTATTTAAAGTGTGTTGGAAGCATCCAAACAGGCGCTTTCACAAAAGTGTTTGCGCTTAGATGTAGGCTGGGCTGTGTAGGATGCTCGCACTCAAACAAAAATGCTTTTTGCAAAATTGGGATACTAGCGAAGGCAGTCCCCAAACTAGGTACTTTTGCGATCGACTGTATTGTAAATTTACTTAAAAAAAGTCTAACTTAATTCTGGCATCACTCGACATCGGCTCGATCGAGCTTTTCCCTGTTTTGGCTGCTTCGCCTCAATCCCACAACCGCCTCCCTGCTTTACCGCCTAGTCGTTGATGAGTATCTTTTAGCAGAGTTGGGATGTCCAACTCTTCGGGACATCTGGGCAAACATTCGCCGCAATCGGTGCAGCGGTTGCCTTTGTTGCCGGGAAACCAGTGGCCGGCATTTTCAAACATCGCGTAGCGGTATTTACCGAAGTCCGTCATGTCGCAGCCAACGGCGAGATTGCGAAGGCGCAACACTTCGGGAATGTTGATGTTTTCCGGGCAAGGCAAACAGGCATAGCACTGGCTGCATTTGTCGGTTGCCAAACGATCGACCATAGCTGATTCTAACTTCGCAAATGCAGCGATTTCGCTGTCGGTGAGGGGAAAGTCGCGATCGCAATATTTCAGAGGTTGTTCCAATTCTCTCGGATTTGCAGCCCCCACGCTCACAGTCCCAATCCTAGTATCGCTCAGCAAAAACCGATAGTTCAACTCTAAAGGCGAGAAAGGCGAACACAATTTTGTGAGAGTTTCCGGGGGCGTGTAGAGTTGCCCTCCTTTGTCTGCCGGGGAAATGATGAAAACGCCCATATCTTTGTCTTTGGCGAGTTGAATTGCGGGGGCGTGGCGCTGAAAAAAATAGTAATAATGCAGATTGACAAATTCAAACAAATCTGTATTAATTGCCGCCAAAATCAGCTCCAGAGGCCCGTGAGTCGAAAAACCGACGTGCCGAATTCTGCCATCAGCGAGGGCTTTTTGTACGGCGCTCATGCAGCCTGTGGGCGATCGCACGATCGCCAAATGTTCCCAAACATTCAAACCGTGAATTGCCAGACAGTCGATATAGTCTAGATTCAAGCGTTTGAGAGACGAATCGATGCAGCGTTCCATTGCAGCAGCATCGTCCGTTGGGGGGATTTTTGTAGTGATGTGGAAGCGCGATCGATCGATCGACAAACCAGCCGAGATGGCCACACCGAGATATTCCTCGCTGCAACCGTAACCCGCCGCCGTTTCCAGGTGATTGATTCCCATAGACACCGCCTGTTGTACAGTCTGACGGGCAATTTCCTCAGAAGCCAAATAGCGCATGGTTCCCAAGGAAAATACAGACAGGTGCAACTGCGTTTTGCCAAACCGTCGATAGCGCATAAATTTTAGGAAGTTTCGCCGGAGCTAAAGCCGCTTCTCTTGATCAAATCCTCTGGGCGGAGGTTTGAGATAAATTCCCGGAAGGCGCGGCGTTCGGCCTCATCAGCATCTCGATCGACCGGTATCGAAGCATCGGCGACAACTTCTTCCATCACCCAGATGGGGCTATTCGTTCGCAGGGCGAGGGCGATCGCGTCACTGGGTCGGGCATCGATCTCTTTTTTAACTTCTCCCTGACGGACAATCAGCACGGCATAGAACGTGTTATCTTGCAGCGAGTGAATCACTATCCGCTCCAAAGTAACACTCCAGGCCTCTAAAAAAGTGACCATCAGATCGTGAGTTAAGGGTCGAGGAGGCTTGTTGCCTTCGAGAGCGCTAATAATAGCCTTAGCCTGCTCCTGACCGATATAAATAGGCAAAGCGCGTCGCTCAGTAGCGTCTCTCAATAGGACAATAGGGCTGCGCGTGGCTGCATCTAAGGCAATTCCAGCGACTTTCATTTCAATCATAAAAATGCTCGGTAAGTGGGAAACTCAGAGACTTTAGTCCTGAGAGGGAAACAACATGGGCGGTTTCAACACATTCGACTACGCTCAGTGAGCACCACCTTGAATCCCCTTTCCCCTTTCGGGGGTAGAGGGGTATGGTTGCCCCTCTTTGGAGATATGGTTGTCTCCGGCTCCCTTTCGGGGTAATGTTCGCTTGTCGGTCAATGTTATTAGAGCTTGTTAGACTTGCAACACTGTCTCAGTGACCTTAAGACTGTTTAATTGCAAATGACAGAGCGGAAAACTAGCGTCGCATTCTCCGGTGTCGTGACTCAAATAACGTAGCCAGTTAAGGCTGAGGCTGGTCAGCACAGCTTGCTTCGATTGCTCTTACAAGCTCAGTCCCTGGTTTTAGGGCTGGGTTACTGACAGAATTAAGACACTGCAAGGCGGTAAAGAACTCGGACACAAAAATGACCTGCTAAATCCAGTATGACTCGATCTTCGCCTGAATCTGCAACGGATCGGCATGAGTCGATTTTAGATTTTAGATTGACTTGGGGGGAGAGGGGGCGGCAAAAGCTCCTGCGTCTGGTTTGTGGTTTGACTGAAATAAGCGATCGACTAAGGAAAAATACTTATGTTTACAGGACTAATTCAATCTCTCGGAAAACTGAAGTCGCTAGGTAATGACTACTTCCAAATTTCCTGCACCTCAAGCAACTCCTACCAGATTTTACAAGATTTAGCCATTGGGGACAGCGTAGCCGTGGATGGAGTTTGCTTGACAGTAGTAGAAGTTCTGCCGCAAGGTTTTGTCGCCGTCGCTTCGCCAGAAACCCTGCGCCGCACAACTCTGGGATCGTTCCCCGATGCTTTAGTCAACTTAGAAACCTCCCTGCGCGCCGGTAGCAAATTAGGCGGACATTTTGTGACGGGGCACGTAGATGCGATCGGCAGTTTAGCCACATCAACCCAAACCGCCAACGCTTGGGAGATGCGCTTTACTGCCCCACCAGCAGCCAATTCGGCATGGCAGCGTCAAATCGCACCCTACATCGTTTCCAAAGGCAGCATCGCCATCAACGGCATCAGCTTAACCGTGGCAGATTGCGATGCTGACGGCAATTGGTTTGAAGTTGCTGTCATTCCCCACAGTTTTGGTGAGACAAACCTCAGTTATTTGCAACCAGGAAGTTTAGTTAATTTAGAAGCAGATATACTCGGCAAATACGTAGCAAAATTTCTCCGCAGCGGCCGGCAAATACATCCCGAATCCTGGGAAGAAATCCCCGCCATTAACAGTTTAGGAACAATTACACCAGAATTCTTAGCCGAACACGGATTCATGTAATCGCATAACTCGGCAGACAGAACTCGGCGGTTAAAACCGCTACTACAGAAACGAAGTCCGCCTCCGCGGACTAAAGAATAAACTTGTAGGGTTCGACAGCGAACTATTCCATCAATAATCGACCACTCAAAGCTGACGCATTTACTAAAACTAACCTCTCTCTCTCTGCGCTCTCTGCGCTCTCTGCGGTTCAAAAATCCAAATCTATTCCTCAACAACATTGTTTTTCTCCCAAAACAAACCCGCCGCAATTCCCACCTGAGAAACTAAAAACAAACCTGCAATTAATAGTTTCTGAAACCCCGCAGCGCGGCCAAACGGATAAGTTAGCAAATTCAAATAAAACGACGGATGTTGCAATTTCCCCTTAGCCCCGCTGTTCGAGATAATTTTCCCAAACAAAAAAGCACCTCTACCGTAATTGAACTGCTGCCGCCAAAATTTGCCCAGAGTTAAGGCGTGAAAGTGATAAACTGTAACTTCAGGACGGTAGACCGCGCAGCCTCCGGCATTGAGCCAGCGAAAGCAAAATTCCCGGTCTTCTCCCGCCGCTAGCGAAAAAGTCGTGTCAAACCCGCCGATTTTTTGGAAAGCCTCAGCGGGAAGGGCAAAATTGTTAGAAGTGAAAAATTGCGCGCGATCGCCAATAGCATTGTAATAACTGTAAAGATAGTCGATCAATTGCTGGCTGGCCGTAGAATAGATGTTATCCTGCAGCGCGTTGACAGTCCGACCTCCAATCAAACAATCTGGTGTTTCCATAAATCGCCGTTCCAAATTTCGCAGCCAATCTACCGCCACAGTACAGTCATCGTCAGTAAACACTAAAAATTTGCCCTCGGCTGCAAAAGCCCCAGTATTTCGCGCCGTAGCCGGGCCAGAATTTGGTTGTGTCAAAAGTCTGAGATTTAGCTGATTTTGAAAAGGAGAAATTGTACTTTCTACAGATATTTCCGTGCTGTCGTTAACGACAATGACTTGAAACCCATCGCGCGGATATTCTAGTTCAACAAAAGACTGAAGACACTGCGCTAATTTCTCAGGTCGATTGTACGTTGGAACAATAATTGAAAATAGAGTTTTAGCTTGGTTCATGATAACTAATAACTTTTAATTCTTCAAGCGATATAACACCGACTCAGTATTAAAATCTTTGCCGAAAACTGGTTGTAGCGGGCCATCGGGACTTGTCAGCCAAGATAAACCTTGTTTGATGTATTCGTCTGTCTCAGTCATGGGCCCGAATCCTACAATGCTAATTTTATTTTTTCGGAGGTTGTCAATCCATGCCGGAAGTCTATCGGCTCTAAAGGGTATGTATAAAACTTTTCTGTCTAAATTTCTCCCGTAAAACAGGTAGCTGCGGGAACTCAGAAAGAAGCCGATTCTTTCATCCGGTACTGTATTTTGATCGATATACTCGTAAATGCCTCGATACAGTTGGGTTCTAGCAATATCTCGCTTTTCCCTCGCCACCCAACTAACACTTACCATCAATGCTATACACAGAAAAATTATCATGATATAAATCGATTTTTTTAAGTTTACCAATTTATTTTTTAACTCGGTTAAACTTGAACTTTGCTCAAACAAAATCCAACCTAACAGCATGAAGCCAATATAAGCTAACAGGTATATTGCTAAATCTAGCACGTAGGGAGCTAATATTTTCATCACCACATTGAGGGCTTCCACAGGCTCGGATTTAAACCGATCAATCAACCCGCTTCCCCAAACAAGACTGTTGTCGGTAAAAGAAGCATTTTTAATTAAGTCAAAAATTATGTTGCTAATAATGCCGGAAATACTGCCAATTAAAACAACTGCTACGACAAGTTGATTCGGAGTTTTTAATTTGCTAGCTGTAGCTGCTGCTGCTATAGCTAGCAAGCTTAGGAAGGAAAATCCGTATCTGAGATTGAAACCGAGTATGGGGCTGAGTTGACCGATCGACTCTCCAGCACTACCGGAGGTGTAAGGTGTAATTAGATACAGAATTCCGGTGCTGGCAAGAAGTACAATTAAAATGATATTATTTTGATTGATTGTTCTGGTTTTAGTTTGCAACAAAGCCAGAGGTGCTGCTAAGACTTGAAGTGCGATCGCCAGAAAGGGCAGTTGCAATCTAATAATGATTTGTAAGCCGAAAGTTTGCCAGTGGGAAATATTGCTGGGATTAAATTGAGCTGCTAAAGTGCTTTGCCAAATCTTTAGAAGTGGCGAAGCGGGCGGCTGCTTTACCGAAGGTATTGGTGCAGGTATGGGAGACTGTAAGCGAACAGGCTCTAAGGGAATTTTAATATCGCCGACTTCGCCGACAGGGTAATTGATTTGCAGCAAGTTTCTCGCATACCAAAAACATCCTAAAAGCAAGCAACAAGCTACACCGCACAGCAAGACTGGTTTGAGAAAGTGGCGAATTCTAAAATTAGCTGGTGTGGAATCTTGATTAAGGGCGAATCTTGTAATTTCTAATATTGCTAATCCTCCTAAGAGTGAGGCTGCATAAACTAGGCCAGTAATTTTTATTCCGGCTAGCATTCCTACAGATGCAAAAAATAGGGATAGTTCCCAGACGGATCGGCTTTTATGATAGGATAAACCTAGATACAAACCTACTGTAAATATGGCAGCTAGCGGTAGGTCTGGGTGAATGGTGTTAATTTGGTTGAGCACCATCGGTACTGTCAATACTAATGTTGATGCTGCCATAGCGTGAATTCTGGTTGCTCCAAATTTTACGCTTAATAGATAGACGGCTATTCCTTCCAGCACCCAGGCTATTAGCAGGGGAAAAGCTGCGAGAAAGTCCGATCGGAAGGGGATCACGCACAAGGCAGATAAAACGTGCCAGTTGTAGGGATATACTCGGGCTTGCTCCTGTTCAAAAATCCAGTTTCCGGTGGCATCTAATAGTGTAAAGGAATGGGTTTGATACCATCGGGCGATCGCGGGCAGGTGAAACCACAATGAGTCATAATTGGTTGTGGGTTTGGTTGCTAGGGTGTAACACAGCACAATTCCTGCAAAAGCGACTGTCAAAATAATGAGAATTTCGGAGCTGTTGAGGGGTTGTTTGAGTTTGGGGATCTGCCAATGCGATAAGGTAAAAGCTCTGTTTTTTTTTGTATAGATCGGGATTGTGCCGATCGCGCAAATCAAAATTTCTGCTATAATTACTTGAGCGAGATTTAGGCGATCGACACTTCCTAAAATCAAGCCGATACAAACTTGTATGATGCTCCATCCCGTCAGAATTACGAGCAGAAAATGGGGAAACGAACAGTTATTGTTTGCTTTCTGATTCTCGAAAGCAAGAAACAAGCTTAAGGGAATTGGCCCGAATACAATTATTAGAAATAAAATTAATTCCCACAAATGCTGCGTTATTAGCATAAGCTACTATTTACCAATTTTTATGGGTTTTTCCTAGCTACCAGGCTCTTAATGGTAACGAGAAATCTATCAGGTTCGTGGTTTTTGTGATGGTAATCGATTGAGAGCCTTCTTGGTAGAGGACTCGCATTCCTCATTACAAACTTGTCTGGTTTGTAGTGAGGAATGCGAGTCATTATCAAAAGCCTATCTACTTGCTTGCTTCTGAGTTTTGGGTTTGAGAGCTTCCTGATCTTTGGGTGCTGAAGTGTCAGCTTTTAACAATTCTGGGAATGGCGGCTGGAGGTTGTGAACTTCGATATCCATTCCCAGCGGCAGAGGTGGAAGCATGGGCAGATCGCTTTCTAAATCCTTGAGTCCCCTAGCGCTTAGTGTTTCCACGATTTTCGGCATTAGGGGTACTTTGGCGGTTTCTAAACTGCCCATCATTTTGGCTACGGCGAATTCTAGCTGAGCGCCCGGATCGATCGCCACCCAACCCCGATCGGTCATTTGCCGGATCTCGAAGTGAAGGTGAGGCCCTGTAGACATTCCTGTACTACCGACGCGGCCGATAGTTTCTCCCTGTTTCACAAACTCTCCGGGTTTGACAAACAGTTCCGAAAGGTGGCCGTAGAGAGTTTCCTGAGACTGTTTGTTGTGGTCGAGAACCACCGTCAAACCGTAGCCGCCCAACCAATCGGCGATCGCCACTTGACCCGCATAGGCCGCCAGTACGGGCGTTCCCATCGGAGCTCCCAAGTCTGTTCCGGTGTGAAACCTGCCGTAACCCATAACCGGATGAGTCCGCCACCCGAAGGGCGATGTAATGTCGGCAGCAATAGATAGGGGAAACAACAGGCTGGTGTTGCCGTTTCCGGGCATTCCTAAAGGACGCGGCGTGAGATTGTAGTAAGCAAAACCTGTATTGCTGCCGCTGCTGACACTCACTGCACCGACTTGCACCGGCCCTAGTCCCATGCTGGGTTCGGGAGGGCCGCCGTAGGATGCAGGGTTGACCGAATATCCAGAGTTAGCCGAATATCCAGAGTTAGCCGAATATCCAGAGTTAGCCGAATATCCAGAGTTAGGCGAGTAGCCCTTGGGCCCATAAGCAGATTCTCCGCTGCTTCCTTGTCCCCAAAGCTTGTTGCTTACTTGTTGAATGGCTCGATCGACTTTATTGGCAGAATAACCCCGATCGTTATCGCCCGCATTTCCCCGAACATTGCTCGGAACATTGCTCGGAACGTTCTCCGCCAGGTTTTGTGGCAGATTTCGAGGCGGGGGTGCAATATACGAGTTACCGGCGATCGGGCTGTGGGGGCTGTCGTTGGGTTCTTGTGCGATCGGGGTTTGGGGGCTGTAGCTGGGAGGGGCTGCTTCTGCAGTGACCGGCTCGTCCACAGCAGCAGGCCCGCACGAACCGCCACCGGAACCTTCGCAACCGCTCGATCGTTCTGCAAACTCGATTCTGGTCGGCGGTTCGTAGCCGCCCTCAGCGCCAGCGTTGTAGTCTGTATAGTCTGCTTCAGCGTGGACTGGGTTAACTGGCGCTTCAAAAGGAGGCTCTTGGGCTGTGGCTTCTGGCAGGGGAATCAGCGCAGGCTCCGGCAGATAATAGGCCGGAGGTGCTTCGGTGACGTAATCTGACTCCCTAGGCGGTTCGGCATAGACAGGCTCGGGAGCCGGATCTTCTGCCTGCGGTGGGTAGTACGGTTCTGGCTCTACTTGGCTGACTTCCGGTTCCGGGGGGGCCAGAGGCGCTTCAAATAGTGGCTGGAGTTCTGCTGCGCCGGGGACTGCTTGTTCTGCTGGCGGTGTTTCGGTCTGGGCCCACACTAGGCCTTTGCTGAGCAGTCCCAGACTGGCGATGCAGCCCAGTCCTACCAGCAGCGAGCGATCGGACAAAAGGCGCGATCGAGTCCGAGCGCCTTTCGGGTTATTTTTGTGATGTTTGGTGTTCAAATGGGCTGCTATTTGCTTGTCTGGAACTGGTTTCACGATTTTTTTTCCCAACTCAACAGGGGACGCAAGGATATCTAAGTCAGTCGATTTTAGATTTTAGATTTTAGATTTACTTGCAACTTTGTGAATCAAAGGAGCCCGAACTAAAGTCTAAAGTTTTGGGCTGCTGGCGACAGGAGTCTTCAAGCAAGTATCTGTTTTTTTTGGCGGGGCCTGGATTGACTGTATGGCAATCCCAATCTTTAATACAGACTTAACTGATTTTACCGGGCTTGAGGCAATTTTTGGGCGTGTCGAACCAGCTCGAATGCTGTGGCGTCGATTCGCGATCGATGCCCTGATTTTTTTGCCGACGATCGCACTGGCTGGCAGAGTCTGTGAAGGCCACATTGATAATAGCGCTTTGACGTTCGTCTGTGTTAGTTAGTTCGCTCTATTTTTCGGGTCGTGCCAAATTTCGCCAGCCTCCACCGCCTCGGTCGATTTTAGATTTTAGATTCTTCGACTTCGCGAGCGAACAAGTTTTAGATTTTAGATTTACTTGCAGACGAGTGAATCTCAGTCGCCGGAACTAAAGTTTAAAGTTTTGGGCTGCTGGCGACAGGAGTCTTCAAGCAAGTATCTGTTGTGTTAATTATTTGCCTCTATTTTTCGGGTTATGCCAAATTTCGCCAGCGTCCACCGCCGCTGGGCGGCTTCTTTCATCCCGATTTTTTTGATGAAAGCCGATCGCGCATTTAAACCTCAGCCGCCAAAATTGTTGATTGCTTAGAATAGAATGCAAATTGATTCGTTTGGGGATGGATGGCTTTAATGACTGTAGCTGGCGATCGCTTGACAAATTTTCCTGACTCCTCACCGGCAACTGGATCCCCTTCGGCGATCGGTTGGGAGTGGCAAAACTCCCAAGGTTTGCCTTATCTGACTTGTAGCTTGCTCTCTCGATGGTCTCACGGCTTTTTTACTCGCGATTTCTCGCCCCAAGGCCCGATCGAACTGACGGAAATTCTCGAACCAGGAGCCAAGGTTTACCGCCTTCAGCAGGTACACGGCAATGCGGTACTCAAAACCGGTCAGTTGTCCCCGGTTGTGCCTCCGGTTTCGGAAAGCGCGGCTCAAAGCTATGTTGAGGCTGATGGGTTGGTGGCCGAACTAGAGGGTGAGGCGCTGTGGGTTTGCTCGGCTGACTGCGTGCCGGTGCTGATTGCTGACGATCGCACTGGACTGGTTGCGGCAGTTCACGCTGGTTGGCGCGGCACTGCTGCTAAGATATTACCAGAGGCAATCGATCGACTTGTGGCCGTCGGCAGTCAACTAGAAAATCTCAAGATTGCTATGGGGCCGGCGATCTCTGGAGAGGTTTACCAGGTATCTGTGGAAGTTGCCGCGTCTCTCTTAGCCGCGATTAATCCCCAGAGTGCTGTTAGTGCCACAGCAGAGGGCATTCTAGAGTTTTTGCACCAAATGCCCGAATCTCCTGTACTACCAGATCCAGAACCTGGAAAAGTACGCTTGGATGTTCGCCTCTGCAATGCTCTGCAATTGCAGAAATTGGGAATCGATCTTTCTCAAGTGGCGATCGCTCCTTTCTGTACCTATTCTGACTCGGCTCGCTTTTTTTCCTACCGCCGCGATCGACTAAAAAAAATCCAGTGGTCGGGAATTGTCAGCGCCTGCGGGACAAATCCCCGTTGAAAGCCTTCGGCAACAGGTAAAATTATTGTAGACGGCTAAGCTAAGGTAAAAACAAAAATCTTTAGGTTCATAATTTTTTATTTCCTGTTGCCCAATGCCTTCTACCTTCCTAATGTTTGCTGGTTTCTGTCTCAAAGCACTAAAAACTACCAGTAAAACTTTGGGGAAAGCGGCGCGGCTTTCATCTCTTGTTAAAATTGCACTATTTTTAACGAGAGCCTTCAGCGGGTTATTAAATTTAATGACCGAGCACTGGTGGATAAAAAATGCTTAGCGACCGCAAGGTTAACCATCATTGGTGTCAACAACCAAGTCAAATGCAGTACAGGTATACTATCTGACGATTAAAACCTAGAACCTCCCCTGGCCGCCCGACTATTTGGGAGGACAAAAAGCGCTCTTGCATCAACCCTACTCCCATTCTTAATGGAGATTAGCACGGGATCGAGACTCAGCTATAAACGAGAGAAACAAAGGTTTTTAAACTTAAATTGACGCCAATGGTTTAGGATATCATCCTACACTTTCAAACCACGGCGGTTAACACCGCCCGCTCGCATCCCTCTCAGGTCTAAAGACGCTGAGTTTTCCGCATACCAACAAGTTTTATGAGTGAGCCAACTCCCTATCAACTGCTTGAAGTCGATGAAGATGCTTCCTTTGATGAAGTGCAAGAGGCCCGCACCCGTCAAGCCGAGCAGCACAGTGGCGACAAGAAACGTTTGGAATCGATCGAAGCTGCTTATGACGCGATTCTCATGGATCGCTTGCGACAGCGACAGGAAGGTAAAATTAAAGTGCCCGAAGGCATCCGCTTTCCCGATCGGCTGACTCCCCCACCCGCAAGCTTTACTCCGTCTACTCCGTCGGGGAGTCCTGCTTGGTTGCAGCGGCTAATCGATACTCCTAGTCGATCGGACATTTTGTGGCCGGCTGGGGTTTATGTGGCGTTGGGCGGACTGAGTATTTATCCGGCGGCTAATGATTCTTTGCTACAGTTGACTCTGGCTCTTGGAGTCGGCTCTTGTCTTTATTTTCTTAATCGCAAGGAACAAAAATTTGGTCGGGCCGTGCTGCTGACTGTGGCGGGCTTGGTTTTAGGCTTGGTGCTGGGAGGTGTTTTCGGCCCTTTGCTCAGTACAGCATTTGTCTCAACAGAGAAACTGATTGCTTTGTTTACGTTTTTAACTCTGTGGCTCGTCAGCAGTTTTTTGCGATAGTCAGTAGTTAGTGGTTATTTGTAATTAGTTATTTGTGATTTGTTGGTTCCTAGTTCTTCAGTGTTATTTGTTGATTCTTAATAACAACTAACAACAATTAAGAGCCAGTAACCAATAACCAATAACCAATAACTAATAACCAATAACTAATGACTCCCTAAAACCATCTCAACTGCTTCGCTCAAATTATTAGCAATAAAATCCGGTTGGTGCATTTCTAATTGGGTGCGATCGCGAATTCCGCACAAAACACCAATTACCTTGACACCGTGCGTTTTTGCTGCTACAATATCCGCCTCGGTATCCCCCACCATCCAAAAATCAGAAGCCGGTGGCAGTTCGGCCAGAGCTCTAGCCATCAGCAGGGGCTTATCCTTCACATCCCCGGTTTTGACGTAATCGTTGGGGAGACAATAGCGGCGGTTTTCTGGGAAAAACTGCGCCAAATTGCAGCGGGTGAAGGCTTCGTCTAGTTCCCTGACGCGGCGCATGGTCATCACCGTTAAGTCTACTCCAGCGCGCTGCAACTTCTCTAAGGTTTCTACTGCACCCCGAGCGGGTCGATCGTACATCAGAAAAGGGAGAGTGTGGACAGTTTGACGGCGTTTCAGGGCAAAACCGACAGCTTGATCTGCGTCTAATCCTGAGAGGAGGGCGATTTCGGTTTCAGGAACCCGCGCCCGTTTCATGTCCCAAAACTCGGCTAAGGTGAGTTCGCGCACTGCTTGACCCTCACGCTGAGTCTCGGCCAGACACTGCTGGTAAACTCGGTAATAGCGATCGGACACGTCCATAATCGGGCCGTCAAAGTCAGTAATAAGTCTCAGCATTTAGCAGAATATTTTCCAGTTTTTATACAAATTGTTCAATATTATATCACTTCAAGGTAACAGGTTATTTGCCAAACTTGACACCAATACCTAGGGGAGGTAAATTGTAGAACAATGGCGCTAATTAAAGGCAACAGTTGAATTGAATTGTACCAATCCTCCACTCTAAGAGTTGTTAGTAATATCGGGAAGTCTACAATTGAAAACTGCACTATAAATAATGCAAATCGCTTGTTTAATTAATCATTATAGCCCTTAACCGCTTAATTCAGACCGAGCTTAAATGCTTGTGCAACACATTTGCTATAACTCATATTCGGCTAGCTTTGTCAAAAAAAAAATGTTATAAATGACAATTAAATAACTGTTAATCGTCTGCTGTCAAAAGTTAAAACTCGCATATAAATAGCTCTGGAGTTATATCGTTTCCGGTAGCATCGGAATGATTTAACCGGCGCTAGAACACAGAGTACACAGAGTCCGAGAATATATATCTGAATCATTCCGATGCTACCGGATTTGATATTAGATCCTGTCCGTTCAATTCACAACAATAAGATTTGGTTCGTAGTGCGGATTTTAGTCCGCTCTTGGGCTGCGGACTAAAATCCGCACTACGAAACGTTTTTGGTATGGTAATGGATCGCGCATAATATTACGTATCCAGCGCGTATTTATCGATCGTTGCGAGGAAAAGCAAAGTAAATCTTGGACGCATGGATAGTGAGAAACCGGGTTTTTTACAAAAATATTTCATTCCGGCCCCCAGTAAGGTTAAAAAACCCGGTTTATTTGGCTGTAATACGTCCAGCACTAAAAGCTTTCACAAACCTCAGACATCTCCAATAATGCTTGTACAAGGGAGCATCTCAGTTTTGCATTTATAGTGCGAGCTGTCGCGAACTCGCGACAGCTCGCACTATAATAAAAAAAATGCTTTTTGTAAAACTGAGATGATACCCTTGTGCAATCAGCTAAGAGCCTGCTTGCTTACAAACTGTGAGAACAGAAATCTCTCGATCTATCCTAACAGTTCCATCAGCAAAAAAAACGTAAAAATAATTTTTCCTACTCACCTTTGACCTGAATGTTAGACAATAACGAAATCCTGCCACCATTGAATTTACAGATATGCCCCAAAAGTATTAACAATCTTCTAGACAAACTGTTATCTTTGCGTCGCATAGAATTCCTCGCAGTCGATAGAGAACTGAAAATTCAAGAAACATCCTTAAACGTGCAAGACTTTGCCGAGATTCCCAATCAAATCGAAAAAGGCAAAGATGTGCGCGACTGTTTTCCCGAACTGATCGGAATTGAAGAACTGCTTGACGATATTCTAGAACAACGACAGTCAAGTTTCCATTTAAAATCAGTTACCAGAATTTTAAAAGATGGAACTTATTTCTATCTCGATCTATATATTTTTTGTCATAAGGAGCAGCTTAAACCTGAGAGATTAATTATTTTTTGCGAAGACGTAACAGACAGTGCCTCTCTTCAGCAAACTATGGTTCAAGCAGTCAACGAAAACAGTATTAAAGTCGATTATTTGGCTACTGCTCGTGATTATATTGATAAAATTCTTAACTCACTTAACGATATTTTATTGGTAACAACGGGAGCGGGAAAAATTAAAAAAATCAATAAAGCTACCGAAATATTATTTGGATATACCGAATCAGAATTAATCGGTAAACAAATCTCAATGATTACCCCTGATGGGGAATTATTGCGTCAAATTAGCCAGCTACCTCCTGAACTGAAAACAGAATCTTGGCATCAAATAAAAGTAACTTGTACAACTAAAAATAGTTCAAAGCTGACAGTTGCTTTTTCCTGCTCTACTATCGATACAAGCATAGACAGCAAGCACTATGACAACAAAAGCATACAAGATTTTGTCTGTGTGGGTAGGGATATCACTGAGGAACAGCGGATCAAAAAACGTCAAGCAGCACAGTATGCAGTAGCTCGTATTATGTCAGAATCGGGTTCTTTAGAGAGCGCCACTCCGAAATTTTTGCAAGCTATTTGTGAAAGTTTGGGATGGGATGTTGGCGAGCTTTGGACGCCTGTGGATGAAAAAGAGAGTAAATTTGATGCGGAAAATAGTCGCGACAAAATACCTTTTTTGTTGGCTGCACCAGATAATGTTATTGAAAATATTCCTTTTTTGGTGCGAGTGGGAGTTTGGCGCAGGGGGACTGAAGTTGGGGAGTTTGTGGAAAATTGCCAGCAGATTAATCTAGAGCCTGGTGCGGGTTTACCGGGAATAGTTTGGAACACTGGTTTTCCGCAATGGATTACGGATATTCTCAAAGATCGCAATTTTGTGCGATCGCACTTAGCAGCCAAAGCAGGATTGCAATCGGCTTTTGGTTTCCCGATTCGCGCCAGCGGTCAAGTGGTAGGGGTAATGACTTTTTTCTGCCAGGAAAAACAGCCTCTCGATGAAGATTTGCTTGAGATGATGGCTGCTGTCGGTTCTCAATTAGGGCAGTTTGTCAAGCGCAAATATGCAGAGAAAGAACTGCAAGAAGCCGAAGCTTCAATTCGATTTTTGTACGAGCAAGAAAAACGGCAAAGCGAAGAATTAGCCCAGCAAAACTTAGCTTTAGAACAGGCGAAATTAGAGTTAGAAGCTGCTAACCAAACATTGCAAGAACTCGCATCTCTCGACGGTTTGACTCAGATTGCTAACCGTCGCAGTTTTGACAAAGCATTAAAATCGGAGTGGCAGCGGATGGCTAGAGAGAAAGCGCCCCTGTCTTTGATTTTGCTGGATATCGATTTTTTCAAACTTTACAACGATCGCTACGGGCATCAAGGAGGCGATGAATGTTTAAAAAAAGTAGCTAAAATTTTAGAGAAAAATGCTAGGCGGGGAGGCGATTTATCAGCCCGTTACGGTGGCGAGGAATTTACGGTAATTTTGTCGCGGACTGAGGTTAAGGGAGCTATGCGGGTAGCTGAATTAATTCGCAGCGATTTGAATGCTGCGGCAATTCTTCATGCTGATTCCAAGGTAAGTAAGTTTGTGACTCTCAGTATCGGAGTCACTAATGTTGTGCCTGCTGTCGGTTTATCCATTGAGGGGTTAATTGGAGAAGCCGATCGCGCGCTGTATCGAGCTAAACTAGAAGGGCGCGATCGCATAGTTTGCTTAGAATACAATCAAGAATTTCAGGGCCCGAAAGGAGTATTTTCTGATGATCGTGAGAGAAGCTAAAATTGCTGACGCACCTGCAATTGCCCGAGTTAATCTAGACACTTGGCGGACAGCTTACCGAAAATTTTTACCAGCAGATTACCTCGCGCAACTGTCATATCAAAAACGAGAAAACAACTGGCAAGAAATCCTGTCAAACGTCAAAAATACTGGGGATTTTGTCTGCGTTGCTGAGAATGACTCCGAGCAAATTGTGGGTTTTGCTGCCGGCGGTTGCGAGCGTACTGGCAAATATGCTTATCAAGGAGAATTATTTGCTATCTATATTTTGGAGGAATATCAGCGTCAGGGAATCGGACAGCAACTCGTGCGAGCAGTTGTCACAAAATTGACTGAATCAAGCTTGAATTCGATGCTGGTTTGGGTACTGGGAGACAATTCAGCCTGCAAATTTTATGAGTTTTTAGGAGGTGAAAAAGTGGACGAACACCCAACAAATAAAGCAGGAGTTGCAGTCAAAGAAACTGCCTACGGGTGGAACGATCTCGCATTGCTGAAAGACAGGCTTGCTTGATCCCAAAATTGGCAGTTTTATCAATTATCGATTAAATTTCCCCTCTTCATTTGTTCCCGTTCAATTGCTTCAAATAAAGCTCGAAAATTGCCAGCCCCAAAACCTCCAGCTTGCACCTTTTTGCCGTTAATCAAAGAAACTCGGCGCTCAATAATCTCGAAAAAGAAAGTCGGTTCGGCAAAAATTGGCTGAGTAAAGATCTGCAGCAGCATCGCGGCGGGAGTATTTTCTTGCCAATCTGCCAAAACTTGAGAAGCTGCAATTGCTTGCCAATCTGCGGGCAAATAGTTTTGCCGCTCTTGCAATTGGGAGTAATAGGTTGCAGGAACGGGTAGAAAAGGCAAACCGCGCGATCGCAAATCGGTAACAACCCCTACAATATCAGCAGTTTGTAAAGCCATGTGCTGAATTCCTGACCCCCGATTTGCAGTCAAAAACTCTTGAATTTGAGAATTAGTCGATGCCGGTTCGTTAATCGGGAATTGCGCCCCACCTTCAGCGTGCATCATAACTTGGCTTCGCAAGGCCGAATTTTCAGTCTTAATGTCAAAATTTTGCTGCGGCGTAAAACCTAATATTTTTTGATACCAACTAACAGCACTTGACAAATCGCCCGATTCAACATTTAAAACTACGTGGTCGATTAAGGTAAACAGCGACAGCTTACCAGAAGCCGGTAGCGCTAAATTTTCTTCTATTTGCTCAATCAGCGTGTGGCTTAAATCTCCCCAACCAGCGATTTTTGCCCGCTTAAAACAACCTGCTGCTGTTAGGTTCTTTTGAATCGGTTCCAGAATTTGAGCGCCTGCAGCAGCCGCTCTAGCTACTGCTAATTCGATATTTTTTACCCGAAAACCCACATCGGCAATTCCGGGAGGATGAAACTTCAACCAACTAGCGGCGGGACTAGCGAGTGTCAGCGGCGAAGATAAAACAAAACATACATTACCGCTGCTGACAGATTCAGTGCTAGTGTGGCTGTTGGAAGAACCTGCGATTGATTTAAAGCCTAAGTGGCTAACAAACCAGTCGCGGGATACTTTAGCATTTTCAACGTAAAACAGAATGCGATCGAATTCCATAATCAATAATTGAAAATGGAAACTGAGGAATGGAAAATCGGCTGATTTTCAGTGGAAAACTGCAAGATAGAGACAGAGTAAGGGATATTTTTCATGTTTTTCTCGTGCGCGCTACTAATAATAACCTCAAGGTTGAATATTATAACTCCCTCTCAAGGTATAAATACATCGGCACTAAAAAAAAATAGGTGTCGGGGAGAACTTGAGTTTGGTGGCGATGCCTTAGCCCAGTAGATTTGAGATTTTAGCTTTACTCCACAGATGAATCTGGAACATTGAAGTTTTGTCTAAAATGTTGGGATAATCTATGAATTAAGGCTGGGTTTGTACCTATTTTGGGGTCAATCGGTGCGATAAGAACATTATAAAAACTGAATCGGTGCGCCTCGGCGCACCCTACAAACTACTAGAAAAATAAATGACTTTCCGGCTGAATATTAATCTCCAGCGGCACAGCTTGCGGGTCAGACGAAAGAGCAAACATAATCGCATTTGCAGCGGTTTCGGTACTCAGCATTTTTGAGCGGTCTACCTTCAAACTCACATTATCCCAAAACGGAGAATCCACCCCGCCAAAATAGAATAGTGTAAATTTAATGCCGTAGCGGCGCAGCTCATCTGCCATGCACTTGCTAAAACCAACTACTCCAAACTTTGAAGCACAATAAGCAGTTCCCATCGCCATCGAATGCTTGCCCAAAATCCCGATGACATTGCAGATGTGACCGGATTTGCGCTCTTTCATCACATTCGCGGCGGCTTGAGATGTGTAAAAACTGCCTTTCAAGTTCAAGTCAAGCATCGCATCTAAATCAGCGGGTTCTAACTTGTTCCACTGCTTGAGAATTCCGGCACCGGCGGCGTTTATGAGGGCATCAATTTGTCCGAAATGTTCGACAGTTTTTTGCATCAGCGTCTCGACTTGCGACAAGTCGGTGATGTCTGTAGGTACGCACAGTACCTCTGTTGTTGAAAGTTCGCTTGCTAAAGCGTCTAATTTACTGCTGTCTCTGGCGGCGAGCACTAGCGTCGCACCCGCATCGGCGAGTTTGCGGGCGACGGCTGAACCGATGCCGCCAGTCGCACCCACCACAACCACAACTTTGTCCTGCATATCCCTTTACATTTCTTTACGTCCAGATTGTATGATAACTCAAGTTATTGGGAATTGGGAATTGGGAATTGGGAATTGGGAATTGGGAATTGGGAATTGGGAATTGGGAATTGGGAATTGGGA
>NZ_JAUBPP010000031.1:0-72870 GCF_036700765.1 Microcoleus sp. S1D4
GATTTTTGGCTGGCATACACTATAACTAATGATTGCTTATTTTTTTATATTATACAATCTAGCTGCGTCTCAGCTTACTTTTGCACTAACCGCTCATCCAACATTGCCTTTACTTCGGCATCTGTAGGTGGTGGCGCGTCCGTTTTCGCAATGCCAATTAAACTCGCGGCTAAACCCTTCGGCTTCACCTTCGATCGGGGTTTCGGTTGGAGCGATCGCATCAAAGCATTAATTAACTGCCATCGCTCCTCGGCAGACAACCTCAGTGCTCGGTCTTGAAGTTCGCGTAACGTCATAGTAATTATCTTTGACAGAAAGCATTGGACAAGCAGCCAAGTATATAAATACCCCTGCTTCAAAATTTTAGCGCCTCAAGTGATGTAATTTCATCTTCTTAAAAACACTTAATTTTTCGAGAGAGGGAGTTAAATGCCCTACAGTCAATTTAGCGTCGAACAAATTAAGACAAATTTTGGCATAACCTTGAATAGAACGGTTGGCTTGTTTGCCGACATTCCCGAAATAGAACTGAACACTTTTTTGCAAGAAACTTTGCAATTCAATCTGCCTTTAGCGCTAGAAATTAATTCCGAGAAAGCTCGCTCAGAGCTAATTGTCGCGCCAATATTAGTTGAAATCAAAAAAGGCTATCGCAACGGATGAGTTTATTTTCAGGTCGAGAATTCAATGTAGACGCTGCTAGGGGTTTGAGCGGTTATTGCGATTTTCTAATTAGCCGATCGCCAGAACAGCTTGTCATAGAATCCCCAGTAATCGCCTTGGTTGAAGCCAAAAACGACAACATTCAATCCGGCTTAGGAGAGTGCACAGGGGGAACCATTGCAGCACAAATATTTAACCAGCGTCGCGAACATGATATTCAGACAATTTATGGAGTTTTGACAACTGGGAGTATCTGGAAATTTTTTTAAGTTAGAAGGAATTGCGATCGAGATTGATAAAGACGAATATCTTATCAAAAATGTTGCTAAAATTATCGATATCTTAATAAATTTTATAGAGTCTTGAGTAAAACCAGAATGTATTATCTAAGGCGATCGGGCAAATCGCAAGTTAAAATAGTTGTTGACATCCTTTAACCAAAGCCAGCCATGAATCAAGCACCCAATCCTTTTAACTCAAATCCATCGAATCCGCTAGATCCCTTGGAACAAGAACTTGACGAGCAAGGTCAAGAGTTGCCCAGACAGTACCACCCAGCTACTAAAAAAACTCTGCAAACAGGCTTTCTCATCCTGGTAGTTGTCGGGGTAGTTATTGGGGGAATTCTATCTGTAGGGGTAATTTCGTTGATGCAAAAGACCGGATTGACTGATGTGCCGGCGCGAGTACAGAGTCCGAAGTAATATCATGTCCGTTGAATTGCCCGCGATCAAATTTTGTCGTCTAGGATGGGCGGGTTTATAGATATTGTCGGTGTGAATTGCAGATGGTGAGTGAAACCCGCTCCTACCAGTATTGCTGTTGATTTACTGGACTATATCTAATATTTAGTGGGAATGTTCTGTCGGTGCTAAATGCACCTATTTTGGGGGATGAAGTTTGAGAAAATATGATGTTTTATATAGATTTTTGCAAAATATAGCAACTGTACCCGATGGTGAGGAGGTTCTCGCATTCCCCAAACCGTTGCTTTTCTTCCTTCTTCCTGATGACGTTGGACGGAAAGCTCGGAGGCGACAGCACTAATGACTGATGACTAATGACTGATGACTAATGACTGATGACTAATGACTTCTTCTACAATTGATGGTGAAAAATTCTCAAATTGCGCCCGATGGCACTTCTCAACCGCAGATTTCCGAAAAACTTGTTTCGGCTGGCTTTCACGCGCTTTCTGACCCCCTGCGGATTCAGATTTTGGAGTTGTTGCGGGAACAGGAGTTATGTGTTTGCGATTTGTGCGATCGGCTTGGAGTCTCTCAATCTAAACTCTCTTTTCACCTCAAAACCCTAAAAGAAGCCGGTTTGGTTCGCAGCCGCCAAGAAAGCCGCTGGATATACTACAGTCTCAATTTAGCTCAGTTTCTCGTGCTGGAAGAGTACCTCGCCCAGTATCGCCGTTTCAGTCAGATGCTGCTGGCCCGCCCTTGTTCTGAGGTGGGTTGACCGATCAATATTTCTTAATAAGTAATATTATGTCCCCCAAAGTAACCGCTATTGGTTTGTAGTGAGGACTTCATTCCTGTCTTGATGCGGACTCGCATTCCGAACGATCGAACCAAGAGGGTGGACGCATCAATTTTTTTTGATATAATGTATTTAAACCAATGAGTTGATAGCGATGGGTGCAATAGTAAAGAAGTTAGCTTCTGGTGAAAAACGAGATTGCAAGCGAGAAGCACTTGCGGAAGGCCTCGGTACATTTATTATAGTTTTTGCCGGCACCGGCGCGGTGATGGTCAACAAAATTAGCGGTGGTTCTTTAACTCATTTGGGCGTTAGTTTTGTGTTTGGTGCCGTTGTAGCTGCGATGATTTACGCGATCGGGCATATCAGCGACGCGCACTTTAACCCAGCCGTAACTTTAGGGTTTTGGGCGAGCGGTTTTTTCCCAAAATACAAAGTTTTGCCCTATGTTTTGGCGCAGTGTGCGGGGGCGATCGCAGCTTCTCAAGTGCTGCTAATTACCCTAGGAAAAGTAGCAAATCTCGGTGCAACAGTTCCTCTAAACGGCAACTGGTTGCAGTCTCTAATTTTAGAAACAGTCCTGACCTTTATCTTAATGTTTGTTATCCTCGGTTCGGGATTAGATAGACGCGCTCATATCGGTTTTGCGGGGATAGCAATTGGCTTAACTGTAGGCTTAGAAGCTGCATTTATGGGGCCGATTACCGGAGCGAGCATGAATCCGGCTCGATCGCTCGGCCCGGCTTTAGTTGGCGGAATTTGGCAACACCATTGGGTTTACTGGGTTGCTCCGATTTGGGGAGCGCAATTAGCAGTCGCAGTTTATCGAGAACTGTCTAACGGATTTCGGGATTTCAATTAAAACTATCATGGAAAAATTCACACACAAACCGAGAATTTTGTTTTTATATGGCTCTTTGCGAGAGCGTTCTTACAGCCGTTTATTAGCGGAAGAATCGGCGAGAATTATTGAGGGTTTCGGGGCCGAAGTTAGGTTTTTTCATCCTCGGGAATTGCCGATTTACGGTAGCGTTCCCGATACGCATCCGAAGGTTCAGGAATTGCGGGAATTGAGTTTGTGGTCGGAGGGTCAAGTGTGGTCTAGTCCAGAAATGCACGGCAATATTACTGGAATTATCAAAAACCAAATTGACTGGATTCCTTTAAGTATTGGGGTCGTCAGACCGACTCAAGGTCGAACTTTGGCGGTGATGCAAGTCAGCGGCGGTTCTCAGTCTTTTAATGCTGTCAATACTTTGAGAATTTTGGGCCGCTGGATGCGGATGTTTACAATTCCCAATCAGTCTTCGGTTGCGAAGGCTTATCAGGAGTTTAACGAGGATGGGACGATGAAGGATTCGCCTTATCGCGATCGCGCGATCGACGTGATGGAGGAACTGTACAAGTTTACCTTGCTGTTGCGGGAGCAAACGGACTATTTGACCGATCGCTACAGCGAACGCAAGGAACAAGCAGCTAAAGAGGCGATCACACTAGCAAATCGCGCCCTTGAAACATCTAACTAACAACCACCAACTAACAACCCACAACCCACAAAAATCATGAAAAAAGTAATGTTCGTTTGCAAAAGAAACTCCTGCAGATCGCAAATGGCAGAAGGATTCGCTAAAACCATCGGAGAGGGCAAAATTGCTGTCAGCAGTTCCGGCTTAGAATCAAGCAGAGTTCATCCGACAGCAATTCAAGTCATGTCAGAAATCGGCATTGACATCACAGATCAAACATCCAACCCATTAAACGAATTCAATGCAGAAGACTACGACGCCGTAATTTCTCTGTGCGGCTGCGGCGTGAATTTACCCGAAGCGTGGGTATTGCGAGAAGTTTTTGAAGATTGGCAACTCGACGATCCCGACGGACAACCCATCGAAACTTTTCACCGCGTTAGAGATGAAATTAAAGCACGAGTTGCAAAATTAGTTAACTCTCTCAAACCAGATTAATGTCGAAAATATCACCCTTGGGTTGCGGGTTGCGATCGATTATCAACGGACTGATTTTTAACCTGTCGCTGTCGCATCCAAAGAATTAGTGCTAAATTATGAGAGGCGTTCCGGCCGATCGCCTCTCAATCCGTTGCGAGCACAGACCGAAAAATTTAGCACATGATTCAGACAGCAATCACGCCTTTCAAAAACAAACTAAACTCAGCTTTAACTAAAAAGCAGATTACAGTTTTACAAATTAATCTCGGGAAACGCTGCAACCTCGCTTGCACTCACTGTCACGTAGAAGCTAGCCCGAAACGAACAGAAGAACTTTCCCCGGAAATTTGCGACCAATTAATTGAAATGATTCGCCGTTTTCCTCAAATTCAAACTGTTGACCTCACTGGCGGTGCTCCCGAAATGCTTTACGGTTTTAAACCGCTAGCAGAAGCAGCAAGGGCAACAGGTAAAGAGGTAATTGTTCGTTCTAATTTAACGATTTACTTTGAAAAAGGTTTTGAGGATATTCCTGAATATTGCGCGCAGCAACAACTCAGAATAGTTGCATCGCTTCCTTGCTACCAAGCTGACAATGTTGACAAAATGCGCGGTAGCGGTGTTTTTGACAGTTCGATTCTGGCGCTGCAAAAGCTGAATCAGTTGGGATACGGGAAAAACCCAAATTTGATTCTGGATTTGGTGTACAATCCGCAAGTGCCGACAACAGATAAGTTCTCGCTAACAGCGGAACAAGGCAAGTTACAGCGAGATTATCAGGTTTATTTAGCTGAAAATTTTGGAATTTGTTTTAATCACTTGTTCGCGATTACTAATTTGCCTGTGGGACGGACTAAGTTTCATTTGGAACATAAGAAACTTCACAAGCCTTATCTGGGTTTTTTGGAGGATAATTTTAATCCGGGTACTGTGGAGCATTTAATGTGCCGCAATGAGTTGTCGATCGACTATTTGGGCAATGTCTACGACTGCGATTTTAACCAAATGGAAAATCTGCCGGCTAAAACTCGCAGCGGGGAACAGATAACTGTTGCTAAATTGCTGGAATCTGGCAGTTTAGATGTGATTCCAGAGGTGCAAACTGCTGCTTATTGTTACGGTTGTACGGCTGGTTCAGGTTCTAGCTGCGGCGGCACTTTGACTTAAGAAGGAAGAAGGAAGAAGGAAGTTCGGCAACGAGCAATGTACGGGATGTAACGGATGTAACGGATGTAACGGATGTAAGTCCGTCGGAAGAAGGAAGAAACTATGCCCAATGCCCTGTTTGGCCAATGCCAATGCCCAATGCCCTGTTTGGCCAATGCCCAATGCCAATTCCCAATGCCCTGTTTGGCCAATTCCCAATTCCCAATTCCCAATTCCCAATTCCCCAATGCCCATATTGTTGAGAATGGAGATTTTAAGCAATGAATGATTTGCGATCGCCCGATGAAAAAAATCCGCCACCATCCCAAAGGTGGAAACTGTTTTTAGGGATTGCTTTAGCTGTAGCTTTGATTGTGGCGGCACAGTTTTTTAACTTTCAAGCAATTCTAAAAAATGCGCTATCGGCGATCGCGAGTCTGGGCCCTTGGGGCCCTGCAGCTTTTATTCTAATTTACATTGTCGCTACGGTTTTATTTATTCCCGGTTCTTTGCTTACTCTCGGTTCTGGGGTTTTGTTCGGAGTCGTTGGCGGCACGGTTTGCGTTTCCATCGGCTCGGTTTTGGGCGCAACTTTCGCTTTTTTAATAGGAAGGTATTTAACTCGCGATTGGGTTTCCAAACAGATAGAAGGAAATTCCAAATTTCAGGCGATCGACTCCGCAGTTGCTTCTGAAGGATGGAAAATTGTGCTGCTGACGCGACTTTCGCCAATTTTCCCATTTAATTTGCTCAACTATGCTTTTGGAGTCACGCAGGTATCTTTCAGAGACTATTTTTTTGCATCTTGGCTCGGCATGATTCCCGGAACTGTGATGTATGTTTATATCGGTTATCTGGCTGGGAGTTTGGCGGCACTCGGAGCTGAAGGGCGATCGCGCACTGCTGCTGAGTGGGCTCTTTACGGCATTGGTTTGCTAGCAACGATCGCCCTCACCGTTTATGCAGCCCGCTTGGCAAAAAAAGCTTTAGACGAAAAAATTTCTCCTTAAACTCACTGCACAAATTGGTTAAATTGTCAATACGGTTTTGCTCGTAAATTATAATACATAGCTAGTTTAAAAAACTCCGTATTTTCTCTGTGTTATTTACAAAAAATTTGTTATACAAACGAGATAGATATTAAATATATCGTAAAGCACTAACCTCAACAAAGTAAAATCAAAGTCAAAATACAAAATTGATGTCAAAATAGAATGCGATATTGCGATCGAAATAAAAATTATTCGCAGCCAGAAATCCACATCCCCATCAGCCAAACCTAGGAGGAATCAAGTCCTGACTGTTGACATGATATTAATTCTGCCGAATGACCGTGCAGTTCGATCAATTTCACTCTCGACGAGAACATTTGATGATGCAAAAACCAGCAAATCAAGCCCGACCCGTTTCTGCGCCGCCGCCCCACCAAAACCCAAAACTGCGCCACTTTTGGCAAAACATCGGCGTCAGCGCTCAATCGCGCTGGCAGCAACTAGAAAGTCTTTGGCAACACAGACGGCAGCGCCGCCATTTGTTGACTCTGCTAATTCTAGGCACCACGGCTTTAACCATTAGCACAACTACTTGCGTAAGCTATTTTTTTGTGCGCGGACTAATACTCGATAATTTAAAGGAAATAGCACTATTAAAATTAGAAAAAGGCACCGATGAAATCGATCGCTGGCTCAGCAGCCGCAAAGCAGAAATAGAAACCATCGCTTACTCTCCAAAGATTCGCACTCTCAATTGGGAATTAGTCGAACCCCGGTTGCAATCAGAAATATACAGGCTAAAAGAGTATTTCATTCTGGCATTAATTCAACCCAACGGCTCACTAATTAACACTCTAGGCAACCGCACGAATGTCAAAGACCGCCAACACTTTACAAAAGCAATGGCCGGGCAAATCAATGTTTCTGACCCGCTGATCGGCCGCAGTACACAAGTTTCGACCATCGTCGTTTCAGTTCCTATTTGGGCTTTGCCACAGGCTTCTAATCAAGTAATTGGAGTCCTATCGGGCAGCATTAAATTAGACAGAGTAGCAAATGTTGTTAACAGCCTGCAGTACGGTTCCGAGAGTTACGCTTTTGCGCTCAATTCCGAAGGAGTGCCAATTGTTCATCCCAACAATAACTTAATCGGCAATAGCGATCGGTCCGCCCCAAGCTTTTTACAGTCACAAGATTCCGCACTCTCCACAATTGCGCGGCACATGATCGATCGCCAGACGAACATCGAACTGGTAAAAATAGATAACAAATGGGTGTATGCCGTCTACGCTCCCCTCCAGGAAGTGAACTGGTCGATGGCCTTAATAATTCCCCGCGAAAATATTGAATCCCAACTGCAAGCATTAAATTTTCTAACATCCGTCGTCGTCGGACTGCTAGTCCCGGCAATGCTAGCAGCAATATGGCTAATTTATTCCTCGGAAAACAATCGCGCCAGAGCCGAGCGAGAAGCCATGCTCAACCGAATTGCTGGACGCATTCGCACTTCTCTAGAATTAGACAAAATCGTGCAAAGTACCGTCGAAGAAATAGTAAATTTGCTGCATCTAGAACGAGCAGCTTTTGGTTGGTACGAACCGCAGAACAAAACTTTACAAATTTTGTGGGAATCTTCCCAATTTGATTGTCCGAGACAAGCGATAAACTTTGAGCCTTACTTGGTGGAAAATTTGTCAGTAGGGAGCGACCAATCCGATCCAATTATTTTTAGTGCCGATACTTGGACTCGGGGCGCAAGTCAACCGCTCGAACTGAAAGCTAATAGCTATTTAGCGGTGCCAGTCCCGACTCAAAACGAGCAACAGGGTTATTTAGTGTGCAGCCACGCTGCTCAGTGGTTTTGGAGTGCGGAAGAAATTCAACTGTTAAAAGCTGTAGCAGATCAATTGGCGATCGCAATTACTCAATCTCACCTTTACACTCAAACCCAAGACCAAGTAAAACTGCTCAATAATGCCTTGCACGAACTGAAAAAGACTCAAACCCATTTAGTGCAGAGCGAAAAAATGTCATCCCTCGGTCAAATGGTAGCGGGGATAGCGCACGAAATCAACAACCCGGTTAACTTCATTTCGGCTAATTTGCCTCACACCACAAAATATACTAAAGATTTATTAGAATTAGTGAGTTTGTACAAACAAACATTCCCAGAAGTCACCCCGGAAATCGCCCATTTTACAGAAGAAATTGAGCTAGATTTTATCGAGGAAGATTTGCCGCATATATTAAATTCTATGAAAATAGGAACCGATCGCATTCGCAGCATAGTTCTTTCTTTACGCAACTTTTCTCGCCTCGATGAATCAGACAAAAAGCAGGCGGACATTCACGAAGGCATGGAAAATACCTTGCTGCTGCTTTCCAACAAAATCAAAAATGGCATTTATATAGTCAAGAGATACGGAAAAGTGCCTTTAGTAGACTGCTATCCGTCTCAGCTAAATCAGGTGTTTATGAACTTGCTGAGCAATGCGATCGATGCCTTGAACGAGATCGATCGCCTGGATAAAATTATTACTATTTCCACAGGAGTAGTTCGCGAACATAGCATAAAATTTCTGAAAGTGGCGATCGCCGACAACGGCCCCGGCATTCCCGACAGCGTTAAAGACCAAATTTTTAACCCATTTTTTACCACCAAACCGGTGGGACAAGGCACTGGTTTGGGGTTAGCAATCAGCTACAAAATTGTTGTAGACGGACACGGCGGCAGCATCAAAATATCTAAACCTGCAGGCGGCGGGACGGAGTTTTTAATAAAAATTCCGATTAATGAAAAGCGACAGGAAGCAAGCAATAAAAGGGAAGTTGGGCAACGAGCAATGTAGGGGAGGTAATGGATAGAGGCTCGAGGAGACAAATAACTTTAATTAATGCTAATTTTACTGCTGTTGGCTAAAATTAAAAGAGTTTTTGTGAAAGGAGTTTTATGGCTGTTGGTAAGGATACAATTTTCGAGCGCTTTTTATCGCCGCTGATCCGACTGGCGATCGACGAAGAAGCAATCAAACGACTCTACGAAGGTACTGACTGGGAAAAAGCGGGCGATCGCCACCGACAAACCAACCTAGTTTATCCCAAATATTACAGCAGCCAAAACTTTCACGGCATCAAAGGCGGCTACCTCAACCCCAGTGCCGCCGTTTCCTACGATCCAATCACGCAATACGTTTTGCCTCCCCACGAAACAGTCGTCAGACAAGGTTTAATTGACGCTGTGCGGGTAAAACCGCGCCGAATTATCGATTTGGGATGTGGCACCGGTTCGACAACCCTGATGCTCAAACAAGCCTTTCCCGAAGCGGAAGTTGTCGGCCTGGACTTGTCTCCTTATATGCTGGTAGTCGCCGAAATGAAGGCGCAAAAAGCCGGCTTGAATATCGAGTGGTTGCACGGAAATGCTGAAAGCGTGGGTTTTGCTGACAGCAGCTTCGATTTAGTCGCAGCTTCCTTGCTGTTTCACGAAACGCCGCCTGCTGTCTCACGGGCAATTTTGCGAGAAAGCTTCCGACTGCTGAAGGTTGGGGGACAAGTGGCAATTTTGGACGGAAATCAAAAAACTTTGCGACATACAGAGTGGCTGACTGATATCTTTGAAGAGCCTTATATTAAGTCTTACGCGGCTGGTAGTATGGATGCTTGGGCGGGGGCGGCGGGATTTGCTGCGGTGCAAACTCAGGAACACTGGTGGGTGCATCAGGTGACGCAGGGCGTGAAACCTCTTCTGGGAGAAGATTTCGAGCCGGTGCGTCAGGCGCAGGTGTCGAATTTGGGCGATCGCGCTCCTGATTTTGATGGCGATTTACCGGGCATTCCAGCACCCGCTTGATTTATTGACTGTTGGCTGTTGACAGTTAACTGTTAACTGTTGGCTGTTGACAGTTAACTGTTAACAGTGGCTGTATATAAATTATATGTCACAAAACAATTCCCCGTCTTGTGGGGTGTCCCGCCCTGAACATACAATTTAAATGTCCGACAGCTTAATGACTACCCTTTGACTTCGATCTTCGGGCAAGATGATTAATAACTGATAACTAATGACTGATAACTAATAACCAATAATATCAAATCCGGTAGCATCGGAATGATTCAGATATATATTCTCTCCCTCTGTGTACTCTGTGCTCTCTGTGGTTAAATCAGTCCGATACAAGCGGAAACGATATAACCAACAACCAACAACCAACAACCAACAACTAATAACTAATAACTAATAACCAATAACCAATAACCAATAACCAATAACTAATAACTAATAACCAATAACTAATAACCAATAACCAATAACTAATGACTCTAAAAGCAGTTTTATTTGATTTTAATGGCGTTATTATTAATGACGAGTCGATTCACGAGAACTTAATCGATCGCCTGATGCTAGATGAAAATCTGCAACTCAAACGCGGGGAGTTTCGAGAAATTTGTTTGGGAAAGAGCGATCGCGCTTGCATTACCGAACTGCTGCAGCGCCGAGGACGATATCTCACAGAAACATACCTCGATCGCTTGCTGTTAGGCAAGGCCAAAGCTTATCAAGAAAAAATAAATAGTTTGGAAACATTGCCGATTTATACCGGTTTGGCAGAATTTATTGACAAAATTCGCGTTTCTGGACTAAAAATGGCCGTAGTTAGCGGGGCCATGCGATCGGATATAGAATTAGTGCTAGAGCGAGCCGGTTTGGCTGCAAATTTTGAGTTAATTGTCGCAGGTGACGACTTGACGGCGAGCAAACCAGAACCCGACTGCTATTTGTTGGCTGTGGAACTTCTCAACCAGAAATATCCCGGTTTGAACCTGCAACCGATCGAGTGTTTGGCCCTAGAAGATACTTTTGCGGGGATAGAATCGGCGAAAAAAGCGGGGATGCAGGTAGCGGGCGTGACTCACACTTACCCGTTTCACATGATCCAGCGCCAAGCTAATTGGACGGTGGACTATTTTGCTGATTTAGAGTTGGACAGAGTGGCCCAACTTTGCTCGATCGCCCCCACCGAGCCGGCGGCGGAAAACTCTTGACGTTTTTAGCCCTTACGTGCTAATGTTGGTCACGGTTTGTAAAATTGAAAGCAAATGCAATTTGCAAGCCTTTGAGATTCGGCAATCGAGCATTTAAAATGCTAAATTGAAAGTCAATCAGGGGAATTAGCTCAGTTGGTAGAGCGCTGCGATCGCACCGCAGAGGCCAGCGGTTCGAGTCCGCTATTCTCCATAAATTAGTTGACAGTGGACAGTTGACTCCGAAAGCAGTTGCAGAGTAGGGGAATCAAACCATTTATGCTTGACGGGTATCGGCTGTATTCATTAGGTTATTTATGTCCGCGCCCAATGTGGCTGTTGCTATATTTGTAGAAAGGGCGATCGTCATCTGCTTTGATATTTTCCTGTGAACGCGCGATCGATTAACCGCAGCAAGATGAATTCGCTTCGTAGTGCGGACTTCAGTCCGCTCATTATTGCATTGTGGTGTCCACACTACGAACCGTTTTTGTGATGGTAATCGATCGGACACGATCCAAGTGTGCCACAAACTCAGTTACGGTCTAACTCCTAGTATCAATAAGATAATTCTCTAAAGAAACCCGGTTGTTAATTTCAGACCGATCGCTCAAAGTGCATATCTTAGTGTCTAAACTCCGTTTCTGCCACATTTGCCATCAATCCTCACCAAACCTTCATTTTGTAAATTAATAATAACTTTTGTATATAAAGATACAAAAGTATTCTCAACCTAGTCTTAATATCAAGTCGCTATATGTTATTCTCAATCATCTGACTGAGCTATTTAAGAGTAACAAGGAAAAATGACAAAGCGATTCGATCGGCGGAAATTTCTTTTATACGGTTCTGCTACCCTCACAACAAGTTTATTCCTCAAAGCTTGTAGAACTCCGACTCCAACAGCCACCCCAGCCGCTTCTCCAACAGCAACAGGAACTGCACCAGCAGCAGGCGGTGGAAACACGATCAAAGTAGGAATTTTACATTCCTTGAGCGGCACAATGTCCATCAGCGAAAAAAGCGTGGTTGATGCCGAACAATTAGCGATCGAAGAAATCAACAAAGCTGGCGGTGTCCTCGGAAAACAAATCGAAGCAATAGTAGAAGATGGCAACTCAGACTGGCCGACTTTTGCCGAAAAAGCCAAAAAATTGATCGACCAAGATAAAGTTGTCACAGTCTTCGGCTGCTGGACATCCGCCAGCCGCAAAGCAGTATTGCCAGTCTTTGAAGAAAAAAATCATATGCTCTGGTATCCCGTACAATACGAGGGTCAAGAGTGCTCAAAAAACATCTTTTACACCGGGGCAGCCCCAAACCAACAAATCGAACCAGCAGTTGACTGGCTGCTAGAAAATAAAGGAAAAAAATTCTTCTTAGTTGGGTCTGACTACGTTTTTCCCCGCACCGCAAACACCATTATTAAAGCACAGCTAGCAGCCAAAGGCGGAGAATTAGTTGGCGAAGATTACATACCTCTTGGCGGTACAGAAGTCACGCCCATTATTACTAAAATCAAGGCAGCTTTGCCCGACGGCGGGGTCATCTTCAATTCCCTCAACGGCGACAGCAATGTGGCATTTTTCAAACAGTTGCAGGGTGCAGGTTTGGGCCCGGACAAATATCCGTCAATGTCTGTCAGTATTGCAGAAGAAGAAGTAAAGGCGATCGGCGTAGAATATCTCAAAGACCATTACGCCGCCTGGAATTACTTCATGACTGTGGACACACCCGCAAATACAAAGTTTGTCGCAGCATTCAAAGCAAAATACGGCAATGACAGAGTGACAAACGACCCGATGGAAGCAGCTTACATCATGGTTTACCTGTGGAAGCAAGCCGTCGAAAAAGCAGGAACAGCCGACGATTTGGACAAAGTGCGGGCAGCAGCTTTGGGTCAAACTTTTGACGCACCGGAGGGCAAAGTGACCCTAGAAAACAACCATCACCTTGCTAAATTTGTGCGGTTGGGTAAGGTGAGAGAAGACGGTTTGTTTGAAATTGCTTATGCTACGCCAGAAGCCGTGCCACCGATTCCTTGGAATCAGTTTGTCCCCGAAACAAAAGGCTTTTCTTGTGATTGGTCAGATCCGGCCAAAGGCGGCAAATTCAAGACCAGCTAAGTAAAGCAGAATTCAAGCGTGAAGGGCAGCATCTCCGGCTTTGCTTGTTACCAGGAAAAGCGAAAGTAACGCATATCTGGAGGCTCTGCCTCCTTTTACTTCGCCACTTATAGGAGAAATAACTATAATCTGTTGTGCATTTAAATTGTATATTTTGATGACAATCAAAAATTGTCAAATCCTCTCCCTCTCTCCCCCTCTCCCCTTCTCCCCCTCTCCCCTTCAATCGCCATACACAATATATATGAGCAACAGCTTAGGAGGTATTTAAGTTATTAAATGTTCCTAAGCAAAGTAGAAGTCAATCGTGAAATCGGAAGTTTGTAGGCTGCTTGGGAGTGCACCTTACCTTTATACAAAAAATCGCGACATCAAATATCGAAAAATAGGAGGATAAAAAGTGCTGAGTGGCTTATTGGACGGTGTATTCAACGGCATTAGCATCGGCGCTGTTTTACTAATTGCAGCCCTGGGGTTAGCGATTATTTTCGGGTTGATGGGCGTGATTAATATGGCTCACGGCGAATTGATGATGCTGGGGGCTTATACAACTTTCGTAGTGCAGAATGTTTTCAAAGGTATCGGAGGATTTGCCTTTGAAATCTATATTTTATTTGCCATTCCCCTAGCTTTTTTAGTAGCTGCATTGGTAGGATTAATTCTCGAACGCGGAGTGATTCGCTATCTCTACGGGCGGCCCCTAGAAACATTGCTGGCGACGTGGGGCGTAAGTTTAATTTTGCAGCAGTTTGTCCGCAGTGTTAGTTGGGTTTTGGTAGCGGGAATTGCGGTGTTTTGTTTGCTATTTTTTGGCGGCTTGCAGGTGCTGAAGCGACGCGCAGATTTCGATCGCATTCGCAAGGGAATTATCGCCATAATTTTACCTTTATCTTTGGGTATTTCTTGGGCTGTCAGCGCACTTTTAAGCAAAACTTACAAACTCGCAGTAACTAAACCTTGGTTTGGCGCTCAAAACGTCGATGTGACTGCGCCTGCATGGCTGCGCGGCGGCATCCCGCTGGGCAATTTTCAACTCCCCTACGCCAGACTTTTTATTATTGCGCTGACAGGAGTTTGTTTGGCGGGAATTTACCTATTTTTGCAAAAATCTGTGTGGGGATTGCGGATTCGCGCTGTGACGCAAAATCGCAGCATGAGCGCTTGTTTGGGAATACCTACCGAGAAAGTAGATGCGCTGACTTTTGCTTTGGGTTCGGGGTTGGCTGGTGTTGCTGGCTGCGCGATTAGTCTGATTGGTTCGGTAGGCTCAAATACCGGACAAAATTATATTGTCGATACCTTTATGGTTGTGGTTGTGGGCGGTGTCGGCAAGATTGTGGGGAGTGTGGTTGCTGCAATGGCGATCGGCACTGCAAATTACCTGATCGGCTCTGGGACATTAGCATTAATGTTTGCTCCTATCAAGCCCTTAGCTGATTTCTTCACATTTTTCGCCACCACCAGCATGGCAAAAGTCATGGTATTCGCCTTGATTATGGCTTTTCTGCAAGTGAAACCAGGAGGAATTTTTCCGCAAAAAGGACGCACTGTTGAGAATTGAAAACTACAGCTTCGATCGCCAAAAAAATGAAAAATACACAAAAAAAGGCACGGCTAAAAGAAGCAGCAATTGTAGGGGCGATCGCCCTAACATTCATATTGCTCGTCCCAGGAATAGTTCCTGACGCTCGTCTCAACCAATTGGGCCGATTTTTAGCACTAGCAATTGCAGCCCTCGGCATAGACTTAATCTGGGGATATACAGGTTTGCTCAGTCTGGGACATGGCGTGTTTTTTGCCCTAGGTGGCTACGCCTTCGCCATGCACCTAAAACTGCAAATTCCCCCAACCGCCAGCACTCAATTGCCCGAATTTATGAGCCTCTACGGCGTCACCGAACTGCCTTGGTTTTGGCAACCATTTTACTCTTTTCCCTTCAGTGTCGTCGCAGTATTTCTCATTCCCGCCATCTTGGGCGGACTTTTAGGTTACTTAGTATTCCGCAATCGAATTCGAGGCGTTTACTTTTCAATTCTCACCCAAGCAGCAACCATTGTATTTTTCAACTTTTTCAACGGCCAGCAAAAACTGATTAACGGCACCAACGGACTCACCGACTTTAAAACCCTGTTCGGAGCCTCAGTAAACAGTAGAGACACTCAATATATTTTCTACATTCTCACCGTACTATTTCTAGTAGCAACCTACGCCCTCTGCCGGTGGCTGACAAGCGGGCGTTTCGGGCGGTTGCTCGTAGCAATTCGCGACGACGAAGTGCGCCTGCGTTTCTCAGGTTACAATCCCACAGGATACAAAGTTTTAGTATTTGCAATTTCCGCCGGTTTAGCCGGAATAGCAGGCGCTTTATTCACCGTACAAACCGGAATCATTTCCCCGAAAGCAATGGATATTGCATTTTCCATCGAAATAGTAATTTGGGTAGCCGTAGGAGGGCGCGCCACTTTATCTGGGGCCATATTGGGAGCGCTGCTAGTCAACTTTGGCAAGAGTTTCTTGAGCGAACAATTTCCTGAAGTCTGGCTATTTTTTCAAGGCGCGCTATTTTTAATAGTAGTCACAGTCCTGCCCGACGGCATAGTCGGATGGCTGCAAAATAAAGATTTTGAACACATCCGCCGCCTGTTCAAAAAACCAAAGTACGCATCAACTTACCCCAGCCTGGAACAAGACCCCGAAGTACAGCGAGAAAAAGAAGAACTTGAACATTGAATGCTAAAAAATGATATCTGGTATGCTTGCGAATTTCCAACTAAAGATTTTGTAGTAAAATAACTCAATTATTTAACATGAGGGGAAACAGATGGCAGATATTATTGACTACAAAATCTACGGCGACGATTTGCAACTGATTGAAATTGAACTCGACCCCAGAGAAGGCGTCAGAGCTGAAGTGGGAGCCATGACATACATGGAAGGCGACATCCAGATGCAAACAGCCACAGGTGGTGGCATATTTCAAGGTTTCAAACGGATGCTGACAGGGGAAAGTTTTTTTATTAGCACCTTTGTCAACAGCGGAAATCGCAAGGCCCGCGTCGCTTTTGCCGCCCCCTATCCTGGGAAAATAATTCCCCTCGATTTAGGTAAACTTGGTGGCAAATTTCTGTGTCAAAAAGACTCATTTCTCTGTGCGGCAAATGGGATTGACATTGATGTAGCTTTCACCAAGCGACTCGGTGCTGGTTTCTTTGGCGGAGAAGGCTTTATTCTGCAAAAATTGCAGGGTGACGGCCTCGCTTTTGTTCATGCGGGAGGAACAATAGTTGAGAAAAATTTGGGAGTTGGCGAAGTGTTGCGAGCGGACACTGGTTGTTTGGTCGCTTTTGCGCCGACTGTAGATTACGATATTCAGTTTGTGGGCGGCTTTAGAAATGCTTTATTTGGTGGCGAAGGCTTGTTTTTAGTCAAGCTAACCGGGCCTGGCAAAGTGTATTTGCAAAGTCTGCCACTCTCGAAATTGGCTGAGCGAATTATGGCGGTAAATCCAGCTCCTTTAAGGAGCAGTTCTAGCAGTTCTAGCTTCGCGTAAAAGGTTTGTAGTGAGGACTTTAGTCCGCATTCAGGCTAAATCTGTAAGAAGCAACTCAAGTTCTTACTCCAAATATTCAGTAATAAAAGACTAAAGCCCTTACTACAAATATTCAAGAAATATTCAATAAAATTTCTGACAAATACATGAACAAAAAAGTATTAGAAATCGAAAACTTGACTGTTAGCTTTGACGGTTTCAAAGCCATTAACAATCTGAATTTTAGTATGGATGCGGGCGAACTGCGAGTTATCATTGGCCCCAACGGTGCGGGGAAAACAACTTTTCTCGACTCGATTACCGGGAAGGTGCAGCCGACGGAAGGGCGGGTAATCTTTAAAGGTCGCAATTTACGCAAATTGTCGGAATATCAGATTGCTCGCCTCGGTATTGGCCGCAAGTTTCAGACGCCGCGAGTTTACTTGAATTTAACGCCGAGGGAAAATTTAGAGCTATCTTGCAACGGCAATAAAAATGTATTTCCTACTCTGTTTAAGGGTTCTCCTGTGGCGGAAAAGCGCACGGTTGCTGGTTTGTTAGAAACAATTGGTTTAGTTGCTAAAGCTGATGTTCATGCTGGTTTGCTTTCTCACGGGGAAAAGCAGTGGTTGGAAATTGGGATGTTGGTGGCTCAATCTCCCGATTTGTTGTTGGTTGATGAACCTGTGGCTGGTTTGACTGATGAGGAAACGGCGCTGACTGGAGATTTGCTGATTTCGCTGGCCGAAAGTCATTCGGTGTTAGTGATAGAACACGATATGGAGTTTGTGCGGCAAATTGCTCAAAAGGTGACGGTTTTGCATCAGGGTGCTGTTTTGTGTGAAGGAACGATGGATGAGGTGCAAAATGACGATCGCGTTATTGAAGTATATTTGGGAAAACCAGAAGAGTAGTCATTAGTCATTAGTCATTAGTCATTAGTCATTAGTCATTAGTCATTAGTCATTAGTCATTCGTCATTATAAAAATAACAGTTAACAGTCAACAGTCAACAGTTAACAGTCAACAGTCAACAGTCAACAGTCAATAATTATGCTGCAAGTTTCTGATTTGAATGTTTATTACGGCGAAAGTCACATTTTGCGCGGTGTCGATTTAAGTGTTAATGCGGGGCAAATGGTTTGTTTGATCGGCCGCAATGGTGTTGGTAAAACTACGATGCTAAAAACGCTGATGGGGTTGCTGCAACCCCGCAGCGGTAAGATTAATTTTGGCGGTGAGTCGATTGTTTCTAAGTTGACTCACCAGCGGGCAAAGTTGGGCATCGGTTACGTGCCTCAAGGGCGGGAAATTATTCCTAGGTTGAGTGTTAAAGAAAATTTGTTGTTGGGTTTGGAAGCGAAACCAATTGCGGTTAAAAATCCTAAAATTCCTGATGAGATTTTTGATTTGTTTCCGGTTTTGAATACTATGCTCGATCGCATGGGGGGTGATTTGAGCGGGGGACAGCAGCAGCAGTTGGCGATTGCTAGGGCTTTGATGGGTGAGCCGAAATTGCTAATTTTGGATGAACCGACGGAGGGGATTCAACCGTCTATTATTTTGGATATTGAGGCTGCGGTGCGTCGGGTGATTGCGACTAGGGGTATTTCGGTTTTGTTGGTGGAGCAGCATTTGCATTTTGTGCGGCAAGCTGACTGGTATTATGCTATGCAAAAAGGGGGAATTGTGGCTTCGGGAAGCACTAGCGAATTGAGCGATGAGGTGATTCAGAGGTTTTTGGCTGTTTGATGTCGAATCAATAAGACTCGGCGGTTGAAACCGCAACTACAAAAACGAAGTCCGCCTACGCGGACTCAAGAATGAAGGGGATATTCAAGCTGGATTTAATGTTATTAATTTTTTCGGCCGTCTGGCATTGTTGTACCTCCCATGCTGGCTCTGTCCAAACTGGCTCCGTCGATGTTAGCATTGCGGAGGTTGGCATTTGACAGGTTGGCATCTCTGAGGTCGGCAAATCGTAAATCTGCGCCGTCTAAATTGGTTCCTGTCAAGTTGGCTTTTCTGAGGTTGGTGTTGCTAATTCTTGCTCCGATTAATTCTACTCCGCTTAAGTCGGCGCGAGCAAGATTGGTGTTGACAAAATCTGAAATCTCGAAGCGACTTCCGCTGAGGTTGGCGTCTGATAAATCTGCTCCTGTGACGATCGCATTTTTTAAGCGCAGGTTAACTAATTTTACGGCTCGGAGGTCGCAGCGGACGCAACTTTGAGTTAGCAACAGGGTTTCGACGTTGGCGTTGATTTGGTCAATTTGTTGCTGGGAGAATTTTTCGGCAAATTCTGGGGAGACGTAGCCGAGGTTTTTGGGATCGTCTGCTTTTGGTTGTGGTGTTGGTGTTTGGGGTGTTGGTGGTTGACTTGTTGGGGGTTGACTTGTTGGTGGTTGGGGTATTTGTGGTTGGATGATTTGTGGTTGAGGTGTTTCTGGTTGGGGTGTTGGTGTTTGGGCGATCGCCCTTTGTTGCAGCCCCGCTTGCGGATATCCTAGAGTAGCGGCAAACATTAACAGGGCGATCGACAATCTTGTAAATTTTTTCATAATTTTTTTTCCAAATACACCATTCCCTATTGTATTGCGTAGCGTGCATTCAGCAAGAAAGCTGTGCTCACATACATTTAGTTAAATAAATCTAAATTTAGATAAAAGACTTCAGAACCGTCGGGTGCGCGAATCAACTTTTCTATTACCGGAGGCAGTTGTTGTTGGCGGTACAATTCGGGAATTTCGCAGAAGCTTTCTTCGGGAACTTCCAAGATTTTTGGCATATCAGGAATGGGAATTCCCAAGCGATCGCTTTTATTTAAACTGCAAACAATCAGGTAGTTGAAGTCAGCAAGAGTGCGACTGCTGGGAAATATTTTGGATAAGTTAATCAGGGTAATCAATTCTTCTTGATGTCGCACTAAACTTTGACCGCTATCTAAAAAACCGTAGGGATTAAAGTCTTTGACAACGCGCTGGACTTTTTCAATGGGAACTGCATAATTAACGTTTCCGAGTTCAAAGGAAACAAGTTTTCGAGGGGGGGTTCTGACAGCACCTTGTTTTTGGCTGCGAAAACGGCGATTGTAATTGGCGTGAGTCATTCGATTTTAGATTGAAGATTAATGAACCGCGAAGGCGCTAAGAACGCAGTACGCGAAGCGGCGCGTAAGCGCTAGGAAGAGGAAGAAGAAGATGCTGTTTGGATTATTTAATGTTTGATTAATTTGGGGATGGCTTCTAAAAGTTGGGCTTCGCTGTAAGGTTTGGTGAAATATTTATTTGCGCCTAATTCCATTGCCATTTGCCGATGTTTTTCGCCGCTGCGGGAGGTCAGCATGGCTACAGGGATTTTAGCAAACCGCTGGGTCGATCGCATCGATCGCAACAATTCAAATCCATCCATCCGGGGCATTTCAATATCCACAATGGCCAAACTGCAATCAAGACCGTTTTGCAGCTTTTCCAAAGCATCCAGCCCGTCTTTAGCCTGCACGACTCGGTAGCGGGCACGAGTCAGCATCAGAGACAGCAACTGCCGAATTGTATAGGAATCGTCCACTACCAAAATCTGGGGTGACTGACTCGAACTCGGCGCCATATGTGGCGTTGTACCGGACACAGGGGCGATCGCACTATTGGACAAAGGTTGACCTACCAAATCATCCACATCCAAAATAGTCACAACTTTGCCGTCCCCCAAAATCGTACTCCCCAAAACCCCGCGAGGCTTGGATAGAGGTGGCGGCAAGGGTTTAACCACAATTTCCTGCTGGCCGATCAGACGTTCCACTGCTACCGCCAGCATTCCTTCGCTAGAAGCCAAAACCAGGACGGGAATGTGATCTTGAGTCAAAGGGTCTGGGGAGGGGCCATCGGGCCCGAGGACGCTATATTCGAGCAAATCTTGCATCCTCACCAAACGAATAAATTCCTCCCGCCACCACAGCATAGGCTGATTGCCGGCGGTGTGAACTTCCGAAGCTTTGATGTGGAGAATCTCCTCGACTGCATCCAGCGGTACTGCTATTTTATTACGATCGGTCTTCACCATCAAAGCGTCAGTAATCGACAGCAACAGCGGCAGCTTGATGATAAAGTTTGTACCTTTTCCCAGGCGAGAGTCCACCTTCACCGTTCCCCGCACAGTCCGCAAATTCGTTCGCACCACGTCGAGTCCGACTCCCCGCCCCGAAAGGTCGCTGACCCCTTCTGCGGTGCTAAAACCAGGCCAAAACAGAAAATCGTAGAGTTCGGCAATGGAAAATTCTTGAGCTTGTTCCTCTGTCGCTAAACCCTTGTTGACAACTTTGCGGCGGATGATTTCCGGGTCAATGCCTTTTCCGTCATCGGCGACAGTAATAATAGTTTGGCCGCCTTGGTGGCGGGCTGCTATTTCAATTTGACCGCTGGCGGGTTTGCCGCTGGCTTGCCGAACTTCGGGCATTTCGATGCCGTGGTCGAAGGCGTTTCTCACTAAGTGTATTAAGGGGTCGCGCAAAGCATCGAGCAAACTTTCGTCAATTTTGGTATCTCTTCCCACTAACAGGAGGTTGACATCTTTATCGTAAGTGAGACACATATCCCGGAGCGCTCGGGGCAAGTGGTCTACGGCGCGACTGAAACTCACGACTCGCAACTGCATGACGCGGCTGCGGAGTTGTTCGGTAATGCGGCGCAGTTGGTCGGTACTGCGCTCGAATTTCATGGCTAGGAGGTCTAATTTGGTGGCGGATTGTGAAATTGCTTGGGCGGTTTCGATGACTTCTGCGGCTGTAGAGTGGAACTCTGTATAGCGATCCATCTCTAAGATATCGAAGTGAGCATGGGCGATCGAGGATTTGCTATTAGCAATCAGTGGAAATTCTATTTCAGATGCTGCAAGTTTTTGTAATCCCGAATTGCCGTTTCCCCCTCTCCAATCGGCAAAACTCAGTCTGTCGTATTCTTCTCGCAACTGGCCGCCGAATTGGTTCAAATCTACGATACTGCGGCGGATGCGCTTGACTTCGCCGCGCAGTTCGGATTCTTGAAGTTCCAAATTTGTACGGTTGATGACTAATTCTCCGACGAGGTTCACCAATTCTGTTAAGCGTTCTAAGTCTACTCGGATTGTCGGTCTTTGGAGGTTGGGGAGTGGGGGAGTGGGAGATTGGGAGAGGGGGAGATTTGGGGAGGGGGAGATTTGGGGAGGGGTTTCGGATGCTGGTGATTCGTCTGTGGGTGGGGAGATTTGGGGGAGTTCGATCGCCCTTCCTTCCAATAGCTGCTGGCGAGCGGTTTGCAGGTTTTGGGCGATCGCCCAACCCTCGGACTGGAGGCGTTCTAAAGTCAAGTCGGGAAAATCGATCAAATCTCTCAGGGGTGCGGCAACTTTCCCAAAATCCGGCAATTGCAGCATTCCAGCCAAACCGGAGAGTTGATAATAAACCTGGTTGAGGGCGGTAACGCTTTTTGCTAAATCTGCCTCAGAAGCTTGGGAAAGTTCGGTTTCCAGGCGATTGAAGATTGGCGGCAATTCGTGTTCAAAAATCAGTTTTAGGGTTTCCGGGGCTGCCGATCGACTGGCGGCGGGAACTGGTGGCGGTTCTGGCTTGCCGTACTTTGCCTCGAACTGGGCGTGAATTTGGGCGAGATCCTCCAAATTTGACCTTTGATCTGGAGTGCTGACATCTGAGTGATGAATGGATTCGACAGAAATCTTTTTGAGAGTATCCACCCCTTGCAGTAAAACACTTACAGTGGTCTGTTCCAGCGCCAACAAGTCCGTGCGATCGCGCAAAATGACAAAACAGTCCTCTAGGGTGTGAGCCGCCGCCGACACGTTTTGAAAGCCCAACATCGAGCCCGCACCTTTAATTGAGTGAGCCGCCCGAAACATTTCTTTAACTGCTGCTTTTCGCTGTTCCAAATCCGAGGATTCCATCGCCAGCAGGTGCGTCTCCATTGACTGGAGAAACTCGCTGGTTTCTGCGGTAAAAGCATCTATTAATTCGTTTAAATCATCGTCATTCATATATATAGACTAAGACAAGCGGCCAGTAGTTTTGAACTCTTACCGATAACCTCGGTTCTTGGCTAATCGCTTGAACTCAACGAACTTTCTTTCGTTATTTCCGATTGTAAGCCAAGTTGTTGCCGGACTGCTTGCAATGATTTTCCTCTTTTTGCCTTCGGGCGATCGCTTGGAGGCGGCACATCGTCAGCAGAAATAACTGGCTTTTTTAGAGCAGCAAGGAGTTGGTTTAATTCTTCTTGAAGTTCTTCCACTGATTCTCCAAAAGGTGCGGTTTCTTTTTCAGAGCAGGCTGCGATCGCACCTTTATCGTCATAATACACCGTGCGAATTGTGTACCTGCCATCCTCAAAAAATACTCGATAATCCCAGTTCATCATAGTTCTTCCTCTTCTCCTTGAAGTATGTATTTATTCCCCGGCTTGGCAGCTATGCGCTCTATACTGACAATTTTAACTTGCTTGTCAACGTTGTACAAAACGCGATATACCCCCACTCTCAATTCCCATTCTGCTGTATTATTTGGGCGCAGGGGTTTCCGGTTGCGCGTCTCGGTAGTGGGTTCATAACAAAGGTTGGCTTCAATACCGTCAACAATTAGATTCTGTTCGTGTTTCTTAAACCACTGCAAATCCTCAATCGCTTGGTCTGTAAACTCAATCTCAAACACTTCTGAGCCGCACCCTAAAAATATTTATAATACTCATCCATCTTACCATTCATCATCGCACACTGCCAGAATACCTCGAACCCCGACTTCTTGAAGAAGTCGGGGTTCTAAAATTACGAGCGGAAATTCGCCACCGACTTTTGCAATTTTTCAACAGAACCGGACAGATCGTCCAAAGAAGCTTTGACATCCGAACCCTTTTGTGCAGTTGTATTAGCAATCTCGTTGACTTGCTGCATACTGTTAGAAATTTCCTCAGCCGAAACAGTTTGCTTGGCAGATGCGCGAGTAATATTCTGCACCAAAGCATTCATTTCTCGACTAACTTCGATGATAGCATTGAGGTGAGTTTTAGCTTCGCTGGCTAGTTTTGTGCCTTCGACTACCTCCAGCGTTCCCGATTCCATTGCTTTCATCACGCGGCTGATTTCTTCTTGAATTGTACCGACAATTTCCGAGATTTCTTCAGTAGCGCCGGCCGATCGCTCTGCCAACTTCCGCACTTCTTCGGCGACAACCGCAAAACCCAAACCTTGTTCGCCGGCTCTGGCTGCTTCAATCGTAGCATTGAGAGCTAACAAATTCGTTTGGGAAGCAAGTTGAGAAATCGAAGTGACAATTTTGCCGATTTGCTGCGAAGATTCGCCCAAACGCTTCATCATTTTTGAGGTTGAGGCGATCGTCAACCGGAGCTCGTTAATGCCTTCGACAGCGCGATCGACCGCCATACCGCCGACTTCAGCAGTGTGAGAAGACTGCTGGGCGACTGTTTCAGCCCGCACCGAAACATCTCGCACGTCGCGGATCGAATTCACGATCCGCTCGATTTCCCGCATGATGGCAGATATTTTTGTTGCTTGAACTTCCGCTTGTTGGGTGAGTTGGCTGGTATTGGTGATTGACTCGCCGGTGGCAGATGTTACCTGTTCGGCTAAAGTTTGAATTCCCGTTACTACCTTCCGCAAAGAACCGATTAAGAAGTTGAAAGAATCCGCAACAGCACCTAAAACATCGTTGGTAACTTCCGCCCTGACTGTCAAGTCGCCTTGAGCCGCGCCTTTAATTTCTCCCAACAATTTGAGGACTTGTTGAGTCATAGAATCGGCTTCAGCTTTGCGTTCTGCTGCCAATTTTCCTAGCCGTTCTTCTGCTTCTTTGCGCTCGGTGATGTCAAAGCGGATGGCGATATATTTGATTATTGTGCCGCTGGTATCGAAGATTGGGGCGATCGTCGAATCTACCCAATAAAATGAGCCATTTTTGCCGCGGTTTTTGATTTCTCCTTTCCACACCAAGCCGCGCGAAATTGTCATCCACATTTCAGCAAAAAATGCTTTGGGATGGTAGCCGGAATTGACGATCCGGTGGTCGCGGTGCAGGAGTTCTCCCATGCTGTAACCGGAAATTTGAATGAATCTGTCGTTGACGTAGGTAATCATGCCTTTGATGTCAGTTTCGCTGACGATCGCAGCTTCGTCTAGGGCATTTTGTCGCGTTTTGAGTTCTTGCAGCAAGCGTTGCTGTGTCTCGGCAAACTGCTGCATCTGCTCCTGGGATGCTTTTTCCTGGGTGACGTTGCGGCAAACTACTACACCGCCTTTGATCGCTCCCGTTTCGTCTTTGAGCGGGCTGCCGCTAATTTTTATCCACAGGCCCTCCGGCTGGGCTGCATGGCGGGTAAAAAGCTCTACTTCGCGTACTGATTCTCCTCGAATGGCGCGCGCTAAAGGTATGTCGGCGGCGGGATAGGGAGTGACGGTATCGGCCAAAAATAAGCCATATTTTCCCGACCACTCGTCGGGAAGAGTATCCGTTGAACCCAAGCCAAAGATGTTTTCGGCTGCGGGGTTGAATAAAACAAAATTGCCATTTTCGTCGGCAGCAATTATGCCGTCGCCAATGCTGTCTATTAACAGTTGCAAGAGATTGCTTTGACCTCTAAATTTGTCTTCGGAACTCGCTAATTGGGCGGTTGTTTTTTCCAGTTGCACCATCGCGTGTTTACTTTCGGTAACGTCGCGAGCCACTGCATACATGAGCTTTTGTTCGGTTTCCGGTCGCACTTTCCACGACAGCCACCTGTAGGAACCGTCTTTGCAGCGGTAGCGATTTTCAAAAGACTTTGTTTCGGTGCCACCGGCTATTTTTGCAGCTTCTGCTGTGGTTTTTTCGCGATCGTCTGGATGGACGAAATTGATAAAAGGTTGGTCTTGCAGTTCTTCTAGGGTGTAGCCGAGGGTTGTTGCCCAAGCGGGATTGATGCGCTTGAATTTGCCTTCAAAATCTACAATACAAACTAAGTCTAGGGACAGGGTAAAAAATCGCTCGCGCTCTGCTTCGGCTTTTTTGCGATCGGTAATTTCGATCGCCACACCGCCGACACCCATCAGTTTGCCGTCCTCTCCGGCCAAAGGAAAGTAAGAAGCCAGCCAATCTCGGATTACACCCGGTTGATTGACGGTTGTTCCCGATACCTCAATGTTTAAAAATGATTGGTTGTTTGTCAGAACGCTCTCCAAAATCGGCTGCAGAGTATCGACCATTTCGGGCATAACTTCCCTGACGGTTTTGCCGAGGTGTTCGGCAACTGATGGGCCGGTAGTTTCGGCTAATTTCTCGTTGACTTGCACGTAGCGCAATTGGTCGTCAAGAATAAACATGGCGGCCGGGGCGGCTGCAAAAAATGCGTCAAAGCGGGATTGACGCAAAACTAATTCTCGTTCTAGGGCTTTGCGATCGCTAATGTCGCGAGCTTCTGGAATCAGGAGCACGACTTTGCCGCTGTCGTCTACGATCGGTTTGAGGGAGAAGTCCACAGTCATCACAGCACCCCCAGCCACGAGCACGTCGGCTTCGTAGCGGACAAATTCGCCGGCGGCGGCAGAGGCGACGGCAGCTTGCACTTTTTGCTTGGCTTCTGGGGAAATCTGCCACCACAGATTCTCGGCAAACTGCGTGCCCACGAAGTCTTCGCGCCCGAGTCCGGCGGCTGTCATGGCTGTTTGGTTGGCTTCCAAAACGGTGCCGTCTGGTTCTAGTAGCCCGACTAATTGGAACGATTGGTCAAAAATGGCTCGGAACAGTCTTTCGCGATCGCGCAGCTTTTCTTGGGCCCGCTGGCGATCGCTGATGTCTCGCGTCACTGTGGCCAGGCCCACCGCCTCGCCTGTTTCTGGGTTTTTGACGGTAAATAGGGTGAAGTCAACGGGAATGTTTTTGCCTGTTTGAAAGTTTCTAAACTGGAATTCGCCCTGCCAAAAACCGTCTCGCACAGTGGCGGGCAATATCTCTTCTTTGAGGATCTTAGCGTTTTCTGGTGTGAAGAAGTCATACATATTTTTGCTTTTGACTTCTGCAATATTTTGCAATCCGGCGAGCTTAATTCCAGCGGCATTTATGTATGTTGGCTCTCCCTCCATTGTTGCTATGCCGATAAAATCCGAGCTGCTTTCGACAAGCGAAATCAATTTTTTGTTTTCGATCTCAGCCAGCTTGCGCTCTGTAATGTCGTTGTTAATTTCTAAAATTGCCTTGGGTTTTCCCTGTTCGTCTCGCTGCAAAGTCCAGCGGCTGAACACGGTAATTTTGGTTGGGTAATTGGTGGTGTGAATCAGTTCTCCTTCCCAATAATCCTGCTCTTCTAGCTGTGCTGAAATTGATGCTAAAGGTTGGGTAAATCTCGTATCGAACAGAGTGTGAGTAACTTGTCCTAAAGCTTCTTGCTTTTTCCAGCCGTATATTTTTTCAGCGCCTTGGTTCCAGTAATCGATCGTCCCGTCTAGCTCTCGAATAATCAAAGCATCGCTGGCGAGGTCGAGCATTTGCAAGTTTTGCTGCAAGGCTTGTTCCGCGCGCTTGCGGTTGGTGATATTGCGGGCGATCGTTGACATAAATTCAACTTCTCCGCTGTCGGATTTGTGAACAATAATTACTTGAGAAACCGGTATTTCTTCGCCGTCTAAAGTCTGCCAAATTGTCTCGCCGCTCCAAACTCCATCCCGATAAGCTGCGGGGATGGCGACGTTTATAACAGTATCGACACTTTTGGGCGATGTCAGGTCGGAAATGGTGACTTCGGCTAAATTTGCGTCCTCGCCAACTTTTAACATTTCCCTGGCGGCCTGGTTGAGATAAATGGTGTGCTGCTGGGAGTCTGTCATCCCTACCCAGTCTGTTGTGGCTTCTAGGATGGCTTTGAGCCGCAGTAGCTGCTGTTGGGATTCGCGGCTTTCTGTGATATCGCGGGCGAAGCCGAGCATTCCTATAGTATTGCCTTCTGCATCTTTGAGCAGCAATTTCTGGGTGTCGAATACGTGTATTTTGCCGTCGGCTAAGGTGGCAGAGTCGTTGGGGGCCGGCGCGGTTTTGTTGTCGGCGCGGAAGTTTTGGATTTGGTTTTGGGAGTCTGTTTGGGCGTGGGTGTTGCTGAAGATGCGATCGGCCGATATGCCAAGTTCTAAATCATCTTTGCCGATAATTTCTGCTGGAGTTTTGCCGAAGGCGGCGGCGAAACCTGCATTGACTAAGGCGTAGCGGCGGTCTTGATTTTTGACGAAGATGCAGTCTGGGGTGGCGTCAATTACTGTCCGCAGCAAACGTTGGGAATTTTCTACTTTTGCGAGTGTTTGCCGCATTTGTTCTTCCATTTCCACACGCTTGGTGATTTCTCGAATCGCGCAAACGAGGACTTTGCTCCCGGAGGCATCTACAAAGGTAGATTTTTTGACGGAGAAAAACTGGGTATTTCCGGCTGGGTTTGTGATAGTTTCTTGGGTTTCAATGCTCGTATTTGCCAAAAAGACTAATTGATTTTTTTCTTCATATATATCTGCTTCTTCTTTCGGTAAAAAGTCGCGGTAAGCTTTGCCAATTAGTTCTTCTCGGCTGTGGCCGATGTATTGACAAAAGGCATCATTTAATGTTAGCCATCGGTGCTGTTCGTCTTTGACGTAAATCGGGTCGGGGATGGTGTTAAGGATATTGTTTAAAAATTGTTCCGAAGCTTTTAATTGCTCTTGAACAACGGTGCGCTCGCGAATCTCTTGTTGCAATTGGGCGTTAGTTTGCGAAATTTGCTCGGTTCTTTCCTGGACTCGCTGCTCTAGTTCTGCCGTTAGCTGTTTCAAGGCAGCTTCTGTTTGTTTGCGTTTGGTAATTTCGCGGCCTTCTACAAGTATTTGATAGACTTGTCCAGTTTCATCTAACAGGGGTTTTAAGGATAGATCCATTACTATCAACTGGTTATTGAAGCCGGTGATTTCGTATTCTTCCCGCACAAATTGGCCGGTAGAGACTTGTTGAATGTTGGTTTTTATTCGCTGCTGGTTGGTTGGGGATGCTGCCCACCAATGTGTGTGCCAAAATTTCTGTCCCAGCACTTGTGATTCTGGGAAATTGCCTAATTCTAGCGCTGTCCGATTTGCTTCGATCAAAGTACCGTCTGGTTCTAACAATCCGATGATTTGAAAAGCTTGATCGAAGATGGCTTGAAATCGCTGAGTAGTTTGGCTGAGGGCTTGTTCTGTTGCTTTTTTGGACTTGAGAATTTGGGTGGAACCTACTAAGAATTGGTAGCGGTTGGACAAACTCAAAAATGCGATCGCCGGAATGACAGTCATCCAATCGGAGATAGTTTGCGCCACCGGGGAGTGCGGCAGTCCCAAATATTGGGCGGCGTGGCCGCTGTGTCCGAAAGCGCAACTCAAAAATATGGCTGCTGTGACTGTGGCGAAGATGTCAAACCCAAATTGACGGTTTCGCCACAAACCTAAGCTGATCAGGAAGCCGATCGCAAAATAACACAAACAAATGATGCAATTGGCAATCCCAGTTAGCATCGATGGAGAGAAGTCAGGTAATGTGAGGGTGAATGTCGTGGCGATCGAGCTATAGAGAAGTTTCATGATAAAATTTATAGTTGGCAACTCAAATGCGGGCGATGGAACGATCAATTTTAGATTTTAGATTTTAGATTGACTCCATATTCTTCCTTCTTCCTGATGACGTTGGACGTTCGATGGGGGGAGGACAGCACTAATGACTAATGACTTCTTCCATCTTCCATCTTCCATCTTCCATCTTCCGACGGACTTACATCCGTTACATCCGTTACATCCGTTACATAATCCGTTACATCCCGTACATTGCTCGTTGCCGAACTTCCTTCTACTTACCAGCGATCGGAATGGGCGATGGCTTCGACATCGACTATCATGAGCAAGCGTCCGTCGGAATTGTACAAACCTTTCAAAAAAGGAGCTAAGTCAGGGCTGACATCTATCGCCGAGACAGTGCGATCGGGATTTAGAGATAAAACTCCTTCGACGCGGGAGACGGCCAATCCCATCCGCATCTTCGACAATCTCACGTCTCGGGGATCTGGCGCTTCCACCACTAAAATGCGGCTGCTTGGGTGGTGAGTGTCAACCGGTTCGATACCTGCAAACCCTCCGAAGTCTGCGGTTGCTAAGATTTCGCCCCGCAAGTTGGTTAATCCCAGCAAAAAAGGCAGGGTGTTGGGAACCGGGGAAATCGGTTGTTCGCTGAGGGAAAGCACTTCTCGCACAGCCTCTAATTCTATGGCGAACAGACTGCCTCCTTGACCGAAGATAAGAAATTGTTTTGTTCCACTTGTCTGATTCCCCGCTACGGTGGGAGCAGTTGCTTTCATTGTAGATTTTTTGTTTATAGTCTAGCTTACAAATTAGGATTTTGCTTTGCCAGGAAAGGGGAGCATCTCACGAGAGGGCAAAAACCGTCTTTGAGGAGTGCGATCGTCCAGATTCCTAGATTTATACCTATAGCGATCGCTGCGATCGCACTTTGTGTAATAGGGAGCACCTAGTGTTTTGCATTTATAGTACGAGTTTAATATCTCGCCAGCACAATACGCGAGCTCTTGAGGTGCTCGCACGCTCAATAAAAAAAATGTTTTTTGCAAAACACCAGATGCTCCCGTGTAATACCCTGTCCGGTCAATTACCCAAATAAAAAAGGTTAATAATGCGGACTGCATTCCGCATTACTAACCAATGTAAACTCCGTTAATCGACCGGACACGATATTAAATAAATCGCGGATTTGACAATTAATCAACTTGCGATTATTATTAAAAGTAAAAATTTTAAGGAATTGTGAAACCCAGTTTTTTCAAGAAAACGGGGTTTCTAGCTATAATGTTTTTTGTGAGAGCTAATGAAGGCTATATATTGTGTTCATGCCGAAAGCAAGCGCTGCACGATGTTGACGAGTTGCTGAGCTTCAAAGGGTTTGCTGACGTAAGCGTCTGCGCCTAAATCGGTTCCCCAAGCTTTATCAATGTCGGTATTTTTATGAGTACAAAATACTACTGGTAAGTTGGCAGTTGCGCGATCGCCCCGCAATTCTCTGATCACTTCAAATCCGTTCATTCGCGGCATCACTACGTCTAAAACGACAAGATCCGGGGGTTTTTCTCGGATCAGGGCGATCGCTTCTTCGCCGTCGCTAGCCCGGATCGCGTCCATTCCGGCATCTTGAAGAATGCGGCAGATGATTTCGAGTTCGCTGGGAACATCGTCTACTACTAAAATTTTTGACATAATTCCATACTTCCTTGCTGTTGTTGACAGCCGACAATTCAGGATTGAGAAGCTGGCGCGATGGTTGTTTGGCTGCACCCCGCCAGCGAAAAAATTAATTCACTTCTAAATACAATATAGCCGATCGTACTGCCGCTGCGGGCAGAAAAAAGTTTAGTTAACGAACAATATACAAGATGCAAACGGATTTTGAGGAATTTGGCAATTGGGATTTGGGATTTGAAATTTTCCATTACGAGTTACCCAATTTAAACTTCAATAATTACTCGCAAATTACCGCACTTTTTAGTAACCAGACAGGCTATTAATGAACCCGATCGCTCAAATTCCCAATCCAGCAAAGTTGAGCAGATTTTTAAGTTGTGCCGCGACAGTTTGTTAATCGATTTGGGTAGTGCGGACTCGATAATTCGCAGTTGGTTGTTGGGGAAATCGGGGACTAAATTTAACATCATTTTCCAGAGTTAAAAAAATACTGCCGATTGCCCAAACTTGGGGCGAACAAGCTACAGGATACTGCACGGGGCGATCTACATTAAAATTTGTTGTGCGATAGATATTTGCTGCGGTAGGTTGTGCTGGCAAGTTCTGTTAACTGATAACTTCTTATCACGCACAGTTAATTTAATAACATTTTAAATATTTAGTCCATAGTACCTAAGATGGAGATTTTCACATCAGCCAATCGCACTTTTTGGCTTTGATTTTGATATAACAGGGCTACTAAACCGCAAACCAGCTTAATTGACTTCTACCGAAAGAAAGAATCCTACGCAATCGAGGTATTTTTCCCAGTAGCATCTTCCCTTAATATCAAAAGTTGTGTAAAATACTGCAGTACAAGGGCTGACGCGCTGGCGATCGCCAAAACCGGCTTTTTCAACTCGCTCGCGCGCACTCCCCTGAAATTATTATCAAAAAAATCTCGGTTGATGCGCCGCCAAATAAAAAATGCTAATTCAGTAATTTAATTGGGATAAATTTATAAATATGAGCGTTCAGTTTAGCGAGATTCAACTCCCTTCAATTCCCAGCCAGCAACAACCAGAAAAAATAAAAAACGCTGGCAATTTTGCCCATCAAAACAAGCCCAATGTGCCCGAAGTGAAGGGGATATCGCGGCGAGGGATGACTGAAATTATAGCAGATATTCAGAACGAGCGAGGTGACAGCATTACTCCTCTGGAATGGACTTATTGTCTCTGGGCTAAAGCTGAATGGGACACCAAAAACCCCGATCGCGCCCCAGAAATATCCCAAGCTATTTGGCTGGTAGCTCAAAACAATGTCCGCCTGAAACAGCAGTTGCTGTGGCGCTTGGCTCTGCACCACAGCCACCAGTTAGAAAATCCTGTTTCTAGCAATGTTCCGGTGCTCGATCGCTTTTTGGTAGAGTGCTTTGCCGAATTTGCCAGCACGGCGGCGGGTATCGATGCTTTACCAGTACAAATTATTAAAATCCTGACTCGCGATAACTCTGATTACGAGCTAGCAAAACTCAGTTGGCAATATCTCAAAACCCCAACAGAGCTATTAGCAAAAGCTCAGTTACCCGCCACAATCCCCGCAGTCGATCGCGCTCAAGTACATCTTGCCGGAATTTTTGCTAAAAATCAGGTTTCCGATTTGTCGGGCGTAGAATGGCTGCTTAGGTGCTTGAAGGAAATGCCACCAGCGCCGCAACTTGCAGCAGTTGAAGAGTTGTTAGTGAAAATTTCGAGCGATATTCTCAAAAATCAAAGGCCTAAATTGGTTGAGTGGGTGCGAGATGAATATTATCCCAAATTGCAGTTAGTTTCGGCTCCCGCCCGAGAGTCGCTGATTCGATGGATTGGCGCACTAAATTATAGTTATTTCCAGAAAACAATTGATTTGGTGGCGCGGATGCTGCGGCTGTCTGATGCAGAAATTAAGCAGTTGGAGGAGCGCCGAGATTTTTGGGCAAATTATAGCGATCGCCTGAAGCGGGTGCGGTTGCTTTTGCCGCAGTCGTCTGTGAGCGCGATCGGCTACCAGTTGCAGTTTGATGTGGATATCTTACCAGATGAGGGCGCTCCTCCAACTGAGGTCTGTATTTTTCAGTTTGAGGATTATTGTGCGATCGAGTTTTTCCGGGGCACTGGGGCGGAAATTCGGTTAATTGGGCGCAGCAAAGAGAGCGATCGGCTGTTGTTTGTCAAAAAAGAACTTTCAATTAAGCGCATCAGAAAATTAGGTGGCGAAGTGCACGATCGCGTTTTTATGTGGCAGAGTTCCTGTGAAAAGTGGCTAAAACAGAAAAATATTCTGCCCAATGAGGGGACTAAATCTTTTCAGGGAATGTCGCAGTATTACGGCAAATATGATGCTACAAATGGCTTGAGAAGGCCGGAACCTCAAGAACAAAAAGAACGCGAAGTTTTATTGAAAAAGTGGCAAAAAGAAATGGAATCTTTGTCATAATGATTGCGACTAATCAGTTTGTAGTGAGGAATGCGAGTCCGCAAAAATTAAGCATGACTCACATTCCTCACTACAAACCTGGGCGAACTGTGCGATAGTCATATTTTCCCCGGTAGAATATTTTGGGTTGACCGAAATTGCTACAAACGGGCGATCGTCCTCCTCAATCTCTCCTCGCGGGTACAGCCGAAAAGACTGCCGCCAGATGCCGTCAAATTAATCAGTGAGATAGATACTGCGATCGGCTATAATAAAGGGCTAGAGGAAAAGAACACCGAAAATCCGAAAATATGGTTGCCATCCAAAGAAATCTCAACATTGCCGCGCTAGAAGCAGAATACAGTCAAAAAACACCCAGAGAAATTATCAAATTTGCCCTAGAAAATTTTGACAATATCTCAATTTCTTTCAGCGGTGCCGAGGACGTAGTTCTGATCGACATTGCCTCGAAAATTACCAAAAACTTCCGCGTTTTCACTTTAGACACCGGACGATTGCACTCAGAAACTTATCAGTTTTTAGATGCCGTCAGAAAACATTACGGCATTAAGTTAGAAGTAATGTTTCCCGATGCAGCAGAAGTACAAGCCCTAGTAGATGAAAAGGGATTGTTTAGTTTTTATGAAGACGGTCACAAAGAATGCTGCGGCGTGCGAAAAGTCAAGCCGCTGCGCCGGAAATTGAATACCCTCGATGCTTGGATTACAGGTCAGCGCAAAGACCAAAGCCCCAGTACCCGCAACGGTATTCCGGTGATTGAAGTTGACGGTGCTTTTTCAACTCCAGACCATGAATTAATTAAATTCAACCCCTTAGCCAATTGGTCTTCAGCAGAAGTTTGGGAATACATTCGCGCTTTGGAAGTGCCTTACAATAAGTTGCACGAACGCGGTTTTGTCAGCATTGGTTGCGAACCTTGTACAAAACCAGTATTGCCAAACCAACACGAACGCGAAGGTCGTTGGTGGTGGGAAGAATCGACAATGAAAGAGTGCGGCTTGCACGCTGGTAATGCACAAAAATAGTGCATAAAGTTGTATGGTGCGTCAGGTGGAAAATTATGAGTTTTTTGTCAAAATATTCAGCCCTGACGCACCATACAATAACTATTGTATAAGGTGCGTCGCTGTGAAATTGTCGATGTTTGTTTAGGAATTGTCGATGTATCCGCACCCTACGGCTTCTTTCTTCCTGATGACGTTGTACGGAAAGCTCGGAGGCGACAGCAAAACATGACTAATGACTAATGACTTCGCTCAGGGTAAAATAACTAATGACTAATGACTAATGACTTCTTCCATCTTCCATCTTCACTTCTAAAAATTTTTTAAGTCAGGTATTTATGCTCGCCTCAACTAGCGAATTGCTGAACACGGCCCGGAGAAACGCTTATGCGATCGGCGCTTTTAACGTGTACAATCTCGAAGGAGTAAAAGCCGTCATCGATGCCGCCGAAGCGCTGCAAAGTCCTGCGATGCTGCAACTTCACCCCAGCGCCCTAAAATACGGAAAATCGCCTTTAGTCGCGCTTTGCATGGAAGCCGCGCGCAAGTCTTTAGTGCCGATCGCAGTACACTTAGATCACAGTACCTCAGAAAAAGATATTCACCTCGCCCTAGCTGCTGGCATCAAGTCAATTATGGCTGACGGTTCTCCTTTGTCCTACGAACAAAACTTAATATTTACTCGCAAAATGACTGAATTATCCCACGCTAACGGTGCGGTGGTTGAAGCAGAAATCGGCAGAATTAGCGGTACGGAAGACGGTTTGACAATCGAAGAAAAAGCGGCTAAAATGACCGATCCAGTGGAAGCTGTAGAGTTTATTCAAGCAACTAAGGTGGATTTTTTGGCGGTAACAATTGGCAACGTTCACGGCAAATATTTCAGCGAACCGAAACTCGATTTTCCGCGTTTGGCAAAAATCCGGGCTTCTGTTTCGGTGCCGTTAGTGTTGCACGGCGCTAGCGGTTTGCCAGAATCGATGATTAATCAATCTATTACATTAGGCGTATCTAAGTTTAATGTGAATACGGAAGTTCGTGATGCTTATATGGAGGTGTTGAAAACTAGCAATTCTTTGTCAGATCCTGATTTGTTGGAAGTTATGCAAAAGGCGATCGATGCTATGCGATCGGTGATTTCTGGCAAACTGCAACTTTTTGGTTCTGCAGGTAAGGCTTATTTGCATCAGTCACCTTACGCGGATGAGTTGACGGCAAATAATGTTAGCAATAAATAAGCTGAATTTAATCAAATTATTGTTAAATATTAATTCTTTTGTAGTGAAAGTTTTGGCATTTATAGGGATCTCAAAAAGGACTTAATTCTTCATCACTACGAGCCTGTGTGACAAGTAGAAAATAAGTCCTTTTTAGGAGTTATAATAAGGACTGAATTCCCGAATACAAACTTGTAAAAAGAAGGACTGAATGCCTCACTAGGAACCTGTTTACTCGGTGGAAAGGCGAGTCTTCTTCGGGAGTTAGAAGCAAGACTGAAATCCTCACTACGAACCTGTGTTATAAGCAGGACTTTAGTCTGATTTTGACTGGTAATTTTGAAAAAATACTAGATTTATGCTAAAATGACTTTAATAGTGTCAAGACAATCGCCAACACCTTTCAAACTTTTATTGAAACCTTTTTTACGTTCTTCCGTGAAGTTAATCTAAAACCTAAAATCGACTGACCCAAAATTCTGTACTATGCTCAACATTCCTCAACTGATTGCTGGAGAACTTGACATCAATCTCTCCCAAGTCAATAATGCTCTGGAACTTTTCGCCGAGGGAGCAACTATTCCGTTTATTGCCCGCTACCGCAAAGAACGTACCGATTCCCTCAACGAAATTCATTTGCGGGATATTTCCGATCGCTTTACTTATTTGACGGAAATTGAAGACCGCAAAAAATCGATTTTGGAGACGATCGCCTCCCAGGGCAAACTGACGGAAGAATTGCAAGCTAAAATTGAATCGTGTCTGCAAAAAAATGAACTCGAAGACCTTTATTTGCCTTACAAACCGAAGCGGCGGACGCGGGCGACAATTGCTAGAGAAAAAGGTTTGGAACCCCTGGCAAAATTTATCAAATCTCTGAACCTGCCAACTGCTCAATCGGCCGATATCGCAGCGGAAGCTAGCAAATATGTGTCGGAAGAAAAGGGCGTAAAAACTTCAGAAGAAGCTCTCAAAGGTGCTGGGGATATTTTGGCGGAAGCGGTTTCGGAAAAAGCCGAATTGCGGGCTTATTTGCGAGAGTTTTTGATGAAAACAGGAGTTTTTGTCTCGAAAATTAAAGAGGATTTCCCGGAAGGAAGCACTAAATTTGAAATGTACCGCAATTATCAAGTTGCAGTGAGAAGCGTTCAGTCGCACAATATGTTAGCGCTGTTTCGCGGGGAAACGGAAGGAGTCTTAGATTTGGAACTGGCCTTTGATGAATCCGCAGTGATGGCTTATTTGGAAGGTCAGGAAATTAGAACTAGGATACCGTTCGTTAAAGAGTTTTATCGATCGACCTTGAAGGATGCCTTCAACCGACTGATGAAGACTTCGTTAATCACAGAAGTGCGATCGCACAACAAAGCCGTCGCTGATATCGAGTCGATCGCCACTTTTGAAACCAACCTCCGCGAGTTGCTGCTGTCGGCGCCGGCGGGAATGAAACCGACACTGGCGATCGATCCGGGATTTCGCACGGGGTGCAAAGTTTCCGCCCTCGATGAAACCGGGCAATTTTTAGAATATCAAGCAATTTTCCCCCACCAAGCGGCCGCTCAGCGACAGCAAGCTGGTAAAATTGTCAAGCATTTAATTGAAAAATATAAGATTGAATTAATCGCGATCGGCAACGGTACAGCTTCCCGCGAAACAGACGAATTTGTTTCGGAAGTTTTGGCCCAAATGGACAGGAAACCGATTAAAGTCATGGTGAATGAATCCGGTGCATCGATTTATTCAGCCAGCGATGTGGCGATCGCCGAATTTCCCGACCTCGACATCACCGTCCGCGGCGCAGTCAGCATCGGGCGGCGCTTGCAAGACCCCCTCGCCGAACTCGTGAAAATCGACCCGAAATCAATAGGAGTTGGTCAATACCAGCACGACGTTGACCAAAAACTGCTCAAAAAGAAACTCGACGAAACAGTCGAAAGCTGCGTTAATTATGTCGGAGTTGACTTAAACACAGCCTCGAAAGAACTGCTGACATTTGTGTCAGGAATGACGGCAACAGTTGCCAAAAATATCGTTAATTACCGTAACGAAAACGGCGCATTTAAAAATCGCCGCCAACTCCTGAAAGTTCCCAAACTTGGGCCAAAAGCTTTTGAACAAGCAGCCGGATTTCTCCGCATTCGCGGCGGCGAAAACCCCCTGGACAATACCGCAGTTCATCCCGAAAGTTATCCTGTCGTGCAGGCGATCGCCAAGGATTTAGACTTGCCGTTGACAGGAATAACACAAATATCGGAAAAAATCAAGACTGTAAACATCAAGAAATATGTCACGGAAAAAGTCGGAGAACCAACACTCCGAGACATTATTTCCGAACTAGAAAAACCGGGAAGAGACCCGCGAGCCGAGTTTAAATATGCCACTTTCCAAGCAGGAATTAAAGAAATCTCCGACTTGCAAGTTGGGATGGAATTAGAAGGCATAATCACGAATGTAGCTAACTTTGGAGCCTTTGTTGATGTGGGAGTGCACCAAGATGGTTTGGTTCACGTTTCTCAATTAGCCGATCGCTTTGTAGACGATCCGAAACAGATTGTCAAAGTCGGACAAGTTGTGAAAGTGCGGGTTTTGGAGGTGAATGAGAAATTAAAGCGGGTTAGTTTGACAATGAAGCTGCAAGAAAAACCGCAACCGCAAAATGGCAATAGCGCGAGGCTTCCGGCCCCGCGCCGACGTTAAAAATTTGGGGGAAACTGGAATAATCTGGAATTAGATATTGATATGATTGAACCGCGAAGACGCGAAGGACGCGAAGGAAGAGAAAAGAAGAAGAAGCTGGTAATTGCTATTTTTTCTTGCTAGCTTTCCAAGTGCCACCGTAGAAGTAAAAAGGATTGTTTTTACTTACCGATTCCCAACATTTAAGACACAAAAAAAACCACTGCCCCGACTCGTCATACCGGGCGCGGTAGAGAGTCGGGGCAGATTGGGAACAACGATCGCAATATTTGATTCTGATTGCCCTGGCCATTGTTACTCAGTTTCAACTAAAACAGCAGGAGTCCCGCAGTCTAACGGTACTCCGTTGAGTGACGGGAGGAATGCGCGTGAGGCTCAAGAGCTGAACAAATTATCTATAAACACAACAGAATTTCTTCAATACGTGATACAACCTTGTCATGAAACAAGTTTTGACAGTATCTTGCAAGCTCCAAGTAACGCCTGAGCAGTCCATCAAAATTGATGCAACCTGTAAGGCGTTCGCTAATGCTTGTGAATACGTGAATCAAACTGTGCCGCCAACTCTGACAAATGAATTGGCGATGCAATCCTTGGTATATCACAATGTCAGAGATATGTTTGGACTTTCGGCGCAGTTGGCAATCCATGCTATTAGACGGGTTTCTGGCAACAGAAAAACAGCTAAAAAAGATGGGAAGCCAGTCATCCGCTTTGCTCCTACTAGCGTCACTTACGATACCCGTATATTTTCTTTTAGGGAAAAAGATTGGACAGTAAGTTTGACTACTACTGGCGGTAGGGAACGGTTTGTACTGGCTATCGGAAACTACCAACTTGGATTGCTCAAAGGTCAAAACCCCAAGACTGCTACTTTGTGCAAACGCTCTTATGGTAGTTACTATCTTAATATTCAGCTTGAATCTCAGCCAGCCGAGCCTCCACCAAGCAATCAAGTTTTGGGCTGTGATTTGGGTAGGACTGATATTGCAGTTACTTCTGATGGAGATACATTTAGCGGTAAACAAATTACCCAAGTTAGAAATCATTATGCCAAGTTGAGAGCGAATCTCCAACGCAAAGCCACGAAAGGCACGCGGAGTTCTCGGCGCAGATGTCGAGAATTGTTGAAACGGTTATCGGGCAAGGAAAAACGCTTTCAAACCTTGGTAAATCACACTATCAGTCACCGTATCGTAACTAAAGCTCAAAACAAAAATCAAGTTATCGCTTTGGAAGATTTGACGGGAATTAGGGAGCGCGCAAATCAGCAGCCACGCTCGAAAAAAGAGCGGAGACTTAGCAATAGCTGGGCCTTCTTTCAGTTGCGCCAATTCCTAATCTACAAAGCTATAAAGCATAGCGTAAAGATTTTGTTTGTTGAGCCTAGATACACTAGCCAAATGTGCCACAAATGCAATCATATTCACCCTGTACAGGGTGAATCTTATAGAAACGGTAAAAAGTTTGCTTGTGGTCATTGTGGATGGAAAGGTGATGCCGACTTAAACGGCAGTAAGAATATTGCTGCTATTGGGGCTTCCGTAAATAAGCCCGAAGGTTCGAGATTGTTTTGCAATGTGCAAGATCATTTCAGGGCTATTGAAAGCCCACACTGTACCTGTACTCAGGTCAGTGCTGGGTAATTTACACAATAACGGACTCTTGAGGACGGGCGAATATCATGCGGCCGGCGCTTGTTTGCAGGGCGCTGGTGACTACGACTCTGGCTTCGCCGCCGACATAGCTGCTTCCTGCTTCTACGACAACCATTGTGCCGTCATCCAAGTAACCGATTCCCTGAGAGGGTTCTTTGCCTTCTTTGCGGATTTTTAGTTCGATCGTATCTCCCGGCAAATAAGTCGGGCGCACCGCATGAGTCAAATCGTTGATATTCAAAACCGGCAGTTTTTGGACGGTAGCTACTTTCGATAAGTTGTAATCGTTGGTGAGCAAAATTCCGTCGATATCTAAAGCGAAGCGGACTAATTTCGCATCGACTGTGGCAATATCTTCGTAGTCAGCCGAGTGAATTTGAATCCGTTCTGGATATGTTTCTTTGATGCGGTTGAGTACATCTAAGCCGCGGCGTCCGCGCACTCGCTTTTGATCGTTGGCGGAATCAGCTACCAGTTGCAGTTCTTGGAGCACGAATTGCGGCACGATAATTTGACCTTCGAGGAAACCTGTTTCTAGCAAGTTTTCAATTCGGCCGTCAATAATGCAGCTAGTATCGACAACTTTGGCAGTTGCTGGTTTGAAAGTACCTTCGGCTACCAACACCGTGTCAAAGCTTTTGGGGTTGATCAGTCGCAAGAAAGCGCGGCCGTGAGTGTCTGTCAAGCTGACACCTGTGAAGCCGAACATGACGCTACCCAAGACTGCGACTAGAGGTTTGATGAAGCCGAACTCGCGGGGAATTGGCAGCAGGAATAGCGGAGCCAGCATTAAGTTCGCTACTAGCAGTCCGATGATTAAGCCGATCGCCCGCGTCAGCAGCATCTCGACTGGCATATCGCGGACTTGTTTTTCCAAGCGCCGATAGGTTGTTTGAGCCACTAATCCCATCACGAAGCCGATTAATGCTCCAAAGGAACCTAGTACAGAACTTAAACCTTGTATATTTGTAACTTGCTCCAGCAGGTTGTTCGGTAGCAGCTCGACTCCGTAATAGCCGATGCCTCCGCCTGCGATTATGAATGAGATTATTATGATTGCGTCTAGCATTAGTTCTAGGTTAATGAATTTGTTTACATTATATCTTTCCCGTGCTGATAGTTTTTTCCGACGTTGCGGTCGGATATCGCTATCTTGATTCATAAATTTTAATGAACTTATATTTCGCGCCTCTACCGTGAAGGGGATGCGCGATCGAGCAAGAGCTAGATTTAGCGAGGTCTGCCGAGGGCATCTACCAGATACCAATACAGGAATCTCTGGCTATTCGGGAATTTCTGCCGATCGCCACCGATAGTAGGTGCAACTAAAATAGCCGCTCGAACCCAGGCCTTTATTACTGACCAACTGTCATAATATACATAATTATTCATGATGCTTTAATTAAAGCTTGAGATTTGAACTGGCAATTGTGGCTTGAGAGTAATGAACGCTACTACAGATTATTTAACATTTGAATTCAAAAAAAGCGGCCAAGCGGCAAATTCCGGCATTCCGAGTTCGGCTTACCTGCACGTACCTTTTTGTCGCCGCCGCTGTTACTACTGCGATTTTCCGGTTTTTGTGGTGGGCGATCGCAAAAATGGCGAAAATTCCGGCACAATCGTGCAATACGTTGCCGCACTGTGTCAAGAAATTCAAGCAACTCCAAATTTAGGCGCATCTCTGAAAACAGTTTTTTTTGGTGGCGGCACACCTTCGCTGCTTTCTGTCAGTCAGTTGAGCCATATTTTAGAGACTCTAGACGGCAAATTTGGGATTGCTGCTGGGGCGGAAATTTCTATAGAAATAGACCCTGGTACTTTTAATTTAGAACAGTTGCGGGGATATGTAGCGGCGGGAGTAAATCGAGTTAGTTTGGGAGTGCAAGCTTTTCAGGATGAATTGCTGCAAGCTTGCGGGCGATCGCACTCTGTGGCAGAAATTTTTGAAGCAGTAGAAATCGTGCGATCGGCCGGGATTGTCAATTTCAGTTTAGATTTAATTTCGGGACTGCCGCACCAAACTTTAGAACAGTGGGAAACTTCCCTCAAATCGGCGGTAGAAATTGGCCCGACTCACCTGTCGAGTTACGACTTAATTGTTGAGCCTGGGACGGCCTTTGGGCGCTACTTTGAAGCAGGCGCGCAGCCGCTACCGGCAGATGAAACCGCTGCTGAAATGTACCGTTTGGCGCGATCGATTTTGACTGGGGCTGGCTACGAACATTACGAAATTTCTAATTACGCTAAGCCCGGTTATCAGTGCCGCCACAACCGCGTTTATTGGGAAAATCGCCCTTATTACGGTTTGGGAATGGGGGCGGCGAGTTACGTGGAAGGCCGGAGGTTGACAAGGCCTCGCAAAACTCAAGAATATTATCAGTGGGTGCGATCGATCTGTGCGATCGCTTCAGCAGCCACCCCAAAAATAGGGGAGGAAACCCCGCAGGATATTTACCCAGCAGTCGATCAAAATGTTCAAGTCTCAGAAAATGACATTTTGTTAGAAACGCTGATGCTAGGCTTGCGTTTAGCAGAAGGAGTTAGCCTTTCGGCGCTGACTCAACAGTTTACGCAGCAAACAGTCGATCGAATTTGGGATTGTTTGCAACCCTACTGGCGGCTGCGATGGGTGGAAATCGTGACAGCCGATAGGGCTATTTCCTACGGGATAGATCCGCTTGACGCAACTTTAGGCGAAGGCGCGAAACTGCCGCTTTCAGGGAATTTGAGGTTGAGCGATCCTGAAGGTTTTTTATTTTCCAATACAATTTTAGCCGATTTGTTCAGCCAGCTAGGCAAGGATAACTAACTGGCGTCTGAGGTGTACTCCCTCAGACAGTAACCGAGGGCGATCGAGCCAGGGCAGCAAATTAAAATTATAGAAAAATTAATTGCTCCCTAGTTTTATTCCGTCAAAAAAGATATGTTTTCTATCGATCCCTAAACAAAACTTAAAATCGAACTAAGCCTTGAGGTAGACGCAGCGACTGAAATCCGGCTGTCATACTTGAGATTGAAGATTTGAAAAAGATATCGATGGAAACTCTAACTCTCAAACGCAACAACCTTCACAGCGAATCCATTCTTGTAACTAGCGCTCCGCCCTGCACTTCTATTTCTAAATGCGCTTTTTGCTGTTACTACAAAGATCCAAGAGGATCGGTTGGTCACTGTCAATTGTTGAATGCACCCGTGAGGGGAGGATGGAAATCTTGCACCTTAGCAATGTCGCCTTTTGCACCTTCTTGGGAACACGTAGAAAAGAGCAATTTTTCCTGCAGAGGTATTTATTAATATACCCAAAGTATGTCTATTTTTTATTGTAATATGTTATATTAAGATCGGGCTAGCAGCCGATGGATTACACAATTTCACAAACAAGTAAAACAAATGAATTTGACAATGAATGAGGTAATTTCCGAACAGAATACGCGCATTTTGTGTTGGTATCTTAACAATACTAGCCAAGTGCAAATTGCTCGAATTACAAATATTCCTAATTGGCATTTTGAGCGAACGGTGTTTCCGGGAGAACGTTTTTTGTTTGAAGCGGTACCGGAAGCTAAATTAGAAATTTGGACAGCTGCAGAGACTGGTGGTGTGGCGTGCGAACCAATTTTGTGCGATCGACTGCAAGTAGAAGAATTAAGCACCGCTGATTGAACCGGAACAAAAATCGTAGGGTGCGTCATTTTTGACATCTTAATAATCGTGGCGAAAAAGTCTCATGCTGACGCACCCTTGATTTAATTCGGGGCGTGCGTCAGCATGAGATTGTTGGTTTGTCGCCGAAATAGTCGTAGCTGACGCATCCTACTTATCAGAAACCTGGTTTCTGGCGTGATTTATCGTTAAGCCCAAAACTCCTATAAACCGGTTTTTTTACCCCACATCAGCCCTAAAACTCTCCGAAATATCGATCTAAGCTAAATTATAGAAAATCCACCGCTCTTCAATCTTAAAACCCGATGTCCCTCACCGAACAAATCCTCTCCCAAGTGCCCGGAAATGCCCTTGAAGGCCTGCAAAAGGTCGATCGACTCTGGAACAACCTCAAACAAAACACCGCACCAGCACCCCAAGCAGTCAAGCACAACCAACAACCCCTCGAAACCCTCGACTTCGACATAGTTATCGGCGGCGGAACCCTAGGAATACTCATCGGAACAGCCTTAGCCGTGCGGGGTTGGCGAGTAGCCCTACTCGAACGCGGCATCCTGCGAGGGCGCGAACAAGAATGGAACATTTCGCGCAAAGAATTAGACGCATTCTTAGAACTAAATTTGCTGACTGCTGCTGAAATAGACAAAGCAATAGCCACCGAATACAACCCAGCCCGCATCAGCTTTGCCAACACCCCCGACATTTGGGTGCGCGACGTACTAAACATCGGAATAGACCCAGTTTACCTCCTCGAAACCCTCAAACAAAAATTTCTCCAAGCCGGAGGCAAACTATTTGAAAACACACCATTTAAAACAGCAACAATTCACCCGAACGGAGTCGCGGTAGAATCGGCAATTACAGATTCACCGACAGCCGAAAATTTATTTAAAACCAGATTATTCTTAGATGCAATGGGACATTTTTCCCCCATTGTCCGCCAAGCCAGACAAGGCAAAAAACCCGACGCAGTATGTTTAGTAGTCGGCACTTGCGCCCAAGGATACCCCAAAAACGAAACCGGCGACATATTTGCATCCTTCACCCCAATGCAAAATCAGTGCCAATACTTTTGGGAAGCATTTCCAGCCAGAGACGGGCGCACTACTTACTTATTTACCTACATAGACGCTGACACAGAAAGATTCAGTTTAGAAACATTATTTGAAGAATATTTGCGCTTGCTGCCCCAATATCAAAACCTCAAACTCGAACAGTTAAAATTCCAAAGAGCACTCTACGGATTCTTTCCCTGCTATCGTCAAAGTCCTCTAAAAATGCCTTGGAATCGCATACTTCCAGTCGGAGACAGCAGCGGTAGCCAATCGCCCCTCAGCTTCGGCGGTTTTGGGGCAATGGTGCGCCACCTCAAACGATTGACTCTCGGAATTGACGAAGCTTTGACAAGCGAGAGTTTAGACAAAAAATCCCTCGCACTTTTGCAACCGTACCAGCCCAATCTATCTGTTACCTGGTTGTTTCAGCGTTCGATGAGTGCTGCGATGAATCAAAAAATTGAGCCCAATCAAATCAATCAACTTTTGGCTGCTGTATTTCAGGTAATGGAAGAGTTGGGAGAACCGGTACTCAAACCGTTTCTGCAGGATATTGTGTTATTTCCGGCTTTGTCAAAAACCCTGTTTAAAACAGCAATTAGTCATCCCGGATTAGTGATGAAAATCATTCCGCAGGTGGGAATAGCTAATTTGTTTGATTGGATGGTTCATTATGTAAATTTAGGAATTTATACGGGATTGCAGCCATTGGGGAAAGCGGTAGAACCGCAGGTTAAAAATTTATCTGCACAACAGCAATATTATTTTAACCGATTAGTTGAAGCGTGGCAATACGGCGCGGGAGGCGATTATTAATTATGGTAATTCGGTTTGTAGTGAGGACTTGAGTCTGTGTCAAAATCAGAGGAATAAAATCCTCATATCGTTTCTGGTTGCATCGGAATAATAAAATCGAGTCAACAGTTAACAATCAACCATTCAGTTTTTCGAGTCAACAGTCAACAGTCAACAGTCAACTGTCAACAGTTATATATGAGTGCAACCGGAATTGATATCACTACAAACTTATACAGGAGCTATAACTGCTAAAGCTTGGGGAATCACTCGGAATTTTGCAGGCGTGTGAGTGGTGATTTCACCGTCGGTATTAATCGAACGGCGTTTGCTAGTATTAATCTCAAATTCTTGAGCGTGCAAGGCGCGAACCTTCGGCCAAGTGGTATGATTTCCTTGCCTCATTGCCGGCAGCAAAGCAAGGATTTCCCACCAATGTTGTGTCTCTAAACTATACAAGTCTAGTCGCTTGTCGTCGATGGTGGCATCTTCGGCAACTGTCATGCCGCCGCCGTAGTAGCGGCCGTTGCCTATGGCAATTTGAATTGTTTTTACATTAAAAGATTGGTTATTGACCTTGATTTCTGCTCTGAATGGTCGCGATTTAAAAATTGTCTGCAAAGCAGCAAAAGCATAAGCTAAAATTCCCCAGCGCTGCTTTACATCTTTAGTCAGTCTCTGGGTAATTTCGACGCTCAATCCCAAACTCGCTACATTAAAAAAATGCTGTTGGTTTACCCAGCCTATGTCTATAAGCCGAATTTTACCGCTGGCAATTACTTGAATAGCTGCGGATAAATTGGTAGGAATTCCGAGAGTGCGGGCTAAATCGTTAGCTGTTCCCATCGGCAAAATACCCAAGGGTAATTTAGTGTCCATCAAACCTTCGATGGCGCAGTTAAGTGTGCCATCGCCACCACCGATGATGACTAATTCGACTTGATTTTTTTGCTTCCGAATTGTGTCGGAAATTTCGCTGGCGCTGTCGGTTGATTTTACTATTAATTCAAAACCAAGTGCTTCTAATTTGGCAGTGGCTTGAGATAATAGTTTTTTCCCTTTTCGGGAGTGCTGGTTTACTAAAAGGAGAGCTTTTTTCATGGAAAAATGGGCTAAGAGTTGGGTAAAAAAATTAATTATGTCACGGTTCGTAGTGCGGAGTTGAGTCCGCACTGCGAACCGAAGGAAGAAATGGCTTTATTTAATTGGGATTTATTAGCTCTATTTTTATTTAAGTAGGAATTAATCCTTTTGTTGAAAAAATATGACAAATTGATGATTTAAATGGATTGATTTAATGTTTTAATTGTATTTTACCATTGGTGAGGGATTGACATCAATCTAAAATAATTGATAATTGTAGCAACAGATTGCGGGAGACGATCGCGCTTCTGGGCTAGCTGTCATCTACCTTCTTGAAGCTAAATTAAATTTATGTCTCATATTTTGGAACAAGCGCAAGCCGCTGCCGATCGCCAAAACTGGCCTATTGTAGTCGAATGCTTGCAGCAAGTGACAGCCAACCGCAGCCAGCCACAGGAAAAAATATTTTTAGAACAAGCTGTAAGTTTAGCAATACAAACCTTGGAATGGGGGGATTTTCAAGACCGCTGGGAAATTGCTAAAGTATTGCCAAATCTGGGAAATGGCGCGATCGCACCTTTAATTGCCACGATCGAAGACGAAGACGCAGACACCGAACCCAGGTGGTTTGCCGCCCGCATTCTCGGAAAGTTCGAGCGCCCGGAAGTGATTGCAGCTTTAGTACAATTAGTCAAAAATTCCGACGAAGAATTGAGCCAAATCGCGGCCCAAACCCTCGCCAATTTCGGCCCGACAGCTATAGAATCCCTAGCAACTCTATTGCAGCAGGAAGACTCGCGACAGTTTGCCACAGCAGCCCTCGCCCAAATTCGCCGCCCCGAAGCGATCGCCCCGCTGTTGAGTGTAGTCAAAGACTCTAGAATTGCGGTGCGGCTGGCTGCGATCGAGGCTTTGAGTAGTTTTCACGACTCCCGCATCCCGCCGGTACTGGTAGAAGCACTCAAAGATGTGGCGACATCAGTCAGAAAAGAAGCCGTGAGAGCTCTGGGAGTTCGCGCTTATTTAGATGCAGAATTAGATTTAGTTAATTTGCTCAAACCTTTGCTTTGGGACATCCGATTTGAAGTGTCCCAACAAGCGGCGATCGCGATCGGGCGACTGAAAACCGATGCTGCAGCGTACAGTTTATTTGAATTCCTGCGAAACCCCGCAACTCCCCTGGAATTGCAAATCGAAACTGTGCGCGCCCTAGGCTGGAGCGAAACTGCTGTTGCTTTAGAATATTTGCAAACTGCGCTGATTGGGCGATCGCTTTTTAACGCACAACCAAGCGAATTCACAAATAGCGATCGAATGCTAAATGCCAGCGAATCCTGGCAGATAAATAACATTAATCCTGCTGTTTGTCAAGAAATTGCCGCTGTTTTAGGGCGAGGGTCAAAGCCGGAGTTAAAAGTTAAAGCTGCTGAAATTGCGATCGGTTTGCTGGAGGGGAATCATCCGGCGGTGCAGCCTCCCGAAATCAAACAATCTTTAGCTTTAGCGTTAGGACAATTAGGTGATATTAGAGCGCTAAACGCGCTGATTCAATTGTTAGCCGACGGCGATAATAGCGTCAGGCTGCACGGCGCTGCAGCACTCAAACGGCTTGGTGCGGCGGAGGTTCGGCAGCAATTAGAAAGTTTAGTTAAACAAGAGAGTCTGGAACCGGGATTGAGAGAGGGAATTGCGATCGCCCTGCAAGAATGGTAGGAGAATTAGTCTTATTGACTGTTGACTGTTGACTGTTGACTGTTGACTAACAACTAACAACTAACAACTAACAACTAACAAATGACTAAATTGGCAATCGCACCCCAAAAGTCGAGCCTAGTCCTAGGCCGGGACTTTCGACCCAGATAGTGCCGCCGTGGAGTTCCACAAGATGGCGGACGATCGCCAATCCCAGTCCCAGCCCGCCGTAATTGCGCGTAGAACTGCTGTCAGCTTGGCGGAAGCGATCGAACACAAACGGTAAAAACTCCTTGCTGATGCCAATTCCGGTATCGGTGACGGCGATCGTCACAGAGTGAACCGGAGACACAGACAAAATGGCATCACCAGCCGATCGCGATTCCCCGTCATCCCAGACCCTGATTTCTATGCGACCTCCCCGCGGCGTAAACTTAATCGCATTCGAGAGCAAATTCCACACCACCTGCTGCAAACGAGCAGCATCGCCCCTCAAGGTACTCACTCCTTCGCCGTAATAACTCACCAATTCAACTCCGCGAACTTCAGCATCAGGAATCAGGGCCTTGACGGCCGTTTCTACAGTCCCAACCAAATTCACCGGGGACAGCTTCAAACACACTTTACCGCTGACAATCCGGGAAACGTCCAGCAAATCCTCAATCATCTGAGTCTGCAACCGCCCGTTTCGCTCGATCGTCTCCAAAGCCACAGCCGTTTTTTCGGGACTCAACTTGCGCTGTCGCAGCATCTGAGACCAGCCCACCACCGCGTTGAGAGGAGTCCGCAACTCGTGGGAAAGCGTTGCCAAAAACTCGTCTTTAATCCGGTTGGTCTCGGAAGCTTCCCGGTAAAGCCGCGCATTGTCGATCGCCACCGCCGCATCCCGCGCCAAATCCGACAGTAAAACCAAATCGGCGTGCTCGCAGCGGCGGCCAGACTCTCCGCACAGCAGCGAAATCGCTCCCAGCGTCCGCCCGCGAGCCATCAGCGGCACGCAGATTGCCGATAGCGGGCTATGGGAACACAGCACCAACAGCAATTCCCTGTCCGGTACCACCGCTTCGAGCGCCCAATTCGGTATTTCTGGGTAAAGTTTCCCCTCCCCAGTCCGCAGCACCTTTGCCACTCCGTGCCTTCCGTGGGGGTCTACCGGCAAGCGCTGGTCGATTTGCCACAGCAGGGCGACTTTGTTCGGATCGGAGTGAGCAACTGCTTGCAAGCGGAGCGAGCCGTCGGGTTCGATTAAATGCACGCAGCACCAATCCCCCAACTCCGGCACTGCTAAATCTGCCAGACCTTGCAGCGCCTGCTGGTAATCTAAGGAAGCCGAGGACAGCAAAGCCAAGGCTCGGGCGCGGAAATCGGCTGTTTGGGCCGCTCGCTGGCGATCGTCAATATCCGTACAAGTCCCGAACCACTTGATGATTTTCCCCTCAGCATCCCGCACGGGCAATGCCCGACACAGATGCCAGCGGTAAGCCCCGTCAGATGCCCGTTTAAAGCGGTATTCCACCTCATAAGTCTCCCCAGTCTGTACCGAGTTATTCCAGCGTTCTAGGGTGTGTTCCAAGTCATCTGGATGCAAAATTGGCTGCCACCCCCAGCCTTTAGTTTCCTCCAGCGTCATGCCGCTATATTCAAACCAGCCCTGGTTGCAATAATCGATCGCGCCGTCGGGTAAAGCAGTCCAAACTATTTGCGGGATGGCTTCAGCGAGGGCGCGGTACAACTGTTCGCTGGCTTCTGTTTGGCGGCGGGCTACTTGTTCCCGCGCCAAGGCGAGATTCCGCTGTGCTTCGGCTTGTTTGCGATCGCTGATGTCGCCGATCGCCCCGATCAATTTGTAGGGATTGCCTTGAGAGTCAAGCACTGCCATGCCGCGATCGATCCAGTGCAGCCAGCCGCCACCTTGGTTCTGAACGCGGTATTCCTCAAAAAATGGGGCAGCAGAACAGTCTGGCGCGCTCAAATATCGATCGAGTGCAGCCAGGACTCGATCTCGGTCTTCCGAATGCAAGATACTGTTCCAAGCTGCTCTCGTCCTCGGAAATCCGCCTTTTTCGTACTCCAAATGTCCGTCTATCTCACCGAACCACAGCACGATACCCGTATCGATATCCCATTCGTAAATCAAATCGCTAGCACTTTTTGCCGCAATCCGAAACCGCTCTTCAGACTGTCGCAGCACTTCCACAAAATTAAAGCGTTCCGTCACGTCCAAAACCAGAGACAGCAACGATATCAACTGTCCAGAATCGCTGTAAAAAGCCGAATTGTACCACTCGCAGTGGAGCAACGAACCGCCCTTATTATAATTGCTGTTGCGAACTACATTGCAGCGAGTCTGTGGGTTTTTTAAACTATCAATTGCCGATTGTACATCTTCAAAATCGCCATACCCAATAAAATTCCATTCGCTAAAATGCTTGCCTAAAACTTCTCTTTTCTTCCACCCAAAAATCTTTTCGGCAGCCGGCGACCACCCGCTGATGCGACAATTTTCATCCCACTCAATCACAGCTAGGGGTGTATTTTCAAAATGAGAAGTTAGTTTTTGCATCGCGTCGCCCAAAGATGCTTCTACTTGCTTGCGCTCAGTAATATCGCTAAAAGAAATCGCTATACCGTCGCCCAATTTAACCGTCACAATCCGAAACCAGCCGACAATGCCTTCGCTGTTGTAATAAATCTCGGTATCTAGGGGAGTTCCTGTTTCTACAACTTCCACGTAACGGTCGAACAAATTGCGCTCTTTATGACCGGGTAGCACTTCCAGCAATCGCTTTCCGATTAATTCTTCAGGAGTCATGTGCTGAATTCTTGCCGCTGCGGGATTGACGTATTCCCATTCAAAATCTACAATTTTAGATTCGTCGCGAAGGCTGCGGAACACGTTAAATCCATCTATAGATAATTCCTGAAAAACGCGGAAGCGTTCTTCACTTTCTTGTAGCTTGCTTACAGTATCGAGTAGAAGTTGCTCGACTCGCTCGCGCTGCGCTATTTCTGCGAGCAATTGCTGGTTAATTTGCTGAAGTTCGTTTGGGGGGGAGGCGGCGGAATTTTTAATGGCCATCACAGCAGGATCTCGATCGAGCTTTTGAGTTTCCGGCGCTGTATTTGCCGAGAAAAAAGCCAAACCGTCCAAAGCCAAGAATTGTTGAGAAAGCGATGGCATCAGTTCCGCCACAGCCCACAAAGAAATCACAGCCGTAATGGCGGCGAGGAAACTTGAGGGCCAGTAGCTGGGATGCACCAGCATCCAAACTTGCATCAGATGAGTTGTGCCCCGGCAGAAAAACCAGGCTCCCAATAACAGAAACCCCCTGCTCAAAGGCAATTTGCGCTGCTTCCAGGCAAAGTATGTCAGAATCGCTGGAATTGAGTAATCAGCCAAGGAAATTAACAAATCGCTGACCGCGTGCAGTCCCATTAACTGCGGTGGCCACTCTTCTAATCCACCTTGGGAAATAAAATTGTGGTTAAATGACATAATTTTAAGAAGAAATTGCAGCATTTCGGCTTTCCCGTGCGTGCGATCGTACTTGCACTTGTGTTGCTGACCCGCTAATTCCTAGTTTATACACAAAGAAACAGAAAATAACAGTCACTTTCAGCCGGGATAAAAGTTCATTGCAGGTTTTAACCGTGCGCCAATCTTCGGACATTTATTGACAATTATAGGGAAACTCAGGTACTATAATGCTCCATTAATTATCAAATTAAATGCTATCTTTTGAGATCGAAATTCAACAAAAAATCCCGCAGCTTAACGCAAGCGAGCGATGGCGACTGCTAATTTTATTAAAAATCTTGAGCTATCAACTGGCAAAATTCTCTAAATTTATCGAAATTTAATCGGTTTGTTGATAAGTTGGCAGATTCAGAAATCCCTTCAACATTGGAGAAGCGACATTTACTCGGACGCTCCGAAATCCTGCCCCAGCAAGTTGGTTCGTAAAAACGAGCATCTCCGCGTCTGTCAGCATCAAAACTAATCTGTACTGTATCAAATTCTACTAAATTCTTCAACTAAATCGGTTAACGTTACTTACGATCGTTCGAGGAAAATGTCTGAAACCATCTAGAATTAAACATCCATGCGCTTAGAGCAGCTTCAAGCATTTCTTTCGGTTGCTGAAACCGGGAGCTTTCAGCAAGCGGCCCGGAAGTGCGGCGTGACTCAATCGACTATTAGCCGTCAAGTGCAGGGACTCGAAGCGGAAGTGGGTTTGTCGCTGTTTCACCGTGCGGGAAGCGCGAAGCTGACTGTGGGAGGGGAACGCCTGTTGCCTCACGCTCGCAAAATCTGTCAGACTTGGCGAAATGCTGCGGTCGAATTGGCGGATTTGCTGGCGGGAAAGCAGCCGGAACTGTGCGTGGCTGCGATTCATTCGGTTTGTGCTGCTTATTTGCCGCCTGTGCTGCAAAGGTTTTGTCGCGATTATCCTGAAGTGCAGTTGCGGGTGACTGCGCTGGGGAGCGATCGAGCTCTGAAAGTTCTCAAAGACGGTTTGGTGGACATCGCGGTGGTGATGAACAACCGTTATTTTACTCAAGCTCCAGAAATGTTGGTTGAGGTACTCTACAATGAGCCGATCGAGGTATTGATGGCGGCAAATCATCCCCTGGCCGTGTACGATCGAGTACCTTGGCCGGAATTGATTTGTTACCCGCAAGTGGTGTTTAAGGACGGGTACGGAATGCAGCGGATGGTGCAAGAACAATTTGAACGCATCGGCGCTAAACTTCATGCTGTTTTGGAACTCAACACTCTCGATGCTTTTCGGGGTGTGGTGCGACAGGGAGAATTGATTGCTTTGCTACCACATTCAGCTTTGATTGAGGCCCAGGGCGATCGCACTTTAGCAATTCGGCCCATCGTCGCCAAACAAAGTGCAAATCCCCAAGTTTCGACGATCCTCTTCGAGGGCTTCGGTAACGGACAATCGGCGATCGATCCAGCTTGGACTCGCGAAGTGGTATTGGTGACAACTCACGATCGAATGCAAATTCCGCCGATCGCCCATTTCTGGAATCTAGTACGCGAATTTGTGCCACCATTAGATGTCATCAAGCTCGGAAAATTAGGGAATTAATTCGCGAGTTATCAGGTTTTTTGTTGACTGTTGACTGTTGACTGTTGTCTCTTCTCTTTCTAATAACAAATAACCAATAACCAATAACAAATAACCAATAACCAATAACAAATAACCAACAACCAATAACCAACAACCAATAACCAATAACCAACTACAAGAATTATGAGTGACCAATTTAGAGAATTGCTGCGAAAAATTGGCAGCGGAATACACACAGGAGAAAACTTAACTCGCCAGGAAGCAGCAGCAGCCACGCGGATGATGCTGCTGCAAGAAGCAACACCAGCTCAAATCGGAGCTTTTATGATTTCCCACCGCATCAAACGGCCCACCGGCGAAGAATTAGCCGGAATGCTAGATGCCTATGAAGAATTCGGGCCCATGCTTGCCCCCCCAAACCGAGAAAAAGGGTTTACAGTTTCTAGCGTCGCCGTGTTTGGTGTAGCTTACGACGGGCGATCGCGCACCGCTCCAATTAGCCCCATAACCGCCCTAATTTTAGCCGCCTCTGGCGTGCCAAGCGTCATGCACGGCGGCGATGTCATGCCAACCAAAGAAGGCATTCCCCTGATTGAAATTTGGCGCGGTTTGGGAGTAGACTGGACAAAACTTAGTTTAGAAAAAGTCCAGCAAGTTTTTGACAGTACCGGTTTAGGTTTTGTTTACCTTCCCAAGCATTTTCCTCAAGCCACCGCTTTAGTTCCCTACCGCCGCGAAATCGGCAAAAGGCCGCCTTTTTCGACAATGGAGTTGATGTGGTGTCCCTGCGCCGGCGATGTTAACGTCATCTCCGGCTACGTCCACCCGCCGACAGAAGGTATGTTTCAAAAAGCCTTTGAATTGCGGGGTGTAAAAAATTATACCACAGTCAAAGGATTGGAGGGAAGCTGCGACTTGCCGCGCGATCGTACTGCAATTATCGGCATTGCTAGGCCGGATACTGAGTTTGAGCGAGTGCTTTTGGCCCACGGAGATTACGGTTTCAGCAACACAAATCCCGCCTTTGAATCCGAGGAAGACTTACTCAAACAAATCCAGGAAGTGTTGCTAGGCAAACCCTCAGAATTGATGCAGTCAGCTATCTGGAATGGCGGCTTTTATCTGTGGCGCAGCGGGGTTTGTTTAGATATAAACTCGGGTTTGATTGAAGCAGAAACTTTATTGAGCAGCGGTCAAGTTATGCAAAAAATTGAGGAAGTGAGCAAAGCAATTTGTGCTTTAATTTGAGAATGAATCATGAGGTTTTGTGCTAATGACTGTTAACAGTTAACGGTTGACTAATGACTAATGACTACTGACTAATGACTAATGACTAATGACTAACCATCAAATTGCTGTAATTGTACTCGCAGGCGGTCAAAGTTCGCGGATGGGGACGGATAAAGCTTTGCTGGAAATTGAGGGTAAAAGCCTGTTGCAGCGGGCGCTGGAGGTGGCAGCATCCGTAACGCCACAAGTGTATGTTTTGACTGCTTGGCCCGATCGCTATCGATCGACCTTAACCGAACAATCCCAATTTCTGCTAGAGTACAATCCGGGCTCCGGGCCCTTAGTTGCATTGACTCAGGGATTGACAGAAATTCCCGCCGACTGGATTTTACTATTAGCTTGCGATTTGCCCTTATTAGAACCCCAAATTATTCAAAATTGGGCGAGTCAGCTAACAGCTATTCCCCAATCAACCCTAGCAATTGTCCCTTATCAAAACTCGCGCTGGGAACCTTTGTGCGGATTCTACCGCCAACAATCTCTCGCCAGTTTGCAAAGTTTTATTGAAAAAGGGGGACGTTCCTTTCAAAAATGGTTAAATCAAATCCAAGCAATCCCTCTACCTGTAGGGGAACGAGAAGCAATAATGTTATCGAATTGCAACACATTAGAAGAGTTTGAGCAATTAAAAGATAAAATAGGTAGCCGTTGACTGTTGACTGTTGGCTGTTGACTGTTGACTGTTAACTGTTGACTGTTGACTGTTGGTTCTAATGACTACTGACTAATGCCAACTAACTACTGCCAACTGCCAACTGCCAACTGCCAACTAAACTACTGCCAACTGCCAACTGCCAACTACCAACTGCCAACTGCCAACTGACTATTGACTAATTAAATGATTAACGAATATTGGTTACTCGATCGCAATATAACATTTCTCAATCACGGCTCCTTTGGGGCTTGTCCGATTCCCGTACTCGAAGCGCAAATTAGTTTCAGAGAACAACTCGAAAGAGAACCTTTGCGCTTTTTAATGCGAGAATTTGAACCGCTGTTAGATAATGCCAGAAATCAGTTAGCCGCATTTATCGGCGCGGATGAAGAAGATTTAGCCTTTGTGCCGAATGCTACAACGGGAATAAATGCAGTTTTGCGATCGCTCACTTTTGTTCCGGGCGACGAATTGCTAACCACAAATCAGGAATACAACGCCTGCCGCAACACACTTGATTTTATAGCAGAGCGTACAGGTGCTAAAGTAATAGTAGCAGAAATTCCATTTCCCATTGAATCGCCCGAACAAATTATTGAAGCAATAATTAAGTGCATTTCTGCTAAAACAAAAATTGCCTTATTAGACCACATAGTCAGCCAAACTGGCTTAATATTTCCCATCAAACAGTTAGTCGGCGAGTTAGAAAATCGCGGCGTAGATGTATTGGTAGACGGAGCACACGCGCCGGGAATGGTAGCGCTCAATTTAGCAGAAATGGGCGCAACTTACTACACGGGAAATTGCCACAAATGGCTGTGCGCGCCGAAAGGTGCTGCCTTTTTGTACGTGCGGCGCGACAAGCAAAATACCATTCGCCCCACTACTATCAGTCACGGCGCTAACTCGCCGCGCACTGATAAATCGCGCTTTCAATTAGAATTTGACTGGATGGGAACAGTCGATCCGAGTCCCTATTTGTGCGTACCCGTAGCTATTGATTTTATGGGTTCTTTGTTGAAGGGTGGCTGGCCAGAATTGATGGCAAAAAATCATACTTTAGCGTTAGCTGGAAGAAAAATATTGGCAGATAAATTAGATTTGCCACTACCTTGTCCCGATGAAATGGTAGGTTCAATGGCAGTTGTACCGCTGGCTGATGAAAAATCTGATGCGGTTGCAAAAGGAGGAATTCCACCTTTGCAAGAGGCGCTATGGCAGATTTTCAAAATTGAAGTTCCAGTGATTCCTTGGCCCGATTCTAGCAAGCGGTTGGTAAGGATTTCCGCTCAATTTTACAATACTTTGGCGCAGTATGAGTATTTGGCTAAGGCGCTGGTTGAGTTGACAAGTGATGGGTTAACCGCAGATTTCAAGCGTACAGAAACTGATGAAACTAGATAATTTAATCGCTTTTTAAAAGGGATGAGAATGGGATATCCTGGCGATACAAACTGTTAAGCCAAGCGTATTGGAATATAATATAGCAAAACTTGCATTTCCCCAGCCCAAACAAACGAAATGAAAAAAGGAGAATTTAATGTCAAATGCGATGATGGTAATTTATCCCTATCGCGAACAGTACACCTGGGTTTTTGACGACGAGCAAGTCGAACTTGTTCGAGAACCGTTTGTTCAGGGCGTACCCGAAAGGATTGAAGCACTCGTCGCAGACATTCCCAATGCCGATGGAGGTTTCCGACTCTTATTTTCAGCCAATCCATTTCCCGGATATCAAGCAGAAATGCTGTGGTTTAAAACAGAATACGGCGGCAACTGGTATCGGTGGGAATCGAAAAATCTTGAAGGCTGGCTGTGTCCGGCTTTGTTAAAATACTTTCCAGAAGCACCGCCCAAGTTTTACTGCAAAGCTGAAAAACTGCAATAATTAACAGCAAGTCCATGAAAAACTTGTCGATTTTTAAACGAAACTTTGTTAAACCAGTCGATCGCGAAACTCGAAAAAAGCCTAAAATAGTCCTGTATGTATTTTGGACACTTTTGCTGATTTTCACGGCAGCCATCTCCGCAGGAATCGGAGCAATGACCGCCCTTTTCGCCCCCGTGGAACCGCAATTTATTAGTAGAGTCCTAGATGCTGCGGGCTTTAATTACAAATCATCCAACTCTTCTGGATACCGCCTGTCGCGGCCTGTTAATATCTTGATTATGGGAATTGACCGCGTACCAGAAACCGCTGCAAATTCACCTAAAATTTTTGAAGGTCGCAGCGATACAATACTTGTATTTCACCTCGACCCTAGAGATAAATCTATTAGTTTGGTTTCAGTTCCGCGAGATACTAAAGTCCAAATTCCCGGAATTCGTTTTAGCAAAATTAACGAAGCTAATGCTAGAGGAGGAGCGGCTTTGGCGACGCGATTGGTTAGCACTATCTTGAACAATGTGACAATAGAAAGATACGTGCGAGTCAGCAACGGTGCGTTTCGGGAATTAGTCGATTTGTTAGGAGGAGTTGAGGTATTTGTACCTCGGGCGATGTCCTATACAGATACGACCCAAAAGTTAAAAATAAACTTAGCACAGGGATGGCAAATTCTCAACGGAGAACAAGCAGAACAATTTGCTCGATTTCGCAACGACGGTTTAGGAGATATCGGCCGCATTCAGCGACAACAATCTTTAATTCAAGCTATTCTCAACAGCCTCAAAAGTCCTTCTGTATTGGTGCGTTTGCCGGAAATTGTACGATTGATGCAAAAATATGTGGATACAAATCTAAATTTTGAGGAAATTTTGACGCTGACAAGTTTTGGTTTGCAATTGGAGCGAGATAATTTTAAGATGGTGATGTTACCCGGACGTTCTAGCTCAGGACAAGGGGATTTGAGGAGTTATTGGATTTTAGATGCTGCTGGGCGCGATCGCATTATGACACAATATTTCCAGCAAGTAGTGCCAGATTTTGCCCAAGGGCAATTTCCCAATTCCAGCGAGTCAGTTTTCCCCACCAACCTTAAAATCTCCGTCCAAAACGCTTCTAGCAAACCGACAGCCGCCAAAAGCGTCGCTGAATTTCTCCGAAAAAATGGTTTTTCTAATGTATCTGTAGTCAAAGATTGGCCCGACAAGCAGCGTCAAAGTCAAATTATTGTCCAGAAAGGAGATTTAGCCGCAGCAAATCAACTGCAAAAAGTGCTAGGCGACGGTAAAATAGAAGCATCTTCTACTGGTGAAATAGATTCTGATTTGACACTTCGCGTCGGCGAAGATTGGGTAAAGCGATTTTAATTAGTCAGTAGTCAGTTGGCAGTTGGCGGTAGTTAGTTGGCAGTTGGCAGTAGTCAGTAGTCATTAGAACCAACAGTCAACAGTTAACAGTCAACAGTCAACAGTTAACAGTCAACAATTCCCAATTCCGATCATTATGAAAAGTGTATCCCGAATTTTCCTGAGCCTGTTTTTAAGTTTAATGTTGGCTGTGGGATGGGTGCTGCTGAGTGCTACTCCTGCATTGGCGCTGCCGAAACTTAATATTAATTACACAAATATTGATTTGTCCGATCGCGATTTTTCCAACTCGGATTTAGCGGGGGGAACATTCGTCGCTTCTGAAATGCGGAGAACCAACTTTCAAGGCGCTGATTTAAGCAATGCGATTTTGACTAAAGGAGTTTTACTAAATGCCAACTTGTCAGGTGCTAATCTCTCCGGTTCTTTAGCAGATAGAGTTACATTTGACGGCGCGAATTTGACGAATACTAATTTCACCGAAGCAATTATGACACGAACTCGGTTTTTTGATGCTGCAATTTCCGGCGCTGATTTTACTGACGCGATTATCGATGCTTATCAAGTGAATATCCTGTGCGAAACTGCAGATGGTGTCAATCCTGTGACAGGAGTTTCTACGCGAGAAAGTTTGGGATGTCCGTAGAAAGTTACGATTGCAGGAATTATGCGTTGGGGCGAGAAACCGGGCTTATACGAGTTTTTTGGTTGAGTGACGAGAAATCTACAAAGAAACCCGGTTTCTGAATATCGCGTTGGGGCGAGAAACCGGGTTTATACGAGTTTTTTGATTGAGTGATGAGAAATCTACAAAGAAACCCGGTTTCTGAATACCTCGTCGGGGCTAACTGTTGCTTCTATCAATTGCTACAAATGCCTGTATTCGCAGCAGTAACTACCAAGTCTGAATTCAACAGCAAATCTAAATCAGTGTCGGGATTAACAGCATACAAATCGACTTTATCTTTACCCAAAAATACCCCGATTAAAGTCCCGATTCCCGCACCGCCTAGCACCTCTTCAGTTGCGATCGCCCGATCGCCCGTAACTCCCGCAATCGCCGCCGCTGCTGCTGCACCCAACGCCGTATTCTTAATCAAATTCCCAACATTCACGCCCTTAGTCACAGTTTCTTTGCGAGTAATCACTTGCGAAGTAGCATTCAAAGGTACTCTGTTACCGTTGATGATACTTAATTCTTGAGCCACAAACTGAACGCCTGCAGTAGTCGATCGCAATTCGCCACTAATTTTAGACCCTTCGGGTATCAAAACTTTGCCATTATTCCCCGCGATATCCGAAGATACAGTCAGCGTAATCGGAGACTTGTCATTGGGGCCTAGCAAAATCTTGCCTTTGGAATACTCGATGGGAATAGTCACCCCGCTAGGAATTTTTACAGCAACACTCTGGCCAATATCAGCCTTAGCAATGTAAGGAGAATTAATTGCTCTTGCTTGATTGGTACTGACTAACGCTTGATAGATAAAAGCAGCTACTTCAGCCCGTGTTGCTGACTGGTTTGGCTTGAGAGATTGAGGATTGGGATAGCTGACAACCAACTCTTTTTCAGTAGCAGCAGCAACGCTTTTTACAGCATAACTTTGGATCTGATCCGCATCATTATAATAGCTGAGAACATCTTGAAAATTGCAAGTAGGTTCATAGCCAAGTCCGTTATTTAAAGCGACTACAACTTGCACGCGAGGAATTTGCTGCATTGGCCTGAAAACATTGCCGGGATAGCCAGACATCCATCCCATTTCGTATGCTTCGGCGATCGCCCCGCTTGCCCAAAAATTAGACGGAACATCGGCAAACCTTACAGCAGCGCGGGTTTTTGCCTTGTTGACAGAACGAATCATTGCCGCAAATTCAGCCCGCGTTACGGGTGCATCCGGGCGGAAAGTGCGATCGGGAAAACCTTTGATAATGCCCCTTTCTGACAAATCTTGGATAAAGTCTTTTGCCCAATAGTTATTACTAACATCCGAAAAAGCTGTCTGAGCAAAAGCAGGCGCGGGAGCTAGCATCGGCGCTGCGGTTCCGGCAACGGTTCCCAAGGTTAATAAAACAGATGTACCGGATTTGATGCGATGTAATACAGACATTTTTTGATTCTCCAATTTACACAATTTTTTTATTGAGGAGAACTAAGCTTTTGATAGGCTGATTGATTCTGCCCGAAATGGCTTTTTTCCTCACTTATGTAATCATTATTGAATGCTTTTATTTTTAGTGTGGGGAAGATACGGTCGTTTAAAATAAATATTTTTATTTTGAGTCGGGAATTTTAAAATGCTTAAATTCCTTAAAATCCTTATGTTGCTTATCTCCCTTATCTACCTGGTGTCTGCAATTAACAGGATTTAGGAACAAAGCCGTTTGATATTAGTTAACTATATAAATCCTAAATCATTTGTGAATTTCTTACTCCCTCCCCTTAATAAGGGGAGGGTTGGGGTGGGGTAAAAAAATTACGACTCCTGCAAGGATTGCTATATATTAACTAAAAGCGAATATAATTGACTCGATCGAGAAATACCTGTTTGTTGCTTATGAGTAGCCTGACGTTTGCCTCTGCCCATCAGCTAGCGCGAATGATTCGCGATCGCGAAGTCTCTGCCGTCGAAGTTCTGGACGCTTACCTTACTCAAATCGCAAAGCACAACTCGCAATTAAACGCCATTTGTACCCTGGATGAAGACAGTGCTCGTACAAGAGCAAGACTTGCCGATGAAGCCCTAGCCAGAGGAGAAAACTGGGGTGCTTTACATGGCGTTCCCATCACGATTAAAGACATTTTTGAAACAGCCGGACTCCGCACCACAGCAGGCTATATTCCCCTCAAAGATTATGTGCCTCAACAGGATGCAACTGCTGTTGCGAGATTGCGGGCAGCAGGTGCTGTCATTATGGGAAAAACCAACATGGCGGAACTGGCTGCCGATTATCAAAGCATAAATTCTCTGTTTCCACGGGTGAATAATCCTTGGCATCTTGACTACACACCTGGAGGCAGTTCTGGGGGGAGTGCCGCGGCTGTCGCAGCAGGACTTTCACCCTTGGATTTGGGGAATGATTTCGGGGGTTCGGTGCGTCAGCCTGCTCATTTCTGTGGCATATATGGTTTAAAGCCGACAGATCGCCGTATTTCTACAGCAGGGCAGATTCCTGAAGTGCCGGGAATGCCACTGTCTATTCGGCAAATGATGACCGTTGGGTGTTTTGCTCGATCAATCGAAGACATCCGGCTATGTTTTTCGTTAATTGCAGGCGCGGATCTGCGTCGCCCTGATGTCCCGCCGGTTCCGCTCGATCGACCCTCTGGCAAGCCTTTGCAGCATCTCAAAATCGCTTGGACTGCTGAATGGGCCGAAGTTCCCGTTGCTTCTGAAATTCGAGCAGCTATGGAGTCGATCGTGCAGACACTCTCTGACGCAGGTGTCCAAACCGAACGCTGGCTTCCCAAAGACTTTGACCTTTCCCAAATATTGAATCTCTACGGACGGATCTCAATGTACCTCACTATCTACGCTCAACCGCAGGATAGATATAACCTGCGTCGTAGTTTAGAGTTAATCTTTCGCACCGCCACCCAAGGCGACAAGGAACTCCGAAAATTGGGAGATTTCAGCAGATTGCTACCTGAGATATTGAATCCAAGTTTGAAAAGATATTTCGAGGTACTCACACAGCGCGATCGCTTTACTGCCCATATAGATGAGGCATTAGAACCGTGGGATGTATGGCTTTGTCCGGTTGCCGCAACCGCTGCGTTTACTCACCGTCCCGCTTGGAATGCCGTTGACATTGATGGCAGATCCTATCCTTATTCAGTGGCAAACGGATCTTATACCATGCCCTTTAATCTTAGTGGACATCCTGCGGTGGTAATTCCAATTGGACAAACTCAAAATGGTTTACCGATTGGAATGCAAATTGTTGGTAAGCGGTGGCGTGAAATGGAGTTGTTGGCGATCGCAGAGGCGATCGACAAAATGGTTGGTAGTTTGCAACACCCACCTGGTTACTGAGCATTTTATCAAGTTTCACTTGATGGTCAATGTTTACTCTTGTGGTAGCGTGCGTCACGTTTGAGATTTTCAATGTGCACGAAAAGTATGAATCTGACGCACCGTTTTTTGCGGGCGTGCGTCAGTTGTGAGATTGTTAGTTTATAGCGAAAATAATGCTAGCTGACGCACCCTACTTCATTTTTAATGATGAGGGGTGACTATTGTCTAATGACTAATACTTGCGATCGGTTCCCAACTTGTCACATCTTCAAATAAAGATTGATAGCCCGCTGCATTCGGATGAAGCCCATCTGCAATCAAGCGCGATCGCCACCAATCACTGCCCCGATTTACCCATTTATCAAAAATATCTAAATAGGGAATTCCCCGCAACTCACAAGCTAATTTCGTTGCTTCTTTATACCGATATTGGTCAGCATGACTGTAATACAAACAATCTTGAAAAGGCATTTTACTTTCATCCACCGGCACCATCCCGACAAATATCACCGGACAAAGTTGTTGAGATAGGTTTAACAAATGATCCAAAACAGTTTTAAAATGTTCAAACTCAGTGTAGCTGCGCCCGGTAGGCGACTGCACTCTCGCCGAATCGTTGAGACCTACCGAAAGAATAATCGCATCCGGGACGCGGTTTCTCAGTTCGCCACGGTGGCGAAACTCGTTTTCGAGCCGCTGGGAGACTTGATAGGTGCGATCGCCCCGAACACCCAAATTGTATAAAACGTGGCCTGCACTCTCCGGTAACATCCACTGGCGCCGCAATCTTTCCACCCAACCACCGCCTACGCCGTCGCCAAAACCATAGATTAAACTGTCGCCGAAAGCAACCAATTTGAGGGGACGAGAATTTACCCGATGCAAGTGACCAAAGGAATAGCCTGTTGCTGCCTGCATAAGCGATACTCAGTTAGTAATTTATGAATCTTGACATAGTAAACTAGAATGTAACATTAGATAAACTAGGTAATTTCGATGAGTAAGCGTCCAACCTTCGATTCAACTCAGCTAACCCGTCGGGCAGAAGAGTTGATCGGTGCTGCATCCAACCGCTATCGGATTACGGTGCAGGTGGCGAACCGCGCCAAACGCCGCCGCTATGAAGATTTTGACAATGACGACACTCAAATGATGAAACCTGTAATGCGGGCGATATTTGAAATGTCGGATGAAATGACTCAGCCGGAAATTATCGGAGATATTTAGACTTGGCAAGTTGTGAGTTTTGAGTGATGAATTGCCAGCAATTTTTGTTCGCTCAAAACTCACAACTTTCTCAAACTAGATTGGCCCGCTAGGTAAAAAATCCGTTTATTTTAGGTACGCAAGGGTTCTAGAAATATATACACAAGCGAGGGGGACGATCGCACTCCTAAGAAACTATTTTTCTCAAATCGGGATTCTCCCAACTGGGTTGATTTCGCAAATCATAAAATTAGAAACTAGGAGATATGTTGGCAGGTAAGTTGAGGAAATTATTCTATTTTTGAAATTGTCAAAACCGTGAAGAAGAAATTAAAGCTGGGCTTGAGTTTTCTGTTTGTTACTTTGATTGTGGCGATTTTCACGCTTTTGAGTTGGGTATTGGAATCGGGCGAACTGAGTATGTCTGCTTTGGAACCTATGCTGCGGCGGAGTTCTGAGTCTGCGCCGGCGGTGCGGGTTGCTCAACAATCGGGGCCGCTGCAGGTGAGGGCGCAAGATGCGTGGAAGTTTGTGTATGAAAAATTGCCAGATTTGCCGATCGAGAATAACTACATTTCTCAGGAAACTGGAAAAGTAGATCCAAACAATACTTTAGTCGGCCGCTTGATTCGATATCACGTCTTTGTTAAAGGAAGACCGCCGAATTACCGCTTAGATTGGAAGTTGAGTTTAGCTGACTATCTGGGGGCGACTCCCGATTATTTGGTGGAAGACGTGTATCCGGGAAAGGATGTTTTGCGAAAAAATCCGATGGAAGGCGATCGCGCTGCTATTCAAAGTTTAAATCGAACTCAGCGGGATGCTTTGGTTCAAGCTTTGGTTGATGTTTTTACGCAGAGTTCAGGATCGCGGACACCGGCGGCGCGCGAAACACCACAAGGGCGATCGACTTCGCCGGAAATCACGCAGCCGCAGCCGGGAGATGCGAAATTGCTTACACCTTAGTATTTTATTGCCGATCGAATCTAGCTTAAACATCGCTTTTATTTCTTAGTCTGCGGAGGCGGATGCAAGTTTGTCTAGTAGCGGTTTCAACCGCCGAACAATGTCTAAAATCCAAAATCTAAAATCCTTCAATGGTGGAACGTGTAATTAAGACTGGTAGCGGCTGGCGTTTGGGATGGAACCCCGAGGCGGAGGAGTTTCAGGGTTTGGTGGCTGGGGAGGGTTGGGCGATCGAACTCACGGAGGCTGAGTTAAACGATTTTTGCCGATTGTTGGGACAGTTAGCCGACACCATGAGTCAAATGGCCTCTGAGTTAATGGATGAGGAAAAAATCGCCATAGAAGCCGAAACAGATTTGTTGTGGCTGGAGGTAGAAGGCTATCCCGAAGCTTACAGCGTGCAGTTGATTTTGAATGCTGGCCGCAGGTGCGAGGGTTTTTGGCTGGCGGCTGCGGTGCCGGGTTTGGTGCAGGCTGCAAAAGTTTTAAAAGTTTTTTGACTTTTTCTGAGATTTCATGCTATGCTGTTAAAGCTGTCGGGGCGTAGCGCAGCTTGGTAGCGCACTACTTTGGGGTAGTAGGGGTCGTGGGTTCAAATCCCGCCGCTCCGATTGTAATGAAACCTTCTCTTTGAGGAGGTTTTGTTGTTTTTAGCTAAACAGACGGAATCCCACGCGCGATACTTCTATTCGGGTTGGTTTGGCGATCGATCCGGCGGGTCATTTGATTTTAGATTTGAGATTTTAGATTTTGGATTGATTCCACGGATCGATCCGGGGGCTTGTAAGCTGTTGTGCATTTAAATTGTATATTTCGACGCTCCATCAAAAATCTTGTCCCCCTCTCCCCCTCTCCCCCTCAATTACCATACACAATTGGGATGCACAACAGCTTACCACCTTTGAAATTCTTTGTTACCCGGATTTGGTATTAGATACAGCATATTCCATGTAGATGTAGAGAGCGAGAAACCGGGTTTCACAGAACAGAATCAGTAATGATGCGAGAACTGTAAAGAAACCCGGTTAGGAGTGTGTACTTCATAAACCAGGAATACGCTGTATATTTGATGATTCTGTATACTGATGCGGTTGAATAAAATTAGAGAATTAATTACTGAGAATTATTAAATTTTAGAGCTAAAAAGCCCCCATCTAAAATCGAAAATCCAAAATAAAATGACGCCCGCTAAAGTTTCCCAGCAGTACAAAAGCACTTTACAGGAAACCCGCAGGCGTCAAAATCAAGCAAGCTTAAATCTTAGAAAAGACCCAGCGTGAAAGATTTGTCGATCGGGAAAATAGCACCAATACCCAACCACAGAGTTACCGCAGTTCCCAACAGGAAGACTGTAGTAGCAACAGGGCGGCGGAACGGATTTTGAAACTTGTTAACGCTCTCGATGAACGGAATCAAAATCAAGCCAACGGGAACACCTGCCATGCAAGCAATACCCAACAATTTGTTAGGTAAAACGCGCAGGAGTTGGAACACCGGCCACAAATACCATTCCGGCAGAATTTCCAGTGGAGTAGCAAAAGGATTAGCAGGTTCGCCAACCAAAGCCGGGTCTAGTACGGCCAAACCCACGCACAGAGAAATTGTTCCCATGATGACTATAGGGAAAACATAGAGCAAGTCATTGGGCCAAGCTGGTTCGCCGTAATAGTTGTGACCCATGCCCTTAGCGAGCTTAGCGCGTAACGCCGGATCGCTCAAATCTGGTTTTTTGAGAATAGACATAGTAAGAGTGTTCTCCTTTTATTTTTACCCGGGCTTGGCATCTTGCTGTATTCGTTAGTCTGAATCAGCGGCGCGATCGGGCTGTCAATAAATATCATGAGTGATGAATTCTGAATTTTCAACCCAAAATTCCGCAGGGGGCAAAAAAATATCGCCCCTACAACTCAAAACTTACAACGGGCCCGAAATGCCTTGCTTGCGAATCATCAAGAAGTGAGCCAGCATGAAGACTACAATCAGCCAAGGCAGCACGAAAGTGTGCAAGCTGTAGTAGCGAGTCAAAGTGCCTTGACCGACGCTGACACCGCCGCGTAGAAGTTCTACCAGCAAAGAACCGACAACCGGGATGGCTTCGGGGACACCGGAAACGATTTTAACGGCCCAGTAACCGACTTGATCCCAAGGCAGCGAGTAGCCTGTCACACCGAAAGAAACGGTGAGGACTGCCAAGATTACTCCTGTCACCCAGGTTAATTCGCGGGGCTTTTTGAAGCCGCCGGTCAGGTAAACCCGGAAAGTGTGCAGAATCATCATCAGTACCATCATGCTGGCAGACCAGCGGTGGATGGAGCGGATCAGCCAGCCGAAGTTGACCTCATTCATCAGGTATTGCACTGAAGAAAACGCTTCTGCTACCGTTGGACGGTAATAGAAAGTCATGGCGAAGCCGGTGGCAAATTGGATCAAAAAGCAAACTAAGGTAATTCCGCCCAAGCAGTAGAAGATATTGACGTGGGGGGGTACGTACTTAGTGGTGATGTCGTCGGCGAGCGCCTGAATTTCCAGGCGTTCCTCAAACCACTGGTAGGTTTTTGAGTCGGTGATTTGTTTAGAAAACATGGAGCCAGAATTCCTAAAAGAATATTGCTGTGGTTGAGGTAAGCGGGCAGCAGCCACAATGTTTTTTGTCGCCCCGCCCCGAGCAGCTTGCTTTTATTAGCAAATGGCTGAGGCTATTTTAAAATTTGGAGCTTGCGAAAGGAACTCTGCATTGTGCGATCGCCCGCGAGCGCTGGGAAATTCAGCGGTCGCTTGTTCCTGCTCGCTGGCGTTGCCCGATCGAATTCCAGACTATGATAAAAAATGTAACATAATTGCTGTGCAGAATTCACGCAGCGATCGCTTTTTTCTTCGCCTCAAATAGCATTTTCTGCAAGCTCAACATCCGCCCCTACTAGGCAGATAGCCAATAACAGGGCCCAAGACCGCAGTCCGGGTCGGTCAGCGACTCTCTGGCTCGTGAGTTTTAATTTTCCTGATAAAACTTCACTAATTTTTACAATTAAATGTTAAATTTAAATACTTTTTTGTTCGCAGCGTACATTTGACGCGGATTTGACGAGTCCTGAATGTCTGGGGGAGAGTTGACCGCGCAAAAGGTTAAAAGCCTACAAATTAAAAATGCAAGAGATGCCATACTTGCCTATCTTTTACACAAAAATCATGCACAGACGAGTTTTTCAGACTGCAATTTTACTCTTTTTCCAAGTCGCCCTGGTTCTGGGCGCGTGGACACAGCCTGCGGTGGCCCTAACTTCAGAACAGCAGCTTTTGAGCGAAGCTTGGCGAATTGTCAACCGCTCTTACGTGGACGACAGCTTTAACTCTAAAAACTGGTGGTCGATCCGCCAACAAGCTGTCAAGCAGCCGCTCAACGACAGAGAGCAGACTTACACGGCGATTCAAGGGATGCTGGCGAATCTCGACGATCCTTTTACTCGACTGCTGAAACCCGAACAGTACCGCAGTTTGCAGGTCAACACTTCGGGAGAATTGACTGGTGTGGGGCTGCAAATTGCGATCGACTCCCAGACAAATACCCTGACAGTGCTGGCTCCTTTGGCTGGTTCGCCGGCGGATCGAGCCGGCATTCAACCGCTCGATCGCATCTTGAAAATTGATGGCACTGCCACGTCAGAATTGAGCCTAGACGAGGCAGCAACTCGAATGCGCGGCCGCGCCGGTACTGCCGTTACCTTGACCTTGGGGCGCGAAGGAAGAGACGTTCCTGAAGATATTGAGTTGGTGCGCGATCGGATTGAACTCCACCCGGTTTACGCCGAATTGCAGTCTGGCCCAGACAATTTACCGCTGGGCTACATTCGCTTGAGTCAATTCAGCGCTAATGCTACTGAGGAAGTCGCCGGCGCGATCGACAGTTTGGAAAAACAAGGAGCCGCCGCCTACATTCTCGATTTGCGTAACAATCCGGGCGGACTGTTGCAAGCAGGAATTGAGATTGCGCGTCTGTGGCTCGATTCCGGGACGATCGTCTACACCGTAAACAGACAAGGCATTCTGGGCAGTTTTGAAGCCTATGGAGGGGCTTTGACAGCAGATCCGCTAATTGTTTTGGTCAACAAAGGAACGGCCAGCGCTAGCGAAATTTTGGCTGGTGCGCTGCAAGATAACGGCAGAGCTCAATTGGTCGGAGAAAAGACTTTTGGCAAAGGACTGATTCAGTCTTTGTTTGATTTGTCTGACGGTTCCGGGTTGGCGGTGACTGTCGCTAGGTACGAGACGCCCAACCACACGGATATTAACAAATTGGGGATTTCGCCCGATCGCGTAGTGCCGCTACAGCCGATTGCGCGCGATCTAATCGGCACCGAAGCAGACTTGCAATATCAAGCTGCACTGCAACTATTGAAGGCAAAAACCGTGATTGCCAAGTCATTAGTCAGTAGTCAGTAGTCGGTAGTCAGTAGTCGGTAGTCAGTTGCTAGTTGCTAGTTGCCGACCGCCAACTGCCGACTGCCAACGGCCGACCCCCAACTCCCTTAAGGTTGGGGGGTGGAGTCTTCGGCTTCTGGTGTCGGGGACTCTTCCAAAATCACCTGACGCTGCTGGGGATCCATTCGATTGCTTTGCTCTTGCATCACAGTTTTAGCAAGACTAGGGTCAAAAGAGCGGTTAAAGTCCGATCGCGACTTATCTACTCGCCCTTGGGTAAGATTGACTTCAGCTTGAATTTCGTGCAACTTTTCTTGCACTGCCCGGAAGTGAGGCAAAAGCTGAATCACAGCAGAAGTCGCACAGACTGAAAGTACAATGTTGACTGCTAACTTAACTCCACTTTCGGCGGCGAGCGTTTGATGAGGGTAGGAACGCTGGCGCTTGCTGTTGCGACGAGGAGTAACCCGACGGGGAGTTTTTACAGGACGCAGTGGGGTAACGGTGGGTTGAATTGCTTGCATAATTTTTTTTCAAATACCTGAGACTGAAGTTTTAGAGCACAAACCGTGCAAATTCCGAGCTTAACGCACACCTGCCCCTGTTCGTGACGGTGCCGACAGCCAAAATTTTTGAGACTGGGTAACGCTTGAGGACAGAATTGCACAATAAAAATGCCTGCCCTTGCAGTTTCCTCTTGCTGACCACAAACAATCTACTCCACGGTGGCAGCAATTGTCTGTAATTTGAAGATTTAACTACTCGGACAGGCATTTTACGATTCGCGACTGGTGTCTAGAAACTACTTGTACAGTTCAGTTGACAGCCGGAAAGCCAAGATTCCAGGAATCAAAGCAATTACGAGCGCTACGTAGACTTGGGTATCTGTTAAAGACATATTCGGAAAACTCCTTTTCGCGGGCACGAGCTTTCACCAATTTGAGACAAATTGGCACTTTTGGGAATCGTTTGTTACAACTTGAAATATATTTGGTGCGTTTGGGGATGAGTGTCCGAGTGTCCGAGAGTGGGCAGATGGGGAGATGGGGAGATGGAGAGATGGGGAGATGGGGAGATGGGGAGGGGGAGATGGGGAGATGGGGAGATGGGGAGATGGGGAGATGGGAGTCGGAAAAATCTTCAGGCTTGACTTTTAGGCTCAACATCGATAGGTTAAATCCGTTAAATCCCTTAGAGAATCCGTTGCCGAACTTGCTTAAGCGCGATCGCCCGCGACAAATTTACCGTCATAGGTTAAGATAAGTGAAGGTGACACTAATTTTAAATAGAGCCGGTGATTTGTGCTGCGCTCTTAGCTTGCAAATCTTAGGTGCAGAAAATAGTTAATGATAGATCAATTTCTTGAAGGTTCCCCCAATTTGGGAGTTGATACCTTTTTCTTATTGTTAGTTTTGGTGGCTTTGGAGGCTGTACTTTCCGCTGACAACGCGATCGCCTTGGCATCTATTTCTAAAGGTTTGGAAGATCCAAAACAACAGCAACAGGCTCTCAATTACGGTTTAATAATTGCTTTTGTACTGCGAGTAGCACTAATTCTAACAGCGACTTGGGTGATCAAGTTCTGGCAATTTGAACTGCTGGGGGCGCTGTACCTGCTGTGGCTAGTTTTCCAGCACTTCTCCTCAAATCCTGATGCCGAGGGAGAAGATCAAGGCCCTAGATTTGGGTCTCTGGTGCAAGCAATTCCAGTAATTGCTATGACAGATTTAGCATTTTCTTTGGATAGCGTTACTACTGCGATCGCAATTTCTGACGAAATCTGGCTGGTGGTTACTGGAGCCACAATTGGAATTATCGCCCTGCGATTTATGGCGGAATTATTCATCCGCTGGCTCGATGAGTTCGTACACCTAGAAGATGCTGGCTACATTACAGTTGGCTTTGTGGGAATGCGATTGTTGGTTAGAGTAATTGACGACAGTTTAGTACCTCCGCAGTGGCTGCTAATTTCCTCTATCGCCTTGATGTTTATTTGGGGATTTTCTAAGCGCACTTCCGAGGCGTTGGAGATTGCAGAATCCTCGGAAATTGCTCTCAATCCAAATGATTCAGAAGTTGTATTGCCGGAATCGCAAGAAGCACAGAAGTCAGAAATTTAACTAGACAGCATATTCTATAGCCTTTCTCCTTAATGTGAGTTGCTCTTCTTCGATCGGGTATGGATCACCCGATCGCTTTTTCGTACTTCACAACGCTTGAAAACCGCTATAGATATAGAAACCGGGGTTTTTAGAGTGTTCGGCTTGTCAGTGGATGGGCGATCGGTAACCCCGTTTCTGGGATCGGCTGTAATCTGTAATGTCGTTTCCGGTTGCATCGGAATCATAAAATCGAGTCAACACTTAACACTAAACCATTCAGTTTTTCGACGCGCCAGTCAACAGTCAACAGTCAACAGTCAACAGTCAACAGTCAACAGTTAACAATTCCGGTATGAGTGCAACCGGAATTGATATAACGCATTTAAATTATACGTGCTGCGCGCAGTCCGAGCAACGGCCCGCTCATTGTTCGATCGTTTTTTGACCGATAATTTAAATGTCGCAACAGCTTGCTGCACCAACATGGAATCTGCTGTATTACGTGCGATCGACCATTATTCCCCTAGAAGGTAGCTTCGCGCCCGATAATGAACGCTAGCACCATCCAAAAGAGTACCAGCAAAGTCAGACTCATCACACCCACCAGATGATCGAACTCCTCAGCTACACGCGGCAGTGCGATCGCCAACCGTTTAATAACTAAAACATAAATCAGCCAACCAATCGCGATCGTGCCAATGGCTTTGATGATTGTCTCAATTTTATAAGCATCTAAATACACCACATTTGCGATAATTAGCCCGCTAATTAAAAGTGCTATCGCCGGCCACAATCCAGGCTGGACTTTCTGTTTTTCTCCACGCGGGATAAAGATAAATTTGGCGAAGGATATAGCTGTACCAACAGCAGCAATCTTCATCGGGATTACCTGCCAAGCTGCTAGATTTTTGATTGTCAATGCTTTAGCCCCAAATCCTGCCAACAACGGAAAGCCAGAAATCGAGAGACTGGCGATAACTAAGGCAATCCAAAGGTTAGAATCTATGGGTTTATATTGTAATTCCTTAAGGTTCCGACTTGGTAAAGAACCTGACATTAAAAATAGACTTGATTTAACCAAACCGTGAGACATTGCATAAAATCCCCCTACTGCAGGTGCTGCGAGAATAAAGCCTAACTGGGAAATTGTATGAAAAGCCAGCATCCGTTTTGTATCTTTTTCAAATACGGCATAAAATACCCCCATCAAGGCTGTTCCTACGCCAAAAATCCTGACGATAGTATCAATTTCATCCGAAACCAAAGCACAGCGCAAGAGAGGTAAAATACTGGCTTTGATGACAATTCCTGATAAGCTGAGACGCAGCTAGATTGTATAATATAAAAAAATAAGCAATCATTAGTTATAGTGTATGCCAGCCAAAAAT
>NZ_JAUBPP010000001.1:0-204690 GCF_036700765.1 Microcoleus sp. S1D4
CTCATGACAATGGATAACTCAATGGATGGCAAAGCATTTGAGGTATTTATTGAGCAATGTTTAGTGCCACAGTTGTGGTCTGGAGCAGTAGACGTGAATTGATAATTTACCCGCGCATAAAGTAGATTCAATTACATCGATGATTGAATCTGTGGGTGCTTCTATTTTATGTTTGTCCCCATACTCACGCCTATTTTAATCCGATTGAATTATGGTGGTCACAACTTAAATCTTTATTGATCCAGTTTTCGCCAACCACCACTAAAATGGTTGATACGATAATTGCTGTGGCTCTTGACTTAATTAATCCGAAACATCTTAAAAACTGGTTTACTAATTGCTGCTACTGTACCTCATAACATCCGGAAGTGCTGTATATAGCGGTTATCAAAAAAGTTAGGTATGCCCTATGCCCTATGCCGCATAGTACCTCATCTTTCTGAAAAAGGCTATAACTGGTTGTTAGTCACAAAAAAACCGGGTTTATTAAAGAAACCCGGTTTCTGAAGCGGTAAGGTGCGCGGTTCGGCACACCCTAAAGAGGTTCTGCCTCTAGGACTGAATTACTGCTATTTTGCTGGTAATTTAACCTTACTAGCCAAACCTAGCGCTTCCAAGACTTGAATTGTCATCCAAGTAAAGTCAATTTCCCACCATTTCATACCGTGACGGGCAGAGTATTGAAAAGCGTGGTGATTGTTGTGCCAGCCTTCGCCGTAAGTCAAAACCGCAACCCACCAACAATTAGTAGAACTATCTTTAGTTTCGTAGGTGCGGTAGCCAAACTTGTGAGTTGCACTGTTTACAAACCAAGTGCAGTGATACACCAAAATTAAGCGGACAAAAATCACCCAAACTACAAAGGGCCAGCCTGCGGCGAAGTAAAGCAACACGCCAAAGACGATTTGTATGGGGAGAAAGTAGTTTTGCAAAAATTGGTAAAACGGATCGCTGGAAATGTCTTTTGTGCAGCGAGCAATTTCAGCGTGGGCGGGGCCTTTATAAAGCATCCAGCCGAGGTGACTCCACCAAAAACCATTCTGGGCATTGTGAGGGTCGATCGCATTTTGGTCGGAGTGGGTGTGGTGCAAGCGGTGCAGCCCAACCCAATCAATTATTCCTCCTTGACAGGCCAGGGCTCCGCAAAATGCTAGAAAGTATTCTACGAATTTTGGTGTCTGAAAGCTGCGGTGGGTGAGTAGGCGGTGCCATCCGAGAGTTATTCCTAAACCGCCGGTGATCCAGTGCATGAATACTGTTAAACCAACTGCTGTCCAGTTGAAGTTACTCGGCAAAAATGCGAACAAAGCTCCGATATGCAGTCCTGCTAAACTAATAACGTGCTTCCAATTGTATTGGAGTTTTTCTTGTGTTGCTATTGTCATTCTTTTTTTTGATTTCTGATGAGATGCAGACTGGAATTCACGTATAAGAGTTTGGATTGAGTCGCGAACTGTTTTGGTGCACGCTTGCCCAAACTGAGCGAGAATGAATGATAGATTTGGGAGTATCTGTGTTTTGCATTTAATAGTGCTATCGGGAGTTCCCGACACCACGCTTTGTAAAAAATGCTTTTTTTAAAAAATCAGATGCTCCCCTAGATTTTGGATGAGGATCGAAAAAGATTTACGATTTAATTGTGAAATTAAAAATTTTGGCGGCAAAACAAAATTTTTTGTTTCTGGTTCTATTATAACTGATTGTGGTGTTGGTTGGGTCGATCGCGCCAGATGATTCAATCTGTGTTCAACGCAACCTGACCCGATCGCCAAAAAAGCATTAGACATTGGTCAGTCGATTTTAGATTTTAGATTTTAGATTTTAGATTCTTCGACTTCGCTCAGAACAAGTTTTAGATTTTAGATTTACTTGCAGCATTGAATCATCGCAGCTTGAACTATCGTCTAAAATTTTCCGATCATCGAGCCTAAGCTAGCGTCGGGGGCGCGGTACCTATTTTTTGGGCGGTAACGAGCCATTAATCCAAAACCGATGACCGACAACCAATGACTAAGTGCGGATCGCCCTATTTTTCTGCTAATTTCACTTTGGTTGCCAAACCCAGCGATTGTAGCAGTTGAATAGTCATCCAAGTGATGTCGATTTCCCACCATTGGAGACCGTGGCGAGCGGAGTATTGAAAGGCGTGGTGGTTGTTGTGCCAGCCTTCACCGTAGGTGAGGACAGCAACCCACCAGCAGTTGGTCGAGCCATCGCCCGACTCGTAGGTGCGGTAGCCAAATTTGTGGGTAGCGCTGTTAACCAGCCAAGTGCAGTGGAACACCACCACGATCCGCATAAATACGCCCCAAACCACGAAAGACCAGCCGCCTAATAAATAAAGCAACACACCGAACACGACTTGGATGGGTATAAAATATGCTTGGAGAAACTTGTATACTGGGTCGTCGCCGATGTCTTTGGTAAAGCGAGGAATTTCAACTCTGATCGGTAGATCCGAGAGCATCCAGCCCATGTGGCTCCACCAGAAGCCTTGATTAGAATCGTGGGGGTCTGTTTCGGTGTCAGAATGTATGTGGTGTAATCGGTGCATTCCTACCCAGTCGATCGGGCCGCCTTCACAGGACAGGGTGCCACAAATAACTAGAAAATACTCTAGCCATTTGGGTGTTTGAAAACTGCGGTGCGTAACGAGACGGTGAAATCCTAGAGTAATCCCTAAACCACCTGTTACCCAGTGCAGGAATACTGCTAAGCCGACAGCAGACCAGCTAAAATTACTCGGCAGCAAAGCAAATAAAGCGCCGATGTGCAGAAAGGCCATAAAGCCTATGACAGGCCAATCAGGAGAAGTTTTTTTGGAAGTTGCAATCGTCATGAATATATTATGTTTACAAACTAGAGGCCGTATTTACGCGATAATCGACGGCGCGCACGCAAATGGTGAGCGAGGTTATAGATGAATAGCGTTTCACGGCTACAGGAAGCAGAACAGGCACTCTTTCAGATTTTTTCTGGTATTGACGCGACAGTCAAGCAAAATCTTCAACGAGTCTTAAAAGCTTTTCGCAGCCACCGGGTTGGAGTCCAGCATTTTGCAGGGGTTACGGGTTACGGCCACGACGATTTGGGTCGGGAAACTTTGGACGCGGTGTTTGCCGCGGTGGTAGGGGCAGAGGCGGCGGCTGTGCGGGTACAGTTTGTTTCGGGTACTCACGCGATCGCCTGTGCTCTTTTTGGCATCCTGCGTCCCGGTGACGAAATGTTGGCAGTGGCTGGTTCTCCCTACGATACTTTAGAAGAAGTGATCGGCTTGCGGGGGCAAGGTCAAGGTTCACTGATTGAGTTTGGCATTAGTTACCGTGAGTTGCCTCTAACTCGCGAAGGAAGTGTGGATTGGCAGACATTGAGCTCTACTATTTCAGCAAAGACTCGCCTGGTTTTGATCCAGCGCTCTTGCGGTTATTCTTGGCGATCGAGTCTGTCTATTTCAGAGATTAAAAAAATCATCGATCTAGTCAAACATCAGAATCCTAACACAATTTGCTTTGTGGATAATTGTTACGGCGAGTTTGTTGAGGATTGCGAACCTACTGCTGTGGGTGCGGATCTGATGGCTGGTTCTTTGATCAAAAATCCGGGGGGTACGATCGTCCCCACAGGAGGTTACATCGCCGGGAGGGCCGATCTGGTGGAAGCGGCAACTTGTCGCTTGACGGCACCGGGAATTGGCAGCAGCGGAGGCGCAACTTTTGATTTGAATCGCTTGCTGTTTCAGGGTTTATTTTTGGCCCCTGGGTTTGTGGGGGAGGCGATGAAGGGCAATCATTTGACGGCTTACGTTTTTTATAAGTTGGGTTATCGGGTGAATCCGATTCCCTTGGCGAGGCGCAGGGATGTGATTCAGGCGATCGAATTCGGTTCTGCTGATAAGTTAATTGCTTTTTGTAGGGCAGTTCAGCAAAATTCTCCGGTGGGTTCCTATTTAGATCCGGTGCCGGCACCGATGCCGGGGTACGAGAGTCAATTGGTGATGGCTGGAGGTACTTTTATTGATGGGAGTACCTCCGAGTTTTCGGCTGACGGGCCTCTGCGCGAGCCCTATGTGGCTTTTTGTCAGGGGGGAACTCATTGGACTCATGTATCTATCGCCCTCGAAGCTGCGATCGATGCTGTAGGCCCGGCCAGGTAAGTTTTTTTGATTGTTGACCTGATTTTGCAGTGTTTTGAGCGCTGATGCTGGCAGATTTACGCTGACAAAGGCAGATTAGAAGATGTCTGCAGGGTGTGCTGTTTGGAGTTTGTGCAGGGCGATCGATCGTGAACCGGTATGCGTAACTGCGGTCAAAATCAATCTGCATAAATTTTACTCAGCATGATTCAGCGCTTGAAGATCGGATTGCATAATTAAGTGAATGTTGCGCGAAATCTTATCAATTTCCCAATCCCACCAACCAATTTTCAACAATTGTGCAATCTCGGCATCGCTGAAACGCTGCTTAATTATACCTGCAGGATTTCCACCAACAACCCGATAAGCGGGAACATCTTTCGTGACAACAGATTTAGCAGCAATAATTGCACCGTCGCCGATTTTAACTCCCGGCAAAATCACCGATTCGTAACCAATCCAAACATCATTACCAATGACAGTATCGCCTTTACTTGGCAGTTCCATCAATAAATTCATCGCTGTTTCCCAACCGTTGCCAAAAATCGGGAATGGGTAGGTAGAAATGCCATCTAGTTTGTGATTTGCACCGTTCATGATAAATTTGACGTTGGTGGCGATCGCACAAAATTTACCAATAATTAATTTCTCATTTCCGTAATTGTAAAGTACATTTTTCTCGAAGTCTTCCGGGGCGATCGGATCGTCGTAGTACGAGTAATCGCCGACAATAATATTTGGCGACTTAACAAAATTTTTGATAAAGCAAACCCGGCGCTGGTCTACCATCGGATAAGGTCGGTTTGGATCTGGCCCAAATTCTGGCATCTTTTTTAAATAAATATTTAGTTTTTAATTGTTAATTATACCTGCAAAATTCTTTATATCCCTAATTTTGGGAATCATTTCCTTGCTAAAATATTCTAGCAGCGCTTACCCGCCCTCGCATCCCAAACACGCCATCAATCCTCATACAAAACTTACCTATCCTACCAATCTGCACCTGCAAGTGAAAATCCGAAACTACGAAATCAGCGACACCGAAAAAATTGCCCAACTCTTTTACGACACAGTGCGCGAAGTCAATATCCGCGATTATACAACAGCCCAAGTAGATGCTTGGGCACCGGCAGACACCGACATTCAAAATTGGATGCAAAGTTTAAGCAGTAAATTTACTTTTGTAGCAGAAGAGGGCGATATAATCGCAGGTTTTGGAGAATTAGAAGCCAACGGCCACATCGATCGCTTTTACTGTCACAAAGACTTTCAAAGACAAGGAGTTGGCAAGCTTATTTTAACACAAATTGAGTCAAAAGCCAAAGATTTAGGAATTAACAAGTTATTTGCCGAAGCCAGCATTACAGCTAGAGTTTTTTTTGAAACCCAGGGATTTATGGTGATTAAAAAGCAAGAAGTAGAACGGAGGGATCAAAAATTAATCAACTTTGTCATGGAAAAATATCTATAAACAACTAGCTTTTGTGTAAAATTAGATCGAAGAGTTTTGCGGAGGAGTTGCGATGGTGACGGAAGCTACAAATGTGCTGGGCGGAAAGTTAGAGACTTGCTGCACTTCCCCAATGACAGGATATTATCGGGACGGCAAATGCAATACAGGTGGTGGCGACTTTGGGGCTCACACTGTTTGTGCTCAACTTACAGAAGAGTTTTTGCAATTCACCAAGTCGAATGGAAATGATTTGAGCACTCCGGTTCCTGAATTTAATTTCCCCGGTTTGAAGCCTGGGGATTGCTGGTGTTTGTGCGCTTCTCGCTGGAAGGAAGCAATGGATGCGGGATGTGCGCCGCTTGTGGTTTTGGGTGCGACTCACGCCCTGACTTTGGAATACGTTTCTTTGGATGAATTGAAGCAGCACGCTGCTGATTTGTAGGAGGATGTGGGTGTGCGATCGCTTTTAGTCAATAAGGGCGATCGGGTTTTTCTGGTGAATATCAAATTTATTATTCGCGAATGAAATATTTAAGTGCGATCGGGCGTCACTGTAAAGTTTTATGGTTGAGTTTCGGGTTCCCAGCTACAGATAGACTCTCCCTTGAGAGGGCAAGTTTTGAGGGCGAGCGGATTTCCTGTGAGGTCGAGCCGAGCCAGGTTAGTCAAGGATTCTAGTGGTTTGATATCACTGATTTGATTGCGACCGAGGTAGAGCGTAGTCAGTTTAGTCAAGGATGCTAGCGGTTTGATGTCGCTGATTTGATTGTAGCTGAGGTTGAGCTCCGTCAGGTTAGTCAAAAATTGTAATGGTTTGATGTCGCTGATTTGATTGCCGCCGAGGTCGAGCCAAGTTAGGTTAGTCCAAGATTGTAATGGTTTGATGTCGCTGATTTTATTGCTGCTGAGGTCGAGCCAAGTTAGGTTAGTCAAAAATTGTAATGGTTTGATGTCGCTGATTTGATTTACGCTGAACTCGAGCCTAGTCAGTTTAGTCAAGGATTCTAGCAGTTTGATGTCGCTGATTTGATTGTAGCTGAGGTTGAGATCATTCAGGTTAGTCAAGGATTCTAGCGGTTTGATGTCACTGATTTGATTGTAGCTGAGGTAGAGCCGAGTCAGGTTAGTCAAGAATTCTAGCGGTTTGATATTACTGATTTGATTGCCACCGAGGGAGAGTACAGTCAGGTTAGTCAAGGATTCTAGCGGTTTGATATTACTAATTTGATTGTTTCTGAGGTTGAGATCATTCAGGTTAGTCAAGGATTCTAGCGGTTTGATATCACTGATTTGATTGCCACCGAGGTGGAGATCCGTCAGGTTAGTCCAAGATTCTAGCGGTTTGATGTCCCTGATTGGATTGTTGCTGAGGTAGAGCCGAGTCAGTTTAGTCAAGGATTCTAGCGGTTTGATGTCACTGATTTGATTGTAGGTGAGGTCGAGCGTAGTCAGTTTAGTCAAGGATGCTAGCGGTTTGATGTCCCTGATTTGATTGTCGTAGAGACCGAGCTGTGTCAAATTAGTCAAGGATGCTAGCGGTTTGATGTCGCTGATTTTATCATCTCTGAGGTAGAGTTCTGTGAGACTCGAAAGTTTCTGATTAGCCGCATCGCACTCTGTAGTCTCAGCTCGTTCCAACAGCGCCTCAACAGTATATTTAGCTTCAGGACTCAAATCAGCTTTTTGGCGGCACCAATCGGCAAATGTTCGTTTGCTGTTTCCCGATCGCACTTCTGCTGCTTTCGCTGATAGCACATTTCCAGATAATGCTAGAATTGCACAACAAGTAAGTGCGATCGACTTTGGTAAATTCATGTGTTTGTTTGCAAATATAAGTGTCATAATCTTGTACCTCTAATTTTCTGAACTGTATACAACAAAGACACGGTAATACCGTGTCCCTGCAAAAGAGCTATTAAAAACTCTGTCTATCCGCCTCACTCAGGTAACTTATACTGCGCGACAATCCGCTTAGCATATTCCGGCACATGAGCCTCCAATTTCTCAGGGTAATTCCGCTTCACGTACAGATAATTGCGAGTGAAATGAGAATCAATTGAAAAACGGGCATATTCCAAACCCTTCGGCCCAATTTTCTCAATAAAAACTCCCATTAACTTCGCCGCCCACATCGGCAAAGTCACCCCTTTTTCATAAGCCGGAATGCTTTGCTGAACGGCTTCCTTTCGGTTTCCCTGAGACATCACCGGCTGAGTATTTAACTGATCCGTTACCAAATCTAACATCTCTTGCCCGGTGTCATTTCGCACCACAATCCACTGCCAGCCAAAAGGTGCGCCCATGTAGCCCACAACTAAATCTGCTAAAGAATTGACGTAATCAAAACAGCTCAAACAAGAAGGAGCAAAAACATCTTTCAATTCCTTAGTATTCAAGCCAAAAAACGGCACTTTTTCTTCCGAACCATCTTCGTGTTTGAAGTGAACGTTAAAGTCTTGCATAAATTCGTAAGCAACAACCGTTTCAGGAGAGCGGCTAGTCGTGTCTAGAAACTTTTGCAAGCCTGCACGGCTGACATTATCTACGCAGGGAGTTCCCAAAACGTAGAGCTTTTCTAAACCGAGTTTTTTCTCGACTGTTCGCAAAGCTTGAATTTGACAGCCGACGCCAATTACTAACAGTCGCTTCATCCCAGATTTTTCGATTTGTTCCAATACTGAAAGGTTGGGAGATAGAGTTGGTTTGTTGACTTTTGCTGCGAGAATCTCCTCGCGATTCCTAGCAATTATTGGCAGAGGTTGAAAGCGGTCTTCTTTGGTGTTTTGGACGCAGACAACGCCTTCAACAATGCCTTTTTCTAGCATTTCGATCGCAATTGAGCTGACAATTCCCGTCCACTGAGCGCCTTCAATTGGTTCTTTTTTCTTAGCCGCCATCATATTTTGACTGACTCCGAAGTACCAATCGTCGGGATTGTCGAGATTGCGCGATCGCCCGTGAATCTCTGCTTCTAGTTCTGCGATATGCTGTGTTAAGAAAGCGCAAGCTTCCTTGACATAATGGATATAATATGTATCGCACAAACCGCATTCGCTGCAAAGCTCTTTAGCGGGGCGGCGGCTTCCGGGTTTGAGGGCTTTAGATTTTTGGTGTTTAGTGGAATCTATGGCGGTCATCTAAATTGCGGATTTTATGGAGCAATGGCTTTTGTTAGGATATCACACCAATTCCGGTGATTAATTATCATCAACGCCCGATCGCCCTGCAAACAACAGCCAGCAGCAAGCGGGCTTTACCTATTGTGCGAATTCTCTCGGCTCGAAATTATTAGTATTGCTCCGGATCGATCGGGCGATCGGGCGAAGAATTTTCTAAATAAAGCTATAAAAAAATGGTAAAATTGTTCCTGACAACAGCCGTCGCTAGCATCATACTCAATATCGCAATTTCGAGCTTAGGATTTGCTGCTTTAGTTCGCCCTGTGGCGGGTATGAATAAAACTGTTATCGCCCTAGAAACAATGCTGAGCGCGACACAAAAGCCCACAGCGATCGACTATTCGCGCTTGGAGATTAGCGGCATGAAATTGGGGATGTCTGTAGAAGAAGCTAAACGCAAGTTGGGAAAACCGCAGCGAGACGAAACTAAATCTGCTGGTTCTGTAATTGGTGGCAAGATTCGCACGTTAACCTACTCAAAATTGACGGTAGCAGCATGGGAAGGCAAAGTTTATTTAATTTCTACTACTAATCCCAAGTTGGCGACAATTGATGGTATCAAGGTAGGAGATGGCAGGCAAAAAGTTGTTAAAACTTACGGTTACGGGTGGCAATCTGTGCATGGTGAAGCCACTCGGTTGACTTACAGGAATGACCAAAAGGCTTCTAATTTGGTTTTGGAACTTAAGGGCGATCGCGTGCAAAAGATTCTTGTCGGGACGCAGCTAGACTAAAATATTATATCAATTCTGGTTGCACTCATACAATGATTGTTGATTGTTGACTGTTGACTGTTGACGGGTGGGTCAAAAAACTGCATGGTTGAGTGTTAACTGTTGACTCGATTTTATTATTCCGATGCAACGGGAAACGATATTACACAACAGTCCAAGAATTCCCGCGTACAGGTTTGCAGTCAGGACTTGCATCTTTGCGATTAGAAATGCCCTTTCATCCCTGGACTAAAGTCGCAGGGTTTTCATTCAACCCAATTTTCTGATAAAAAAAAGGTACGCAGTGCGTACCTTTTCAATTAGAAAATAAGGCGCGCCGAGGCGCACCCTACTAATTAGCTGTTCTGAGGAACAGGAGAACCAACGCTGGGCGCACCCACCTTAGCCCGCTTCTTGATCAAGATTGGCTTGACGCTGTTTTCTCCACCAATCGGGGGATCTTCTTGTTGAGCGTAATCCGCGCCCATCCAAGCCGGACGGCTTTGATCGAAGGCCATTTGCAATGCTGCAGCGGCGATCGCGTGGGAGTCGTATTCCTCGGACAACTCAGACACCAGAGGTAAGAAAGATGCCATCCGTTCGCCAGCCAAAGCTTCGCGAACTTTACCCTGCATTTTTTCCAACTGACGTGCTTCAATTTGTGCCCGTGTCGGAATGTTCCGCACTGTCAAGCTCGATCGAACGTGGCGTTCAATCAAACGCAATTTGCGGCGATCTACCGGTTGAATCAGCGTAATCGCCGTTCCTTCGCGACCGGCCCGACCCGTGCGTCCGATCCGGTGCACATAGCTTTCTACGCTATCGGGTAAATCGTAGTTAATTACGTGAGTCAAGTGATCCACGTCCAAGCCCCGCGCCGCAATATCAGTCGCTACTACCCAGCGGACTTGACATTGGCGGAACCGATGCAGCAAGCGTTCCCGCTGTGCCTGGTTCAAATTACCGTGATACTCGTCCACGCTGTGGCCTGCTGCTTGCAGTTGGCTGGTAAGTTCCGCCGCCGACTGCCGCGTCCGCACAAAAATCAGCGCCGATTCCGGGTCTTCCATTTCTAGAATTGGCTGCAAAGCTCTTGCTTTAGACCAGCCGCGGGGAATCATGTACACGCCTTGGCTGATGCGCTTCGGCGTTGCTTTTGGCTGTTCGACGGTGACGTTGACTGGGTTACGCAAATGGCGCGCTACCAATTTCCGAATGGAAGCTTCCATCGTCGCCGAGAAAAATGCCGTTTGACGATCTTTTGGTGCAGCATCCAAGATTTTTTCCACATCTTGGATAAAGCCCATGCTGAGCATTTCGTCAGCTTCGTCCAAAACCAGCCATTGTATTTTGTCTAGTTTCAGGCTGCCACGGCTGAGCATATCTAATATGCGTCCGGGTGTCCCGACAACTATGTGAACGCCGCGCTTCAAACGCTGCATTTGGCGATCGATCGATTGACCGCCGTACACTGTCAGAACTTGCAGAGAGCGACCTACTTTTACCGGGCCTTCCTTGCTGATACCGCTCAAATCGCGGATAGCTTCTGTTACCTGCATCGCCAATTCGCGGGTCGGTGTCAGCACCAGTGCTTGCACCGCAATTAAATCTAGATCGATCCGCTCCAAGATTGGCAACGAGAATGCTGCCGTTTTGCCCGTTCCTGTTTGGGCTTGACCCACAACGTCGCGACCTGCTAGCAAGTGCGGAATTGCTTGTACTTGGATGGGAGTAGGTTCTGTAAAGCCTAGTGTTTCCAGATGGAGAACGAGTTCTTCCGAAAGACCTAAGCCTTCAAACAATAAATTCATTAATGCTCCTAATAACGAGTCTTAGCCTTCTAAGTCGCCCAACTCGGATGCGGATTTCTGCTCGGCGGCAGGAACTCATTATGAGTTCTGTGTGGTGCTGCGCCTGCGCGCACCTTTTTAAATAGCAATCGAGTATAGGGCAGCTCCGTCGATGGTGACTAATTTACCAATTCGACAGCCGTCTTTGATTTTGTGACATCACCGATACCAACCGCCAGCGATCGGGTTATCGACTTCCAACATTCTTAAAATAGTACATTGGACTTCCTTTGAGGTACTTGCAAGCTTTCTCTCTAGGGCGTTTTATAGTGAGGATGATGACCAGCCCCACTGAACTGCACTACATAATAGTAGTAGTTACAGGTTTGTTAGTTCAGGCGCTATCCCGCAATCCGTCGTCTGCGGGATTCAACAGGGGATGCAGCGACCGTTACTGCCTATCCATCTCAACACTCTTTCGGGATACCGTTGTCGTGTAGGGCGGACGGCGAAGCAATCTCAAATTCTCCCCGCTGGTTTCTGACTTTATATTAGCATAACTCTTTACATTCAGAAACAAAACAGTGAACTACCCGACGGTGACCTGCGTTACACCACGGGCTTCCCAATTCATTGGCAACAACCGCCAGAACTCCGTAATTCTATTGGTCTTACATTGCCTCCAAGGGCAGGAGTCCTGGTTCCCAAGACCCATACTTTTTCTGGCAACACGTACCTTTGAGCTTGGTTTTCGCTTACGGCATTGGTGGTCAAGATGTACCAATTTTATCAGAAGAATTGCTCGTTTCCTCATCCACCCCGTCGCTGTTCCACAGCACGGCTTGGAATTCGACTCACGGGAGTGGAATCGTCAACTCACTGGCACTCATCCCGACGCGAGGCTACACTCTTAGCGCGAGGCTGATGCTGCTTTGGCGGGCGGGACAGTTCGAGCTATACTTCTACTTGACCGTAGAGGTCATAGACATCGGCACTCGTAATTTTCACCGATACGATCGATCCCAGCCGTGCTTCTCCTGTCACATAGACGAGTCCATCTACTTCTGGGGAAAATCTGGCGGATCTACCAATCAACTCGCCTGTCTCTGGCTGTTCTTGTTCTATCAGGACATCAACTACCTGACCGACAGACTCTTGATTCTTTTTCAATGATATAGCTTGTTGTGCCGCCATTACCGAATTGCGCCGCATTTCCATGATTTCTGCTGGTATTTGCTGCGGCAAGCTGAAGGCTGGGGTTCCTTCTTCTGGCGAAAACACGAAAACTCCGACGTGATCGAATTCGTGGCGCTTGACAAATTCCAGCAAATGTGCTGCGTGTTCTTCTGTTTCGCCGGGGAAGCCGACAATAAAAGTTGTCCGCATCACGGCGTTGGGAATTTCTGCTTTGAGCCGATCGACTATAGCATCATTAATCCCAGCTTGAAAAGGTCTGTTCATCGCCCGCAGAATTTCCGGGTGCGAGTGTTGCAGGGGTAAATCCAAATAGGGTAGAACGTTCGGCGTTTCGCGGATTGCCGCGACAACTTGCTGAGTCAAACCTGTAGGATAGGCGTAGTGCATCCGAATCCAGGGTACATCTACTTGGCCCAAAGCGCGCAGCAGTTCGGCTAGCTTCGGTTCGCCGTAGATATCTTTGCCGTAATTCGTGGTAATTTGAGAAATTAAGATAATTTCTTTGACACCTTCGGATGCTAATTGCTTAGCTTCGGCGACAATTGATTCGATCGTGCGCGATCGTTGATTTCCGCGCAAGTGCGGGATAATGCAAAATGCACAGCGGTAGTCACAGCCTTCTGCTATTCGCAGGTAGGCGACACCTTCCGATGTCGTGCGGTAGCGGGGAGTTGTTTCGTCAGCGATGTAAGTAGGTTCGCTAGAGACGAGGGAAACTCGATCGCCCTTTTCGACCTGCTCCATCACGCCGACTATTTTATGATAGTCGCCCGTGCCGACTATGGCGACGGCTTCCGGCAATTCGTCGAGCAATTGCTGCTGAAAATGCTGTGCCATGCAGCCAGTGATGACTACTTTTTTATTAGCTTCTGCCAATTCTACCAAAGTGCGGACTGACTCTTCTCGCGCGGCCTGGATAAAACTGCAAGTATTGACTACAACATAATCGGCTAATTCTTCATTAGAATCCACTTGATAGCCCGCTTGAGCCAGCAAGCCAATCATGTGTTCGGTATCGATGCGATTTTTTTCGCAGCCGAGGTGAGTAAATGCGATCGTTGGCTTCGTTGCCATGAAGTAATTGTTAGTGTTGCGCTATTTTCAAGAACGTTTTATCGTACCACACAATTTGATAATCTGCAATGTGTAAGTGAAAGCTATCGACTGTTGTCGTGTCCGTATGCGATGATCGTCACATAGAATATCGATCGCCCGCAAGCATAATTTCGACTCGCTAGTTCGGCAAGCCAGCGACAAAAATCTGGTCGGCCGTCAACCTCAACTCTGGAAAAGCCAGCGACTCAACTATGTCATCTCCCCCAAACTGGTTGATTTGATATTCCCCGTCAACCAACTGGTAAACCGAGATAGTAGGTTGTTTCGGATTGCCAATGAAGCGTCTGCCGCCCAAAGCAGCATAATCTACAACCCAATATTCCGGGATACCCAGTCTTTCATAATCAGCTACTTTAACCAGGTAATCATCTTGCCAGTTCGTACTGACTACTTCTACAGCCAGTCGCACCGAAGACCCCATCGTGATGATAGATTCTTTTTTCCAGCGCGGCTCGTTTGCAAGTGCGGTTCTGTCTAGGACTATTACGTCTGGCTGATAACCTGCTTCGTCACGGGAAAGCTTGAGTAAGCAGTCACCTGGAATTGAGTAGGGTAATTCACGACGGTCAATTTCAACCGCTAGTTTTGAGGTTATAAAACCCGTAACTTCCGAATGGTCGCCGGTTCCTAAAGGTATTTCAACAATTACTCCATTGTGTAATTCGTACTTATGGACAGAGTTCTCTGGATACCAAGCAACGAACTCATCAAACGTGATTGTTTTGGATATGGTTTGGATCATGTTGTGGTTTCCTCTGTCTGGTGATTAGTATGCGGAAAGCTCAAATATTACACAAGGACTTAGGACAACGTTGTTCGTAATCCTTGACATAGGAAGTGAAGTTTGGTATGATCTCGCGTCCATAATATCAAAATACTGATCGCACCGATCGACCGAATCAGAAATCAGTATCTAGGCGATGAAGTAATTGTTAGTGTTGCGCTATTTCTAAGAACGTTTTTTCGTACCACACAAGGCGATTTTTTTTGCCAGGTGTCGGTTTTATTGTCTGGAGAAACCGGGTTTCTGTAGATTTCTCGTAACTGGCGATTAAACTCCAAGAAACCCGGTTTCTAGGCGCGGCGGTAGTCTGAAGAAACCGGGTTTCTGCCTTAATTTCTCGTAACTGGCGACAAAACTCCAAGAAACCCGGTTTCTGCGGCGAAACTACACCGTTTGATTCGAGGATACATCAGGGGCGATCGCCCGATTAGCCTCACCCGAAATCACTGAAGCAGACGCAGCAGCCAATTGGCCGTAAGAATTTGCGCCCAAACCATTAACTTGACGCATCAAACTGCCCATTTCCAGAGCACTCATCCCATAATTCCAGCCCAAATTGCTCTTAATTCCCGCCCTTTCCAAAGCTTGCTGCATCGTGTCTGTCGTCACCACCCCAAAAATCACCGGCACACCTGTTTGAAAAGCAGCCGCAGCAATTCCCTTAGAAACCTCACCAGCTACAAAATCGAAATGCGGAGTTTGGCCGCGAATCACCGCACCCAGACAGATTACGGCATCGTAGCGACGAGAAAGAGCAGCTTGGCGGGCCACCAAAGGAATTTCAAAACATCCCGGAACCCAATAAAAATCTACTTGATCCCCATGAGGATCAATATCAACCCCGTGGCGCTTCAAACAATCTTGACATCCTTCCAAAAGTTTGCCGACAACCAAATCGTTAAAACGACCGATGACAATAGCAAAGCGCAAAGATTCTGTTTGAGTAAAAGTTCCCTCGAAAACTGTCATATTTGTAGATTTTAGATTTTAGATTTTAGATTTTTTTAGACCTGAAGGCAAAAGTTATACAACAGAAACATCTCATCTTAATCTCAAGTTTAAAAACATACATAATCCAGCGTTCGGTCATTATTTTAGATTTTTCCGAACGCCGGATACCTTCAAGATTCTGATAAATGCCTTCTATCTTATACCTTTTACCTTCTTTTTTCGATCGCTTCGGACGATATTAAACCACCAAAAAGTTTAAAACGCCCACTGCAATAACCAGCAAAAACCACAGACCAGAACCTGCATAAATCAGAGTTTTAGACTGATTCCAGTTTTGGGGAGTTGCATAGGCAACCGGCACGCCAACTACCATCACAAAAGATAGCAGTACCAAAGCCAGTAAAACCAATTGAAACAGAATTGATAACATTTTTTCTCCTGTCGATATAGCCGTGCGTTGTTGACAAATAGTTGCCCATAATCTGGATAAACATTCCAGATTATAGTTTCTGATTCCGCCCAAAACGGGTATCGTACCCCGACACTTTTGAGTGGATATCTCAAGATTTCAGATAAAAATTTAAGCTCGCAGATTTATCCGTGGAGTAAATCTAAAATCTAAAATCTAAAATCTAAAATCGAATGACAGTATCCTGATGGTCGATCGAGAAATTGTCGGTTGAGTCAGCGACTCTTGAGATTTTGACTAATTTTATCATTGTTCGCTACTCCACAGAAAACTGGAAAGGTTAAGTTACAGTCCCAGGCGGTGTCAACAACTAGGCCAAACCCGCATTCGGAGAGGGAGTGAAGTCCCTGTCTCAAAGCTGAAGTCCTCGGTTGAGGACTTTCGCTATAAGAGGGGACATTCAATTCCTGGCGGCTTTTCGGGCTAAGCTGAAACCAAGAGTGAAAGCCCGATCGCCCGATCACGTATCAGAGCGCGAGAAATTGCTACTGTGGGAGTGAGAGAAGGGGAATTTTCGGCTATGGACTTAGTTTTGTGCCACACAACGGCAGATTTTGACAGCTTGGGCGCGGCGGTGGGACTTTGCGTGCTGCACCCAGGTACCAGAATTGTGCTGACGGGGGGGTGTCACCCCACAGTGCGGGATTTTTTGGCGCTACACCGCGACGAGTATCCGCTGATCGAACGCCGATCGGTCAATCCGTCACAAATTCGATCGATTAGTATAGTAGACTCCTCCCAGCGCGATCGTTTGGGAAAAGCCGCCGAATGGCTAGACTTGCCACATATCAAGCAAATAGCCGTTTTCGACCACCACCTGCAAGCCGATTTAGACATACCCGCCACACTCACCCAGATAGAAGCAGTCGGAGCAACCACTACATTAATTGTCGAAAAACTGCGGGAAAAGCTCAATAATTCAACAGAAAACGGCGACACAGCATCCCGCCTGCTACCTTCAGAAGCCACAGTCATGGCCCTGGGTATCCACGTCGATACTGGTTCCCTCACCTTTGAGGGCGCAACGGCGCGAGATGCAATGGCTTTGGCGTGGTTGATGGAACAGGGAGCGAGTTTGGGGGTCATCGCTGAGTATGTAGAACCCGGTTTGTCTCCTCAATTGCAGGATTTGATGCAAGAATCGCTCAAGAATTTGCGATCGGAAACCTTGCACGGTTGTACAGTAGCTTGGGTGCTGCTATCTACTGACAACTATGTTCCCGGGCTTTCTTCCCTAGCTTCCCGCTTGCTCGATTTGACTGAAACCGATGCTCTACTTTTAGGCAATGTTTATAACTTTAGCGAAAACGACAGCAACCGCAACATCGCTGAACCGACAGTTTCCAACCGCTTAGCTATTATCGGTCGATCGCGCATCGAAGGCACAAACCTCAGCGAACTGTTCAAACCTTTTGGCGGCGGAGGCCACGCCAGCGCCGCATCCCTCGCCACCCGCGATGTTGACCCCATGCTGATTTTAAATCAGTTAGCTGATGAATTAAAAGCTCAAATTCCCCACCCTCCCACCGCCCGCGAGTTAATGTCCTCTCCAGTGCGGAGCATTCGCCCGGAAACCTCCGTGGGAGAAGCTCACCGCATCCTCCTACGTTACGGGCATTCTGGGCTGCCTGTGGTCGATGCGGGCGATCGGCTGACGGGCATTATTTCCCGCCGCGACATTGACATTGCCCTGCACCACGGTTTCAGCCACGCCCCGGCTAAGGGTTACATGACTCCGCAGCTAAAAACCATCGCCCCTGATACCTTGCTGCCAGAAATTGAAGCTTTAATGGTGACATATGATATCGGGCGTTTGCCAGTATTGGAAAACGGCGAACTCCTGGGAATTGTGACTCGCACCGACGTATTGCGGGAATTGCACCAACAAAAAACGCGAGACAGGGGAAATAATATTGAATTATCCTATTGTCCCTTGCCCGAATCTGTTGAACAGTTGTTGCGATCGGGCATTAGTCCAGAATTATGGCAGTTATTGTCGATCGCAGCCAATATTGCCAGAGAGCGCGGGTGGCAACTTTATATTGTCGGCGGAGCAGTGCGGGATTTACTCTTAGCAACGGACGATAAAGTGGCGCTAACAGACATTGATTTGGTAGTCGATGGAAACCGCAGCGCCGACGATTCCGGTGCCGGTGTCGAGTTAGCTTCATCGCTACAAAAACTATACCCAGACTCGCGTTTGGACGTTCACGGTGATTTTAAAACCGCCGCGCTATTGTGGCACAAAGACTCTGTTTTCGGCTCCCTGTGGCTGGATATCGCTACGGCTCGTACTGAATTTTATCCTTATCCGGCTGCAAATCCTGAAGTTGAAGCTAGTTCGATCCGTCAAGATTTGTACCGCAGGGATTTTACAATTAATGCGCTGGCTGTGCGGTTGGGAGAGCCTCGTAGTGGCGAATTGTTAGATTTTTTTGGCGGTTTACTAGACTTGAAAGCGCGCCAAATTCGAGTTTTGCACGCTAACAGTTTTATTGAAGATCCGACGCGAATTTATCGGGCTGTAAGGTTTGCGGTGCGGTTGGGATTTGCGATCGAGCCGCAAACTGAAGAATACATCCGCCACGCTACCGAAAGCGGGATTTATTACCGCATTCAAGGGGAAAGCGGCCGAACTCCGGCTTTGGAAACTCGCCTCAAAAGTGAATTGAGGTACATTTTGCAAGCTCCTTACTGGAAGCTTGCTCTGCAAATGTTGGGAGATTTGCAGGCTTTGCGCTGTATTCATCCTACTTTGGAGTTGGATCGAAATTTGTGGCGGCGGCTGCGTTTGCTCGATCGATGTTTGAATGGAAGGAAGAAGGAAGAGGGAAGAAGGAAGAAGGAAGAGGGAAGAAGGAAGAGGGAAGAAGGAAGAGGGAAGAAGGAAGAGGGAAGAGACAATTCCCCACTCCCCATTCCCCATTCCCCATTCCCCATGATCAATATTCCTGATTGGCTGATGCGGCTCGAAGTGTCGATCGCTTATTTAGCACCAGAATATCGGGGTAAAGTAGCTGCAAATCTTCTGTTACCTGCCGACAGTATCAAGCGGCTACAAAATTTGGAAGCGGCAAATCAGGAATTAGCAGAAAATTTGCCGAAGTGCAAGTTACCTAGTCAATTGGTGCTGCTACTGAGGAATTATGAGTTGCCGGTATTAATTGCGATCGCCCTCCAAAGTCCCCGCAGTATCCGCCGTCAGATTTTGGAATATCTCACCAAATGGGCGAATGTCGAGCCGCCTTTAAACGGTAACGACTTGAAGGCTTTGGGTTACAAGCCCGGGCCAGCATTTAAACGGATGTTAGATGACTTGTTGGCGGCTTTGTTGGATGGCCATTTGGGCGATCGGGCTAGTGCGATCGCTTTTTTAGCACAACATTATCCTCAAACTTAGGGGGCGTTGCTGAGTTATATCAAATCCTCTCTTCATCAAAATAGTAAATTAACAGTTAACAGTTAACAGTTAACAGTTAACAGTCAACAGTTAACATCATTCCGGTGCAACCGGAATTGATATTAGAGTATGAATAGGAGGAATAATTTATGCAGCGCCAGCGAATGTAAATCAACCCTATCCGTAAAAATGGCACGAAAAAAGGAAAACAGAACCGCATTTTGTGTCCAATGCGGTTGTCAATTCATCAATGAGTATGAGCCAGGGCGAGGTCAAGCGCGAAACCATCAAAAGTGATTGCCTAAAAATGTACGTTAATGGCATAGGTTTACGGGCGATAGAACGAGTTAATAAAGTTCATAATACCACGGTAATAAATTTGGTAAAATAAATCGGGAAACTGTTACCAGATGTTTATGATTCGGAAGTAATTCCAGAAGTTGGTGAACTCGATGAATTACAAAATTATGCAAAAAACAGACAAAATCTGGCTTTGGACAGCGGTTGACCACTTTAGTCCAGGAATTTTAGGATTGGTATTAGGGGATCGTAGCACTAAGACATTTGAAGCATTATGGGACAAAGTAAGTGCATGGAAATGCTATTTTTATGTAACTGATGGATTGTCTGTATATCCCATGTTTATTCCTGATGGAGATCGGATTGTTAGCAAGACTTATCTGACACTCCTTAGAATGATAAAATACAAGACTAAGACATTATTTAGCTAGGCTACATCCCAAGACTCTTTGTTATTCTAAATGTGAGCAAATGCTCAAGCATTCTATTAAATTATTAATACATTACTTGAAATTTGACGATATTCCCATGACCGGGGCATTCATACCTTAATTCAGCAACGCCAAAAAGCTAGGTGAGTGCCACTTTCAAATTCGGAGTAATTGCAGGGGACAGTATTTCTGTTACGTCAGATTTATCTAAAGGGAACCCAGGTAAAGGGTTATTTAATTTTCATTTTTTGCAGAATCTGCTCTTTGCGCCTAGCAGCAACTTGGGGCCAAGTCAACTCCAAAGCTCGCTGGCGGGCGGAGGCTCCCATCTGAGCGCGCAAATCAGGAGAATTAGATAATTTTCGCAGTCCCTCCACCCAGGCATCCGTATCGTAGGGATCGAGAATTATGCCGTCAATACCATCACGCACCACACCGCCTCCTCCCATCGGCGAAGTAAGAATCGGCAAACCATGACCCATTGCTTCATAGATGACGAGTGCGCTACCTTCCTCAAGACTGGGAAAGGCAAAAAAGTCAGCTTTGCGATAGGCAAAACTGTAGTCAACAGCATAATCAAATTGAACTACATCAGGACGTTTCAGCCAATGACTGCAAGTTTGAGCGATCGCAGGCTCCATCGCTCCAAAAATTGTCAGCGTTCCCTTAATCCCAGCTAGCTCCCAAGCCTTCAAAAGCAAATGAACCCCTTTGCGAACGCAGGCAAAACCTAGGAAAAGGACGTTAACTTCATCCTGCGGCGGTTTTTGAGATTGATAATTGGGGAAACGATCGGGCCACCAACCTTCTGTCGTTACCAGTAGTTTCTCTTCAGGAACCCCGACTTCTTGAAACGATTTTGCTACTATCGGACTAGGACAAAACAGAAAATCAATTAGCTTGAGTTTTTCCTTTTCATCCTGAATATTTTCTGGAGTAACGTTGTGTTGAGGTTCCAACCCCAAGCGAGAGTAAGCATCGTCAAGGATTCTCTTAGATTCGCTTTGATAACTATTAACTCGCTCCAAAACAATTGGCTTGTTCTGGTTGTTAACCCTCTTTACAAAATCTAATGATATACCAGGCCACAAGTATGCCAGATCAAAATCTTTGAAATCTTTGAGAAAACGCTTCTCTGTCTTGATTATGGGAAGACTAGGGCTGCGGTAATATAGTTTTGTCAGAAATGAAGGAATTGCTTCCACTACATTGGGGCCGCGACATTCGCGATCGCAACTCGGGACAACCATGCGAGCCTTCAATTCAGGGCCTTGCCATTCTTTGCACACTGAAAAAAATACGTCGCTAATTCCTCGGTTTCGGGAATGTATTGGGAATAAAGCACTCAATTTTAACATATTAATCAGCAATATTACTCAAGGAATCAGGATAATGAAGTATAGCTATTCTCACATAAGCTATTTTGTATTTAAATTGGATATTCGGAACGGTTTCGCGTACCCATCATACAATATATTGATGGATTTTTGATGCACAATTTAAATGTATAACACCTTAGATTCGCAAATGACTGTAAATAAAGTTATTAGACGCTGCCCTATTGCTATATAACAACTCTAAAGATGGATCAAACCCAACAAATTACCTCATTTTTAACTCGAAAGCCTATAGGTAAACCAATTAAAGCTAAAAAGCTATCTCCTCCCAGATACCCGATGTTTTTAACTACCGCCGGGATCTGGGTATTCTGTTTTTTCGGTAGGTTTACAGACCAATTACGAATTACAAAGAAAGCTAATCATCTAAATGCAGCCTGATTTGAGAGCGGGAGTCAAAAGTCAGGACTAGGATGTTTAATTCTTAAGGAGAGAATCAATCATCCTATCTCAGGACTTTAGCCGACAGTTGCTAAAACAGGATTTTTAGCTTTGCCCAGGGCCAAACATTTTTTAACACCAGCAATTACATCTTCCACATCTGCATCTGTTAATTTAGCTGAAATCGGCAAGCTAACTGTATGCCGCCCAATGTAGCTAGCATTCGGATAGTCTGCAGTCTGCCATCCAAACATTTTTTGATAGACAGGATGTTCCGGCATACTCATGTAATGTACGCCGACACCAATATTTTCAGCATTAATAGCGTTGAGAAACTCGTCGCGGCTGATACCTGTTTTGGCTTCATCTACCAGAATTGTGTACAGGTGATAAGCGTGAATGGTATCCGGTTCCGGGTTCGCTGGCACAGTAATTGGCAAATCCGCAAATGCTTCATTGTAGCGCTGCCAAATCTGCTCCCGCCGCTGCCAATAAGGGGTGACTCGTTTTAATTGATGAATGCCGATCGCAGCTTGCAGATCCATCATATTGTATTTAAAGCCGACTTCCACCACTTCGTAGTGCTTGTAACCCGAGTCGCTGAAGCGCTTCCAAGCATCTTTGCTCATACCGTGCAGCGCTAAAATGTTGAGCCTGTCAGAGTCTGCTTGAGCGCGAGCCAGAATCATACCTCCTTCGCCCGTCGTGATGTTTTTGGTGACATAAAAGCTGAAACATCCGAAGTCGCCAAAAGTGCCTGCTTTCCGTCCCTTGTACTGTGTTTCGATCGCGTGAGCGCAGTCTTCAATCAACTTCAAATTGTGATGGCTAGCAATGGAACAAAGCGCATCCATATCGCAGGGACGACCGGCGAAGTGAACCGGCAAAATTGCCTTAGTTTTGGGAGTTATTTTAGCTTCGACTTGAGCCGGGTCAATATTCATTGTCACCGGATCTACATCCGCCAGTACCGGTGTTGCTCCGGCGTGAATAATCGCATTAACTGTAGCGCAAAAAGTCATTGGAGTAGTAATGACTTCATCCCCCGGTTGCAAGCCAGCAGCGAGGACGCTCAAGTGCAGTCCCGCCGTACAGGAATTAACCGCAACCGCGTACTGGGAACCCTTGTAAGCATTGAATTCGTCTTGAAAAAGCCTGACTTTCGGGCCGGTACCCAACCAACCTGTTTTCATGGTTGCCACCACTTCTTGAATTTCAGCATCTTCGATCGCCGGAGCGCCGAACACCAAGAAACGGTCTTTTGGACGAATAGGATCGTTTTTCATGTTGCTATTTTTAGCCAGTATATAGAGTCGATGGAATGAAAGTGTACTACCCTGAAATTACGATTTTATTTGGATGTGAGGTGCTGTTAATTAATCCAGTCTCTCACCCTTTCCGTTTTTAACTTTTTTTTGTCAAAAGTTTTGGGGAATGCGTTGCGTAATGTTATCTGTGATAGCACTAGCTTACTAATGACTGGTCGTTTTTCTGCAAGTGCCTAATTCTGACAGCATTTCCATATCTTAAAACACATAATCTGTAATGTCCAGCAGATCGTATTTCTATTTATGGAAGATACAGAAGCTCTCAGCCGCATTTTTTGCTCAAAATACCCCAAAAAGAAACATCATTATCAACTTTTATTAACTGTATAACATCTATCCAGGGATAGATTTAAGAGCAAAATTATACTATGTGAGATTTGCTGCTTTTCGATATGAGATTTGGGACTAATTGATTCCCGTTGGGTTGGGAGCTTGTCTACCGCTGCATTCTTGTTTTAGACTGGTGTTAAAATCAGGAAATTTTGCAAAAATAAAATGTGAGTCTGGTGTGGTTTATGCAGGTTCCGAAAAATTGTACGATCGCGCAAATCAACGCTCCTTGACACAATCCCCTACAATCTAGGCAGACGAATCTTGTTCAAAATGTTTTCCAGCCGTTCCGAAACGCCGCCCAATTGTTCTGACAAAGCCACCAGTTTGCCGTAAGCTTCAACTAAACGATCGCCCTCAACATAAACTTCAGCAGCCGGATAATTCCTCATTGCTTCCAGCAGCGTAATCTCGTTATCATTAGTGGCAGACAGCACCAAAGCCGATTTCAAAGCTTCTCGATTTGCATTCCCAGAAGGAGTCCGAATTACCTGACCCACTTCATCGAGAATAATTTCCCCAACCTTACTGTTAAGCGTCCCATCCAAAAACCTTTGATTGACTTTGACCGGTCTCGTAAGATTTCTGCGAACCGCTTCCGGGTCTTGTTTTGCCTGGGACAACAGCATTTCTAACCCGGGCGACATTTTCCCAGTTCCTGCAAAAACTTCTAATTCGCTGACTGGTAAAGTCATTCGGATCACACTGTATTTGAGCACTACCTTTTCGGCCGCCGCCGCCGCACTGCTGTAAAATACAATTCCCGCACCGGCAGCTAAAAATAGCGTCCACCGCACTTTGTAAAATGACCTGCTCATAGTAAAATCTCCCAACAACTTTTTCTAATTAGACTTTGACACATCTGATTAGATTTTAGATTTTAGATTTGGGGATTGGGGATTCGGGATTGGGGATGACAGACGATAACCAGGATTTGCAGCTTTCCTGCTGTGGCATTATTTTTGGGGAACTGTGCTTGGCTTGGCGCGCGCCCTACTGCCCCAAATGCCAAACGCCAGCTTTTCTATCAATGAAGGCTGGCGCTGGGCTGAAATTTGTTTTATATATTTAGGGTCTTTATCAAAGCTGACCCCAATTGAACGAAGTAACAGCGGCTTATGATTAGGGTCTTTAAATGTGCTGACCCCAATTGAACCCACCCTTTAATCATGACAGGGATCGATCGCAAACCAGGATTTCGTAATAATTTCTTTATTATTCTAACTTTTCTTTACCTTAAATATATTTTTGTGTCGATTGGTAAATTTTTGTTACTTCGACTTGGGCGATCGGGCTTCGGCGCGTTGCTCTAGGCGAAACAGGAAGACCATCAGAGCGACGACTCCGACTTGGAGGGCAAAATTTGGCAAAGCAGAGCCTATTTCCCGGCCAGAGGCAATTTGAGCGAGGAAAACCAGACCGCCGATAAAGCCCGAAGCGCCACAAGCTACGTAGACCAACTGTCGCAGAGGCCGGTAGGGAGTGGCTATTTCTGCGGTTAAACGCTCGTATTGTTGGCGGCTGAGGTTGCGGGGGTTTTTGGGGGCGGTGCGATCGTCCGAATTGGGAAGTGGCATAGATTTAGAAAATAAGTAAATTAGGGATTGGGTCAAAAATAACCGATCGACTAACCGCAGGCGAAAGGCAGATGCAACACAGACAAACGCAGATAATTTGATGCTGAGAAAAGCGTAGGAATTCAATGCAACTCTACTGTGCGTGCCAATTCTGCGCTCTATATCATATTACAACTAAATATCTCACAACTGCCGAGAGAAATCATCGCTGCAGCAAAAGTATGACTGTCTGCAAACAGCCCACAAAAACACCTAAAATGCCCCCTAAATTTACAATTCCCTGCAACTCACTTTTGACAATTCCCTGAATTGCTAGCTCTAATTCTTCGGGAGAAGTGCCTTTTACTCGATCGACAATCACCTGGTCGATATTTAAAATCGGGATAGCCTGAGCTACAATTTTTTCTAAATCCCGCTCTAAATAACGATCTAAAACCAAAGCTAGTTCTTTGCTGACAATTTCAAGCGAAGCGCTCATTACCGCTGAAGTTTGCAATCGATTCAGAATCAACCGCGAAATATTTTCCCAGTCAATAGATTTGCTCAACCCATCAAGTACCTCTGTACCCCGCTGTTGAACGTAGGTGCGAACGCTGTCGCGCATTGTTTTTCGCAACTGTCTTACAGTGGAAACCGGTAAGTTTTGCATTGACAAATTTTGCAGCCATTCCTGAAGTCGCCCGCGAATTCCCAAAGAAACTGTTAACTCTGCTAACCGCTTATTTGTTGCTTCTCTGTCGTCGAGACAAAAAGTCCGCAGCCGAGTTAAAGTGTTCCGCAAACCAAACAAATTGGCAACAACCCAATAAGTGCCGCTGGTTTTTTCTCTAAACCCTTCATCGATAATCGAAATATTGCGATCGGTCAAAAAGTCAATTAAAGCCTGCCGCAGCACTTCCGGCGGTATTACTACCTGCAACAGCCAATCAGCCAACTGAGCCGCCTGAGCTTCTGTTAGCTGAATTTCTAGCAAAACTTGGTCAAAAATTTGATTTAGCTGAGCTTCTAAAAAATCTTCCCGGCGCGCCAAAACTTTGAGAATTCGCGGCACAGATTCTCCCAGCAAATCTCGCAGAATGTTAGCGAGAATTTTAGATGTTTTTTGTTCTGCATCTGCTTTTACCTGATCCAGCGCCAACTGCAGCAGCCAGAGAATTATCGACTGCATCCGCTCGGTTTGCAAAAGGCGGCGCGCCAAATTTTGCAATTCTTGTGGTGTCAGCAGCGAACCCATAATTGTGTCAGAAATTCGCTTGGCCAAGCGTTCTTGGTTGCGGGGGATCAAGCCGGGAGTGAAAGGCAATTGCCGCCCTTTGATATAAATAGCTCGATAGGGGCGAAACAGCATTTTGATGGCTATGTCGTTAGTAAAATAGCCAATAATGCCTCCCACTACAGGCGGAGCAAACAACAGCCAAATGTCAGACTGGTTCATCAATAATTGGGAATTGGGAATTAGTCAGTAGTCAGTAGTCAGCAGTCAGCAGTCAGCAGTCAGCAGTCAGCAGTCAGTAGTCGGTAGTTGGTAGTTGGTAGTCATTAGTTAACAGTCAACAGTTAACAGTCAACAGTTAACAGTCAACTGACTAATACCAATACTCCCATCATAGCTCCAGCAATGGGATAGTGGGTGGCCCGGGCAAATCCGGCTTCGCGGGCGATCGCGACTTGCTGCTGACCGATCGGGAATTTTTCTAAACTAGGATTAATGTAGGCATATTCTTGAGTCATCCCAAATTGCTGAGCAATTGGCACCACGAGACTGTCGAGATAAAACTGCTGAAAGCTCCGCATGAGGGAATTACTGGGGCGGTGGAGGTCAAGAATCGCCGCTTTTGCGCCCGGTTTGAGCACGCGGTGCAATTCTTGAAGGCTGCGGGGGATGTCCGTCACGTTACGCAAGCCGTAACCCATTGTGGCGCAGTCAAAGTAATTGTCGGTAAAAGGCAAGTCTAGGGCGTCAGCTTCTATCCAGGTTATGGGACTTGTCTGGGTAAGCAAAGGTCGATCGCGCAAAGCCGCAACAGCCAATTGTTCGGCGGAAAAATCTACTCCAAACACACAGCCGGTAGGCCCTGCTTGTTTGGCCAGCAGCAAAGCTAAATCCCCGCTACCGCAGCACAAGTCCAAACAAGTATTTCCCGGGCCCGCACTGCTCCAATTCACCGCCATTTGCTTCCAAATCCGGTGCTGCCCCAAGCTCAACCAGTCGTTCATTTGGTTGTAAACTGGTGCAATTCGGTTAAAGATATTTTTAATTTGTTCGGCGTTATTAGTCATTGGTTATTAGTCATTGGTTATTAGTCATTGGTTATTAGTCATTGGTTATTAGTCATTGGTTATTAGTCATTGGTTATTGGTTGTTTGTTAGTGGTTGTTTTTTGTTTGTTATTGGTTGTTTGTTATTTGGGAATTGGGAATTGGGAATTGGGAATTGAGAATTGGGAATTGGGAATTGGGAATTGGGAATTGGGAATTGGTAGCAACTAACCAATAACCAATGACCAATGACTAATGACTAATGACTAATAACTAATGACTAATGACTAATGACTCAATGACTAATAACCAATAACCAATGACCAATGACTAACCACCTTGAAAACTCGTCAGTACCAAAGCAACTTCTTGAGCGGCGAGGTGAACTGTTGTGAGTTCGTCGGGGCGCAGGGAACAAGGTTGTTTCCACTGGAGGGACATCAGGGCGAGCGATCGACCTTTGTGAATCACCGGCACGATCAAGTGAGCTTGAACGCCAGATTTTTGATAGTGCGGCAGACTAGCTAGGGCTGCGTCGCTGGCAATATTAACAGCACCCTGAATAGTTTGAGAGGAAATTGCCTCTCCCACCAGAGGGTCATCAGCCAGCCAATTTTCCACAGTTTGTCCGCTGGTGTGAGTGCCTTGGACTGGCATTAAAACACTTTCTTCCAACATTTGCAAAATGCAAACATCCGCCAAAAAATTATCGCTAACAGCAGTAGCCATTGGTTCTAAACTAAGTTCCAAATTCGCATAATCCACAGCCGCCTGCATGATTGTTGCTAACAGTTGTATTTGATTTTGGGCGCGGTGCAATTCCTCAGTCCGCTGCTTGAGAACTTCATAAGTCTCGGCAGCTTTTTGCACCACCATTTTCAATTCGTTAGGGTCCCAAGGCTTGGTGATATACTTGTAAACCTGTCCAGAGTTAATTGCATCCACTAAGTCTTCAATGTCAGTAAAACCCGTCAAAATAATTCTGACGGTATTCGGAAACTGTGGTACGGTCTTGCTGAGAAACTCTGTTCCCTTCATTTCAGGCATCCGCTGGTCGGAAATGATGACGGCGACCTCGCCCTCGATACCGAGGACTTCCAAGGCGCGAATCCCGCTATCAGCTTTGAGTACGTTAAAATCTCGTCGGAAAGTGCGGTAGAGTAAATCCAGATTGTCTGGTTCATCGTCTACTACCAACATTTTGGGTTTTTTCGGTCGGTGTAGGGTCATGAGCTGGCGTTTAATTTGATCGAGCTCTGGAATGGCATTATCCATAACAATACGATAAACTCCCCTTGGTAAATTTAGGCGAGCAACTATTCTGTAACAATAGTCTCATACTTCCCTTACTATCAATCGATCGCTCTGCCGCGACACGATGCTTGCTGATATCGAATCACACATAAATTAGCACTGGTTTTTGATTAAATTATGACTGATACACCTCAAGATTCCTTGCCTTCTGCACCTGCACCCTCCACTAATGCTGTGGATGTCGAAAAGTTAATTCGATCGCTCCGCCGCAAGGAAGGCACTTGGGTAGAGTGGGGACAAGCCTGCACCGCCTTGCAGCAAGCAGGCTGGAGCTCTCAGAAGATTTTTGAAGCAACTGGTTTTGAGCCAATTCAGCAAAATCAAGTCAGCGTCGCAGCCCAAGTTTACACCAGCATGGTCAACGCTGGCGGTTCGGAAGAAGTTCGATCGCACTTTCTACGCAAAGGAAGTGATATTTTATACGAATTTCGGATTTTGTCTCAGACAGAGCGAGCCGGAGCAGCAGCTTTGATCCTAGCCCACAATTTGGATGTTGACGATGCTCGTCAAGTTGCCAAAGCCATGAAGGAGTTTTCGCACTTCGGGAGTCTCCCGCAGGGGTTCACAGACACTCCAGGGGATGCTGTAGCATACCAGTGCTGGCAGTTGGCGAGACAGAAAAGCGATTTGCAAGAGCGATCGCGCTTAATTGCTCGCGGCTTAAAATTAGCTAGCAGCCAAACAGCTAGGGGGCAAATCGAGCAATTGCTCGTAGATTTTACCGTAGTTCCGAGACGCGAAGCGCCCCGCTTACCTACCTACAGAGTCGATTCTGAGGAACAACTGCCCCGGATTGTCCCGGTTGCCGGCAAATTGCCGCTTACTGCGTCAGATTTGATAGCAGTGCCTTTACCGGAGGAAATCGAGCCGTTCCGAATGGTAAAATTTGCCGGAGCCGGAGCTTGGGTGGCGATTCCCGGATGGCAGGTAATTTTGAAAGCCGAAGATCCAGTGGCGATTTTGGAAATGAGCGATCGATTGCCGGTACCGCTGCAAGGTAAAGTTGAAGAAGTTTTGATTATTGCCGATCGGGCCCAAAGACAGTGGGATGCTGAGAGTTATTTCCTCACCGACAACGCAGGCAATTTAGAATTGCAATGGTTTGAAACATCCCCGCAGTTGTCGATTTTGGGACGAGTCGTGCTCGTGATGAGACCGAAGAAGATTCTGGATGAAGATTATACCAAAGATGGATGGCAAATAGACGATTAGTCAGTTGTTAGTTGTCAGTTGTCAGTTGTTAGTTGTTAGTTGTTAGTTGTTAGTTGTTAGTTGGTAGTTGTTAGTTGGTAGGGGCGGTGCCCCGTGCCCGCCCTCAGTTGTTAGTTGTCATTAGTAGCAGTAGGGTGTGTCGCTTGCAGACGATATTTGGAGCCAATCGGCAATCTCCGCGCGACGCACCTTCTACCATTGGCGATTTTAAATTAGGAAGGATATCAAGTCCTATCTATCGCAACATTTCGGCGTTTGGTGCGTCGCTACCGATTGTCGATTTGTTCCAAATCTGGTCTGCAAACGACACACCCTACAAACTTCTTCCATCTTCCTGATGACATTGTACGGAAAGCTCGGAGGCGACAGCACTAATGACTAATGACAACTAACAAATAACAACTAACAACTAACAAATAACAAATAACAAATAACAAATAACAAATAACTAATTTACAGTAGGCGGTTTCCCTTCAGAAATCTTCGCAGCCGAATGCTGTTTCTTAAATCGAACAACACCGTAAACCGCAGCAGCAATTAGCAGAAAATAAGGACTGTAAGCCAACATCCAAATACCCAAAGCAAACAAACCGAGCGTCAATTCGCCCACAGAATGAGTCGCTTTCCCCCAAGTTTCCTGCGCCCGCAAACCGAGAGAAGGTTCGGGATCTTGCTGAGCCGAGACTGCAGCTTCTAAAGTTAAACTAATTGTCGAATAAGCTACTTGATTCCGCAAACTTTTTAACTCAGCATCAATCCGCTCGATCGACTCCCGAATATTGCTCAACTCTTGAGCAGCTTTCAACACATCCCCCACAGAACCAGATCGCTCCATAATTTTTAACACAACTTCTTCCGATTTGCGAAGATTCCGCAGCCTAGCGTCATTATCAACTAATTGAGTAGTAACATCCTCAGCCGTAAGCCCTCGATTCTGTACGCTTCCGAGTTTTGCTAAAGCATCTAAAGTAGTTTCTAACTTTGCTTGAGGTACTCGAATCTCCAACGTTGCGGTTTGGCGGATACTAGAATCCGGTGGCTTTTGGTTTTGGAAACCCAAGATATCGCCTTGCTGCTTTTTCACAATCTCGGTAACAGATTTAGTGCTAGTGTCAATTGATTTGACAACGACACTGAGCTCGGCTTTTTTAATCAGTTGGGGAGTAGTTGCTGGAGTTTCTGGAGGTGCTGTTTTGGATACAGCAGAAGTTTTTGGCTGTGCGCCTTGTCTTGTGACTGGGGCGGGCGCCTGTTGGGGTGCAGATGCGACAATTTGGTTTTCGCGACTGCTGGATGAATCCGCGCTACCTCCAGCGCTGGAGGGCGAATTTGCGGCACAACTCGGTAAAGCAATAGCTGAAGATAAAGTTAAAAATGCCGCCACAGCAAAACGAGTTGTGCTGTTGTTGGGTTGGTTTGGGTGGGGCTGGTGTGGCCGGGAATTGGTTTTGAGTTGAGTTTTCATTAGGGTTTTTCCTGTAAACAGGTTTCGGTATTGAATTTTATGCTGGTTTTAATTTAAGCTCGGATAGATGGTGTTAGTTTAGCCGATACAAAAATGGAAACGGTTGGGGTTGAAGATTTTTAGATTTTTAACCGCAGATGAACGCAGATAAACGCGGATGTAATAATGACTGATGAATTTGATTCTGATTTTAGCCGATCGACTACTGAGCTCGATCGCCCTGACAGCGCTTTCTCCGAGTTAGAGCCGGCGGCTTTTTTGGCTGCAGCTTGCGGTAAAATTCGTGACAGCCTGCGTAAGGGGCAGCACGAGATGGCAGATTGGACAGGCGGCCCCCTTGCCGTTTCCGCCGTTCCAGGGGCCGGGAAGTCTACGGGAATGGCCGCTGCGTCCGCAATTGCGATCGCCCGCCATCGGCTTCACAACCGCCGCCAGTTAATTGTGGTGACATTTACGCGATCGGCTGCTGCTAATATTAAAGCTAAAATTCGCCAAAGATTAGGAGAATTGTCTTTATCTCAAGGCGGTTTTGCAGTACACACATTGCACGGTTTAGCTTTAAACATTGCCATGCGCCATCCCGATTTATCGGGTTTAAATTTAGAAAATTCTACCTTAGTGACTCCGACTCAAAGTCACCGCTTAATTCGCACTTGTGTAGAACTTTGGATCGCAGAAAATCCCCGCCGATATCAAATTTTGCTAGAAGGACAGCAATTTGATGGAGAGGAAACAGAGAGGCTGCGGCGACAATCGGTTTTGCGAACGGAGATTTTGCCGCAGTTAGCTAAAACTGTGATTCACGAGGCAAAATCTTCTGGTTTGTCTCCCCAAGAGTTGTTAGAAATGAGCGCTTTAGATTCAGACGACGCCTATGGAATTTTAGCCGTAGCTGGCGGTTTATATCAAAAATATCAGGTTTTGTTGAGGAGTCGAGAATTTATCGATTACGACGAAATGATTTTAGCAGCTTTGCGAGTGTTGGACAATCCGGGAGCAAAGGCGATCGAGCAAAAGCAAGTATTTGCCGTTTTCGAGGACGAAGCCCAGGATTCAACACCTTTGCAGACTGAACTTTTGCAAACATTAGCTCAAGATCCAGACAATCGTAACTCACCTCCAAATTTTATCAGAGTTGGCGATCCAAATCAAGCGATTAATTCTACATTCACTCCCGCAGACCCGATTTATTTTAACAAATTTTGTGACGAGTGCGAAGTTGAAAATAAGTTAGCGACAATGGACGGCGCAGGCCGCAGCAGCCAGGTAATTATCGATGCAGCTAACTTTATGTTGCAATGGGTAAATCGCTCGGAATTAGCCGGAACCGAACAGCCTTTTCGCAACCAAATTATTCAAACAGTTCCCAGCGATGACCCCCAACAAAATGCCAATCCCGATCCCATTGGGCGCGGTTTAGAATTGTGTAATCCCAGGGATATTTACCATAGTGTTGAGTTAATTGGTAAGCGGGTAATTGAGTTAGTTGAGCAATTTTTGCCTGCGAATTTTGAATGGGTAAACCCTGACCAAAATATCGAATCAGGCGGTGAAGCAAGGGATGCAGAGAATAGCCCTAAATTGCCCTTAGAACATCTCAAATCAATGGCAGTTTTGGTGCGGGAAAACAAACAAGGCAAGTTTATCAAAGAAGTTCTAGAAAATCCGCAAAAACACGGATTAAGCTTTGATTTGCGTAAATACGGAATTAAAATTGAGGATGTGGGAGAACGCGACAGACATTCTCAAGTACCTTGGGAAATCTTAACATTGCTGCAATTTCTCGATCGCCCGCACTCACCAGATTACCTGAAAGCAGCCTTAAAGATTTTGAGCGATCGGCAACTCATCCCCAAACAAGACTACAATGCCTTTACCACAAGCCCCGAACAATTCCTCTACCCAGGCCCCCTAGACCCGCAGCAGTCAGATCCCGTGCAGAAATGTCGCTATTTTTGCTGCAGTTTACTGCAAGCACGCTTAGAATTACCACCATACCAAATTATCTCATTTTTAGCCTTAGCGCTGCAATACGACCAAACAGAATTAGCCACAGCCGACAAATTAGCAGAACGAGTAGCAATCCAAACCGCCGGCAACAATTCAATGCACAATATATTAGACGTACTGAGCGAAATTGTCAGTTCCGAAAGATTTGAACCTGTAGATGCAGACGACAAAATAGAAGAACGTTATACCAGCAAAGGTCAACTCACAATTATTACCATGCACAAAGCTAAAGGCTTAGATTGGGATTGTGTATTTTTGCCATTTCTGCACGAACAAACTATCCCCGGAAGTTTGCGAGTTTTGCCACAAACTAGATTTTTAGGAGATTTCACCTTAGCAGAGGTAGCGAGAGCAAAAATTAGAGCGAGTTTGCACGAAAAATATCCTTTACCAAATCTCGGTGAAGCATGGGAACAAGCAGGTTATTTGAAAACAGCAGAAGAGTTTAGATTGCTTTACGTAGCAATGACTAGGGCAAAAAGTTTGCTGTGGATGGCGGCGGAGAATAAAGGGCCTTTTACTTGGAACAAACCAGAGAATTTGCAAACTCAAAAACCTTGTCCGGTGATGCCAGTTTTGAAACAGAGATTTCCTGGGAATGTGATGTTGTAAAATAGATTTTTGAAACGAACCGCGAAGACGCAAAGGACGCGAAGAGAATAAAAAAAAGACTTGCGCCCAAAAAAACTTCTCTTTCTTCCTTTGTGTTCTTAGCGCCTTCGCGGTTCGTTTTAAAAAAAATCTCATTCACAAATGAAATATAATTGCACTCAAACTCACTATGGCCAACCCAGAAATTCGCACAGCTAACGTCACAATTCCTAACAAAGATTTACAAATTGCCGCTTACCTAGCCCAACCCGCCACCTCCGGCGAATTTCCCGCAGTTATTGTGATTCAAGAAATCTTTGGTGTTAACTCGCACATCCGCGAAGTTACTGACAGAATAGCAAAGGAAGGATATGTGGCGATCGCCCCGGCCATCTACCAGCGCCAAGCCCCCAACTTTGAAACCGGTTACGCGCCGGAAGATATCAAAATCGGCAGAGAATACAAAGAACAAACTACCGCATCCGAACTCCTCAGTGACATTCAAGCCACCATCGATTACCTCAAAACTTTACCCTTCGTCAAACAACAAGGTTTTGGCTGCATCGGTTTCTGCTTCGGCGGACACGTAGCCTACCTTGCCGCTACTTTGCCCGAAATCAAGGCTACAGCGTCTTTCTACGGCGCTGGTATCGCTACGAATACCCCCGGTGGCGATACTCGGACGATCGCCCGTACAGCCGACATTAAAGGCACTCTCTACGCCTTTTTTGGCACTCAAGACCCCAGTATTCCCAAAGAACAAGTTGACCAAATCGCCGCCGAATTGGAAAAACACAGAATTCCTCACCAAATTTTCCAGTACAATGCGGATCATGGCTTTTTCTGCGACCATCGCGGCAGTTTCGACGCTACCGCCGCAGCTGAGTCGTGGGTGCAAGTCAAGCACCTATTTCAACAGGAACTTCAACCTGTTTAGAGAGTGGAAGATGGGGAGATGGGGAGAGTGGGAGAATAGGAGAGTGGGAGAGTGGGGGAACATCTTCCTTCTTCCTTCAATATATTTTGACAACTGACAACTGACAACTGACAACTGTCAACTGACAACTGACAACTGACAACTGACAACTGATAAATAAACTGACATGAATTCCAAATCTACAGGTTCTCAAAGCGCAAAAGCATCTTTTTCAATGGATGATTTTGCTAAAGCCCTCGAACAGCACAATTACGAGTTCCAAAAGGGACAAGTCGTGCGCGGCAAAGTGTTCGAGTACGACTCAAACGGTGCGTATGTTGATATCGGTGGCAAGTCTTCGGCTTTTTTGCCGATCGCAGAGGCTGCTTTGAGAACGGTAACGGATTTGTCGGAAGTGGTTCCGCTAAACGAGGAACAGGACTTTTTAATTATCCGGGAACAAGACGCAGACGGCCAAGTTACTCTGTCTCTGAAACAGTTACAAGTTCAGCAAGCTTGGGAAGATTTAGTTGCATTGCAGGAAACCGGTAAAGTGCTTCAGGTGCGGGTTTCTGGCGCGAATAAGGGCGGGGTGACGGTGGACGTTGAGGGAATGCGCGGTTTTATTCCCCGATCGCACTTAGCTCAACGCGATAACATAGAATCGTTAATTGGTCAATCTTTGACGGTGAATTTTTTGGAAGTGGATCGCGATCGAGACAAACTCGTACTTTCCCAGCGGATGGCCGCTCAATCGATCGCCTTCAGTCAGTTGCAAATCGGTCAGTTAGTGGAAGGAAAAGTTAGCAGCCTCAAGCCTTTTGGCGTGTTTGTGGACTTGGAAGGAGTTAGCGGTTTACTCCACATCAAGCAAATCAGCCAAAAATATATTGATAACCTGGCACAGGTTTTTGCTCCCGGTCAACCTATAAAGGCGCTGGTAGTTGACCTCGACGAAGGTCGCGGGCGGATTTCCCTTTCCACTCGGGTACTGGAAAATTATCCAGGGGAAATGGTGGATAAAATGGCTGATGTGATGGATACCGCAGAAGAGCGATCGGAACGTGCTAGAAAGACTCTTTCTTAGGTCTTAATATAATTAAGCTGTTCTCCATTTAAATTGTGTGTCAAGAATCAATCAAACCATTAGTGGGATGTTGCTCTGAGCAGCGTCCCGAATATGCAATTTAAATGGGCGACAGCTTACTACCCCAGGACTGATTTATTCTCTTGTAGGGGTAATCACCCCGTGGTTACTCCAGCCCATGAAATGAGGACAAATCGTCGGTGAAGAGGGTCGGCACGGGACACGACCCTACAAAATTATCATTTTTTGTAGAATGAATCAGCCCTGCTTATCACCCCACTTTTTAAAGCAGTCGGGGCTCTCATTTATATTCCCTTAACCCCATTAGCTACTACTCCAAATACTTTAATATCGGCTGCATTTAGTTGATCTAAAGCTTTGCTTACCATGTCTCTATCGGTCTTTTCTATTTTTACTATCAGCACTGTACCATTAGTTTGAGAAGCTACTAAATGACCATCAGCTAAACCAATTAAAGGTGGCGTATCGTAAATTACTAAATCAAATAATACCAGGAACTGCTCCATTAAATAGTGCATTTTTTTTGAAGAAAGTAATTTAATTTGATCTGGGGGAATAGTACCAGCAGTGAGGACAAAAAGATTCTCATCGTCAGGTAATCGCTGAATAGCCTCATTTAAACTTAAATCAGAAGTCAAAGCATCACTTAAACCTCTCATATTTGATATGCCAAGGTATGTGTGCAGTTGAGGGAAACGCATATTAGCATCTACTAATAATACTCGCTTACCTACAGCAGAAGCAGTTTTAGCTAAATAAACTGCTACAGTGGATTTACCCTCACCTTTAGCAGTCGAAGTGATAGTTAAAGAACTTATCGGATCTTCAGCATTTAATAACTGAATATTTGCATATAAGTAATGAAATGCTTCAATTAAAGGAAAATCCTTATCATTAGACATTATTATTTGTCTTAAACCTGCGCTGTGAGTTGTTGAATTTACGCTAGTGAACTTACTTGATATCCTTTGCCTCCTACGAGATTTAATTTTCATTGCTTTGGCGATCGGGATAACTCCCAAAAGGGGACGTTTAGCTAAGGATTTAATTTCTTCGGGAGTATGGAAAACAGTATTTAAAACTTCTACTAAGAAACCTACAGCAATACCTAGTAAACTACTAATCACGATCGCTATAGCTAAGTGGCGCTTGGTTGGTTTTGGTATGACTACATGGAGATCGCCATTGTCTTCCGTGAGTAACTGTGGTTTAGATATAATTTGCCAAGAGCCATCAATTTGACCAGCATCTAGTTGTAAGGTTTTTTGTTTTTCTAGGAACAGTTTGAGAGTATCTTTAGCTAGTTCTAGTTTTAATTGTATGTCATCATAGCCACGTTGAGCTTGGGGCATTTGAGTGATTTTTGCTTGCAGTGAATTTTGGCTATTAGTTATCAATCGCTCGCGAGCTTCCAACTGTTCTAGTTGTGATTTCATCTGAAGGAGGACAGACTCAGCTTCTTTTTGCATTAAATCGCGCAAACTTTGCTGTTTTTCCCGCAAAGATTGAATGGGAAGGCTATTTTCATAAAATTGAGTAGAGCTTAAAGCTAATTGCGACTCTATTTCATTTACTTTGCTCATTAAACTTTCATAAGACTTTGGTCTAACATCAACAATCCAGCGATTATCGCCCGTTAAAGATATTTTTTTATAGCTTTCATATTGCTGCCTACTTTCTGCTAGTTGTGCTTGTACTTCGAGGCGACGATTAGCTAAACTATCTAGTTGATCTGATAGGCTGCGGCTGCGTAGTTCTGGTTGATTAAAGTTATACTTAACTCTTAATACTTGTAATTCTTGTTGCAAGTTATCTACTTTCTGCTGGAGGGGTGATATTTGTTTAGCAATAAAATCTATACTTTGTTTGCCAACTCTTAAACGCTCTTGGCCCATATATTCTACGTAATATTTGGCCATTTCTTCCAGCACATATTTTATGCGCTTGGGGTTTGGATCGCGGTATCTAATATCTAGGAGTTTAGTACCCCCCTGCTTTCCATCTCGCAAGAAAGTCACACGTTCGATAGTTAAGCGATTTTTGAGAGTTTTATATTCAATATTTGGATATCTTTTTTGTAATTTATTAATTAATGGCATTAGCACTTCTGCAGTTTTCAAAACCCGCGTCAAACTTTGATAATCCACTGAGGAACCGTCTTCCGCTGATGATTTGATTTTGTTCAAGTCTGTTATACCTAAACTATTATTTTGAGCTTGGACTAAGAGCTTTGATAGCCGATCGTCCGTCGTAAGAGGTTCTACTAAAACAGTAAATTTTCCTTCGTAATCAGAAACAATCTTTTTGGCATTCCAGATAATGAAACTACCGCTCAAAGTAGCTATGCTAGCAGCTACTATGGTCATCACCATAAGACGACGCTTGACGACAGCTATTACCCAATTCATATCAAGGACTTGGTCATCCTCTTCTGGGGTACCAGCTAGGTAATTAGCGGAGGGGACAGACAGATATTGAGCATTAAGGTCATTCTTGATGGAAGAAAACAGTTTTTTATCCATAAGACAAATGTTATTTGATTACTAATTTCCTAATAGCTTGAACAGCTCTATGAGCCTGGTAGGAACGAGAATTCCACCAATGATATTACCAAATGGTGCGAGAATCGTATTAATATTGTCCCCCCAGATAGCAGCCCTGGAACGTGCCACTATAATTATATCATTATCTTGAATAAGTGGGTTGGTTTGAGCATCGATTCCTTGATTCAAATTAATTTGTATTTGGGAACGGGATATAGTGCCATTAGGATTCAGCCTGATCAGTTCCACAGCTCTAGAGTTAGCGCGACTTGCTCTGAAACCCCCCGCACTCATAATTGCTTGATTTAAAGTAGTATTAGGAGGTAATTTGAGTCCCCCCGGAGTATTGACTTCTCCGATAACACTCACTTGCACAGTCCCCGGAGCAAAGCTAGCATTAGCTAGAACAGAAACTTCTCCTGGGTCGATCGCCGTCGCGGTCGGGACAAAAATAATATCCCCTTCTTGTAGCATAGTATCTTGAGATGTATCTTGTTCTTGCAAATATTGCCAGAGGTTAATAGTGCTGATTTGTTGTTTGCCGCTTCTAGTATAACGTTGAAGTTGGATTTGGCGAATATCAGCGATTGATGTGATGCCCCCAGCTAGTTGTAAAGCTCGAATGATGGTCGGTTGTCCGTTGGTTCTTTGACCATTTTGGGTATCACCACCGATCACTACATACCTACCCGGGCGCTTCACCTCTCCGAATACTGACACAGTACGGGGTTGCTCTGCTGGTTGAGAAAAGTTAGATTCACTAACTTGATTTACTTCTGCTAAGTTAATTGTTTCTTGAGGGGGAACCAATATTTGATCTCCATCTCGCAACGTTATATCTTGGGTTGTTTGACCAGTTTGTAAATAATCCCATAGGTTATAAGTTATAGTTATTTGTTGGTTGCCATTGACCCGACGTCGGACAATTACTCGGCGGATATCGGCGCTAGCTCGAATACCCCCAGCTTTTTCTAAAGCTTGAGGAAGTGTGGGAAACTGCACCGATGGGCTAGTTCCACCTCCATTAGCTAGAGGTAATAAGTAGGAGCCAGGACGACTTATTTCACCAGACAACCAAATATTTAGCGGGCGGGCAGCTTGTAAGCTGATGGTAACTAAAGGTCTTTTGACGATGCGACCATAAGCTTTAGTGATAACTTGGGCGGCCTGTTCTAAAGTTAATCCTTGAAGGGAAACACTACCAATAATCGGGATTTGAATAGCTCCCCCAGCGGGAATTTGATACTCCCCACTAAGCTGGGGCAAATCGTAGATATCAATTTTGATATTGTCTCCACCACCTAAATAATAGTCAGTATTAATCCTGATTGCGGGGGAGCCGGACTGAGCGAAGTTGGTTTGAGGGTAGGAGAGAGTGAGTACCAGCACCAGCAGTGGCACTTTTAAGGCACGAACGGTAAGCCATTTCATAGGTAGTAACACATTTGATGATAGAGGTAAAGCCATGAAAGATATTTTAAGGGTGCCGATGTTTGCGTTGATGCTTTTCTGTTTAGCGGCCATCTTCTGTGTAACTCTTTATATTTTAGTCGCACGCTATCCCAAATTTGGTGTCACATTAGAAAAGATTTTTGTGGTGATATTTTTTTTAACCTTCACTGGTATCACTGCCATGCCCTTTCCTAAACTCCATCCTAGCGTTTTATATAACTTTAACACTACACCCCCAACAATTATTGGTCAAATTGCTATTTATAGTGCGATGATATTAATGTTATTTCCTCGCTTAACTAAAACTCTCCATAAAACAGTTTATCTAGTCATTAAATGGATATCAGGAGACCCTTTTTTGGGTTTGTTTTTGTTGATGGTGACTCTATCTGGCTTGTGGTCACAAACTCCTGAAATTACTTTACGGGCTGTTTGTGCTCTGTGGCAAATAACACTGGTTTCTATTTATGTCGGTAAACAGTATAGTTGGTCGGAAATTTATGGATTATTGAGATGGCTAAGTGCTATATTAGCTTTGTGGGGAGTTGTGAAAACAAATCAAGCAGCGGACGGTTGTTGGAGAGGAGTTGTCGGTCATAAAAACCCTTTTTCTTTTCAAATGGCTAATACTGCTTCTTTATGGATATTATATGCTTTTAAAGAAAAGAAATATCGATATTTCTCCTTATTTATAACCCTAATAGCTTTAGTGGGGTTGCAAAAAGGTTGTAGTGGTGCTAGTCGAATTTTGACAGTGGTATTAATCAGTTTGTGGAGTTATCTAGCCCTATTAAAAAAATTACCTGTAAAATGGGCTTTTGTCTGCTTTATATTATTTTTGGTGACGAGTATAGGTATAAGTATTTTAGTATTAAATAATTTAGAGGCTATTGTTGTCGATGGTTTGCAAAAAGATATGACTTTAACGGGTAGAACCGATTTTTGGCCTTTAATTATTGATCGAATTAATCAAAATAATCCCCTATTTGGTTATGGGATGGCAGGATTTTGGCAGCCTTGGCGTGGCTTGGACAATCCAGCTTACGGAATTGTGGTAGTTAAAACTGGTTTTGTGCCACCCCACTCTCACAATGGTTTTATCGATCTACTTTGCGAACTGGGTTGGGTCGGATTGTTGTTGTTTATTTTATCATTTTTTAATAATATATTTAGAGGTATAAAGTACCTAGTTAAAGAAAGTTTTCCCGAGTCAGCTTTGCCTTTGTATTTATTAACATTTATGCTAATGACTAATTTGACAGAGACGGGATTATTTGGGATTGGGACTTGTTGGTGTTGGTATGTAGTTTTATCGGTAAAATTGAGCTTAGATACGACAGATAAGGATCATAAAAAATGATGATGTCCGTATTTTGTCAGACTGATTAATCCGGAGACTCGATCGCACAACGTTTAGCCTGAACTCCAATAATAACTAATACCATGTCCGGTTAATTACCATAACAAAAGCGGATCGCACGTGCGGAATGCGAGTCTGATGTAGAAAAAACTCGCATTCCGAACGATCGAACCTGACGTATATCGGTCAGTCAAGACCTCATTTTTTTGAGAACTGTTATATATAGAATGGTGTGCGTAGGTCTAGTTTACTTAACATGACTCGAAGTTGTTTCAGTCTCAACCTGTGCTTGCACCGGCCAAGTATTTTCCATATCTAGTGATTGTTTCGGCTGATAAACTGCTAAGTCAAACCAGAAAGTCGTACCCACATTAACTTCGCTCACTAAATTAATTTTAGTGTGGTGCTTGTCAATAATGTTGCGGACAATCGAAAGACCTAATCCCGTTCCTTCTAGAGTGTGAACTCGGTTTTCTACCCGGAAAAAGCGCTCGAAAATTGCTTTTTGGTCTGCGGTATCTATACCAATACCAGTATCAGAAATTTCTATCCGCACTACCGGAAAATCTATGGAATTAGGTAATAAGTTGTGATTCCCGGATGTGTCGTCTTTGTGGGTTGTCTCCTCCGACTCTATCAAATACGCTCGAATTGCCACCTTGCCGCCAGCCTCGGTAAACTTTAAGGCATTTCCTACTAAATTTGCAAATACTTGCAGCAGCAAATCGTAATGACCTAAAGCGGGCGGCAAACACGGGTCAACTTGTTGCTCTAATTCGATGCCTTTATCCTTGGCATTTAACTGATAAGTCCGCAGGGTTTGTTCAACTGCTTGCGGGAGGTCAACCGCCTCTAATTCATAGATTCGGCAGGATTCCAGGCGCGACAAGTCTAACACGTCGTTGACTAAACGGGTGAGTCGATCGGTTTCTCGATTGGCAATTTCTAGGAATTCCCGGCGTTCGCTTTCTTGCAGGTCTTCTCCGTACTCGTAGAGAGTTTCAATAAAAGATTTGATATTAAATAAAGGCGTTCTCAATTCGTGAGAAATATTACTAATAAAATTGCTTTTAGCCTCATTTAATTCTACTTCGCGGGTGATGTCCTGAACTGTCATGGCGATGCCTTTGAGACTTTCTCGGTACTGTCCAGAACCTTGATTTTTGGAGGCTTCTTCGTAGAAAGTACACTCTACTGCGATCGGGCGTTGCGACTCGGTACAGGTATTTTCTTCGTCACGGACGCAGCTTTTGCAAAGCGGTTCTGCACCAGGGGCTTTGTGGAGAATTACGGTGGTTAGCAGAATCCGAATTGTGCGGTTGACTGGTTCTTTTAGAGAAATCCGAAATTCGCCGCCTTCGCGATCGCCCGCAGCTATTTCCTGCAGGGGTCTTGCCAAATCGCGCTGCACTTCTGCTGGTAAAATCTGCAGGACATTAATTCCCATCGCATTTTTACCTTCCCATCCAAAAATCCGTCGGCCCGTTGGGTTGACTAAAATTACCTGCAAATTCGCATCCAACAACAGCGCCCCGTCAGCAATAGTTGAAACCAAAGTTTCTAACTTCGCTTTTTCCGCTGTCAACTCTTCAATATTTTGTTCTTCATAACTTTCGAGTTTTTCAGCCATCTCGTTAAAACTGCCGATTAACTCACCCAATTCTCCTCCTAAAGGCAGGTCAACTCGCTGCTTGAAATTCCCGCCCGCGATATTTTTGACTCCGAAAACTAATTGTTTGATCGGGTGAGTTATTGTCAGGGCATTAAATACAGCGCCCAAAATTACCATCACCCAAATCGTGACAAATACTGCTAATGTGACATCCCTAGTCAGATTTGAAGAGATAACTGCTGCGGGATTGGGGTTAATGCCGATCGCCAAAACTCCCAAATACTTGTCTTCGTGAATTAGCGGCACAAATACGTCGGTAACTTCTCCATCGGGCGTCAAATGCTGCCGCACCAAAGGCACAGAAGTCAAATTTCTCGCCTCAATGTCGGCGATAAAATTATCCGGGAGTTTAATTTGGCGGCGCAGTGTCAGGGAAGTACGCACCTCGGATTCGGAGAAAGGTATCCCCAGAAAAATATCTCCTCCTTCGTCGGCGTACAGCATATAGCGGACGCTGGAGGTGCTGCTGTAAAATTGTCGGGAAAAGCGGGCGACTTCGGAGCGATCGTTCTTCGCAATCATTGGCGCCACATTTGCCGATAACAGCAAGCCGAGGTCGCGACCGTAGCGGGTATCGTTAAGTCGGGCATCTTCCTGGATAGTATTCACGGCCCAGAAAGTCAAGCCGCTCATAATTAACGAAACTACGAGGGTAGCAGCAGCCATCAGGCGAGTCTGGAGGGTAAAATCAGACCACCAGCGGGCAATAATTTCTCCGATTTTGTTTAGTATGGCCAGCATTTTACCAGTTCACCAGTTCAATATTAAAAACAAGATTAAGTCATTAGTCAGTAGTCAGTAGTCAGTAGTCAGTAGTCAGTAGTCATTAGTCAGTAGTCATTAGTCATCAGTTAACAGTTAACAGTAGTGCGGGTGTCCCCGCTCGCTTTTCGTCATGGGTCATGGGTCATGGGTCATGGGTCATTAGCGATCGGGCAACAAGGTAAAAGGGAAGAAGATATACACAGCAATCTTTTTAGCGATCGATATTTCACGTTTAATTAGGTAAATTTGCTTAATAGAGTTTTTGGTCGATCGAATTTTCTGCTGCGACTTGTCCGCTACCGCCACCGCAGAGATGCCAAACTTCATTGTTACACTTCTACTTTGAGAATGCTTGGCTTTCCGATGGCGGTCGATCGCGCAATGCCTAATTGCTGCTATCGCCCAACGCTCGACGGCCGATGTCGCGGCGACAGTAGACACCTTCAAATTGGATGCAATCTACCGCTGTGTAAGCTTTGTTTATAGCTTGTTCCAAAGTTTCCCCCGTCGCAGTCACGCCCAAAACGCGGCCGCCCTCGGTAACTAACTGCTGCTTCAACTGAGTACCGGCGTGAAACACCTCTGCACCTTTGGCTTCAGCTTCCTCAATACCTGTAATAACTTTGCCTTTTTGGTAACTTCCAGGATAGCCCCCCGAAGCCAAAACTACGCACACAGCAGCCCCCGACTTCCAGCGAATGTTGGGATATTCGCCGAGACGCTGCTGACAGCAAGCCAGCACCAAATCTTCCAGGGGAGTTTCCAAGAGGGACAAAACCGCTTGAGTTTCGGGATCTCCGAAACGGCAGTTAAATTCTAAGACTTTCGGTTCTCCTTCCGCTGTAATCATTAAACCTGCGTAGAGAACGCCCCGGTAGTCGATATTGCGTTTTTGCAGCGCTGCGACGGTAGGTTCAAGAATTTCTGTTTGAATCCTTTCCATCAGTTCCGGGGTGACAATTGGGGCTGGGGCGTAGGCTCCCATACCGCCTGTGTTGGCTCCCTTGTCGCCTTCGCCGATGGCTTTGTGGTCTTGGGCCGGCAGCAGGGGTTCTACTACGATTCCGTCGGTGAGGGCGAGAATCGAGACTTCTTGACCTGTTAAAAATTCTTCGACAACGACTCGGATGTTATCGCTGCCGAATTCGCCGCGGAAAATGGTGTGGATGGCACTGTGAGCCATTTTGATGGTAGTAGCAACGGTGACTCCTTTGCCTGATGCGAGTCCGTCTGCTTTGATGACTATGGGAATTCCTTGCTCCACAACGTAGGCTTTGGCGGCTTCTGCGTTTGTAAATACCGCAGCTTTGGGTGTGGGGATGCCTTCGTCGAGCATCAATTGTTTGGCCCAGGATTTGCTCGATTCTATTTGGGCACCGGCTTTAGTGGGGCCAAAAATCATCACTTTTTTTTGTTGGAAGTAGTCAACGATGCCTAGCGATAGGGGCAATTCGGGCCCGACGATCACTAATCCGATGTTGTTGACCATCACAAAGCGTTCGATGCCTTGGAAGTCGTCGATGTTGAGCGACAGATTTTGACAGCCTTTGGTGGTAGCTGTGCCACCGTTGCCCGGTACGCAGAAGACTTGTTTAATCCGCGTAGATTCTAGCAGTTTTTTTACGATCGCGTGTTCGCGACCTCCATTCCCCACAACCAAAACTTTCACAGCATCCTCACCTATAAATTTTGTTCTCTGAATGTTTGATTTTCAGTGTTTGCACCTGTCTATCTGCTTTTTGCAGCGCCCTCAATTATGCCATGCTTGGCGCTAGGCAATTGCTAGATGTGGCACTTTCCTGCAATGCTGCGACTCAACCGCTGTTTCCCAACGGCTGGGTTCGTGCAATATTTAAAGAGTTTCACCGCAGATATTTTAGAGGTAGAACTTCTAAAACAGCTAGTAAATCAAACTATTTTCTAGCTATCAAATGTTCAATTAATGTAATTCATCTGGGGACAAATTGGGATAAAATAGTCAGGTTGATACAAGGAATTTTATTCAGATGAAATCAAATCTAACCGCTGCAAGTTCGCCTGCCAAATTTAAGCGGGTGGGCGTTGTCGGTGGCGGCCAGCTAGCTGCGATGATGGGGGATGCTGCTAGGGCGCTTGGCGTGGAATTGGTAGTGCAAACTCCCGAGGCTACTGACCCGGCTGTTGCTGTGGCTGCGGGTGCTGTTTTGGCGGCTGTTGATGATGTTTTGGCTACGGCTCATTTGGCGGATGACTGTGATGTTGTTACTTTTGAAAATGAGTTTGTAGATTTGGATGGTTTGCGTGTTTTGGAACAGCAAGGTGTGTTATTCTTGCCTGGTTTGTTGTCACTGTCTCCGTTGTTGGATAAGTACGTGCAGCGCTGTTATTTAAAAGATTTAGGTTTGCCAATTCCGAGGTTTATGGCGATCGACAATCTGGCTTCTTTGCACCTAGATTTGAGGCGGAAATCGCAGGGGAAGCAGATGCAAACGGGTGCGGGGGACGATCGCATCCTGAGTGAAGTGGCGATCGACAATTTGGCAATTTCTGTTTCCGACAGCGCACAGATGCAAGGAGACTCGGATTTTTGGGCGAGAGATTTTCCCTTTGTCGTCAAAGTTCGCCGCCACGGTTATGACGGCCAAGGTACTTTTATTGTCAAGGATCGGGAGAGCTTTGAGTCGATTAGTGCTAAACTTAAAGGTCAGTCTTTACTGGTAGAAGAGTATGTGCCGTTCGATCGCGAGTTGGCCGTGATTGCTGCTCGATCGCCCGCTGGAGAAATAGCGATCTATCCGATTGTCGAAACCCAACAGCAAAATCAGGTTTGTCGGGTGGTAATCGCGCCCGCCGATATTAGTTTAGATGTGAAAGCCGAAGCTGGTGCGATCGCCCGCACTCTCCTCAACAGTTTGGAAGCTGTCGGCGTATTCGGCATAGAATTATTTTTAACCGCCGACAATAAGCTGTTAGTCAATGAAATTGCCCCCCGCACCCACAACTCGGGACATTTCACCATCGATGCTTGCGAAACTTCACAATTTGAACAGCATTTGCGCGCAGTTTGTCAACTCCCTTTAGGCAATTGCGATTTGAAATGTGCAGGTGCTGTAATGGTAAATTTGCTCGGCTACGAGTCTGCCGAGTCCGATTATGTAGAAAAACGAAAACAACTGGCACAAATTAGTGGCGCTTTTGTACATTGGTATGGTAAGAAACTATCGCGTCCCGGTCGCAAACTCGGTCACGTTACAGTTGTACTCGACGCAGAATCGGTGCAAAATGGGGAAACTTCGGCGAGTGCGATCGCTCAAACCGTAGAATCCATCTGGTATGCAGCTTAAATTGCTCAAAGCTTGCCAAAATCTGGTTAGTTGCTGTATATTAAATAAAGGTTCTACTGCGACGTTGGTGACTGCCAATAATGTTTTTTTGATCTATAACTCTTAACTCTCGGGAATCAAGATGTTTGGACAGCAGTAAACTGGGCTTGTACCCAGAAACTTTAAGTCCGAGCCAACGGTGCCCACCTGGTAAAATACCAGGTCAAAAGCTGAGGTAAGACGGCGTTGCGGGGAGCCATTATAATTTTGATTGAGATAGGCGCTGTGAAATACGGCTAGCCTATTTTTTTTTTTTGATATAAACGCCTTTACTCATACTACATCTTCAAGTTTTGCCTAAACTCCTCTACGGTTGGCGTTGGTTTAATTCGATGAATCATACTATGGCAATTTGAGCGTAGCACAGTAAAATCATTAAGCGGATCTAGTTGAATCTTTGCCCCGCTCAAGTTGGAAATTGGAACATTATGATGAGCTTCTATGTATCCTCTGCCTATTTCTCCGTATCGAGACTCAAAATCAAAACCGCAAGCTTTGCACTCATATCCTTGCAACTCTTTAACTTTTCTAGATAACGTCTGATTTCGTTCTGTTACTCGATGAAGTCTATACTTTGTCGGATCTTCAAACCATTCTCTTTCTGCTTCATTGTTCTTAGCCTCCTTCTTCAACGAAACCTCCTGGAACAAATCAGAATCAGCCTCCTTCTTCAAAGAAACCTCCTCAAACAGGGAGAAGTAAATTTCAAGCATTTTCATAACATCGCCTACCAACTTCTTATCGTCAGGAAGTGATTCCCTTGAATAAAACTTCGATGCTATGTTTCCTGCTTCATACGCAACTCCAAGCCTTCGAGCAGTAGTTGTCTTTGGAATCGAATCAAGCTTAAGATCGAGAGGATCTGAAAATTCCCTGAGCTTGTCAGAACCAAGCTTATCTTTAAATAGTTTTGCTTGACCCCTTAAAATTTCTCTCGACACCCCAAGTCCGAACTGATCTCTTTTATCTGCTATTCCTTGATTGAGAAAAAGATAAACGCCAGAGAAGTCAGCGCGAAATAAATAAACACAGTAAAACCCCGACATGACACTCTCAGTCACAAGCTTGTTAAATATTGCTATCCAAGGAACTTTAGCCCAAGAGCCATTACCTGCAGAAGCTTTTACCCTATAGATTTCTGGTAATTTTAACGAACCACTTATTGATTTCGGCACTACATTTCTGACATAACGAGCAAATGAATGTCCCTTGAAGTTGTCGTTACTGACCACTGGATATTCAAACATGATTTTTTCAAGGGACTCTCTAAGCGCCATAATCAATAATTAATGTTGCATCTTCAATTTAATTATCGTGCCTCACCAGCAGCTTTCAAATATTAACCCTGCGGATAACCCAGGGGTATAACCCTTAATTATACCGCTACTGCGGTCTCACATTCGTTTGCGCGGTGTCAACTGCCACCAACAACTGCAAGATTAGCCGATCGCCCATCCTGACATATCGCCGCAAATCTCCCTTGCAGAAAGTACCAAAAACGTGATACCTTTGAGCCTTGTGTCCAAATAACACCAGCTCATGCCAAAACTCAAAACTCGCAAAGCAGCCGCAAAGCGCTTTAGAGCGACCGGCACCGGTAAAATTGTGCGCCGCAAAGCCTACAAAAGCCACTTGCTGCAACACAAAAGTTCAGCTCGCAAAAGCCGTCTATCTAAGCTGGTCGTCATTGATGAGACCAACGACGCTAACGTCCGGTTAATGCTTCCATACTTGTAAAGTTTAACGGAAATTAAAAATGACACGGGTAAAACGCGGTAATGTCGCCAGAGCGCGCCGCAAAAAAATTCTCAAATTGGCCAAGGGTTTCCGAGGCGCACAGTCGAAACAGTTCCGCACAGCTAACCAGCGGGTGATGCAGGCCCTGCGTAACAGTTATCGAGATCGCAAAAAACGCAAGCGCGATTTCCGCCGCCTGTGGATTGCTCGGATCAATGCCGCATCTCGCCTACACGGTACAAGTTACAGCAAGCTGATCGGCAACATGAAGAAGGCTAATATCGAAATCAACCGCAAAATGCTGGCACAAATGGCAATCATTGACCCGGCAACTTTCGGTAAAGTGGTAGAAATGGCCAACCGAGCTGCTGCTTGAAAGCTCGATCGGTTTTGAGCAGGAAAAAAGCAGAAGTAGGAAAGATTTAGCTATCTGCCAGAGAAGGAAAACTCCTGATAAATTTAGGAGGTTGAGACTAACTTTTCCTTCTTTGTTCTTACTTCTGAATTCTTGCTTTTTCCGCAATCGCGATCGCCCTATTCGATCGCTACGTGTTTTTTATACAGTTGCAGCAAATTTTCAAGATTGCTCGCGCATTAAAATAAATAAAACCCTCCACAGACCTACCTAATTTAAAAAAAACATGGATAGTAATTTGCTGATTGTTTACCTGTCAGTTCTGCTGGCTATACTTGGCAGCAGTTCCTGGTTTATTGTCCGCCAAATTCTCAAAACTCGGAAGCTGGAAATGTCTCTGGAACGCTTAGAAAATAAGCTGACCACCGAAAAAGGCACAGCACAGGAATACTACCAACTAGGAAGTATCTATGTAGATAAGAAGCTTTATTCGCAGGCTACCGTACTGTTTCAAAAAGCTCTGAAAGCCCAAGAATTAGAAGGCGATGAAAATCCAGCGTTTATTTACAACGCTCTGGGTTTTGCACACTTCGGCCAAGAACAGTACGACATCGCGATCCGCAATTACAAAGAAGCCCTGAAGTTGGATCCCGAATACGTTACATCTCTCAATAATCTGGGTCACGCTTACGAGCGCAAAAAATTAATATCTCAGGCCTTGGAAATGTACGAACAAGCTCTCGCCTGCGATCCAGATAATGCCACTGCTAAAGGACGAGTAGAGTCCCTCAAAAAGCGTTTGGTAATCTATAACTGAGCGCCGGTTCGCACGGAGCAATACAGTTCCCGCAAACCTGGTTTCTCTCAGAAACCGGGTTTTTTATTTTCAGAGAAAAAGATACTCAACTATTCAATACATTAATGCGTTAATTTTTAAGAACAGCAATTCGACCGATAGCTCGATCGCGCGCCCTCGGTGCAGTTTAAACTACTGTCAAGATAAAAACAGTACCTGCAACGCCGGTCAGTCCTAAACAATAGAAGGAGGAGAACGTAGTGACATCAATTCTCGTTGTCGAAGATTCGTGGTTGACTCGCAGGGTAATCTGCAAAATCCTGCGAGCAGAAGGATACGAGACTTGGGAAGCATCGAGCGGCCCGGAAGCTCTAGAACTGCTGGCCACTAAAACCCCAAACTGTATGCTCTTGGATCTGTTGATGCCGGAAATGGAAGGTAGGGAAGTCCTGCAAGCCATGCGCGATCGAGGATATAAAATTCCAGTCATCGTAATTACCGCAGACATTCAATCCACCACCCGTTGCGAGTGTATCGATCTCGGAGCCCTAGCAGTCATACACAAAATGCCCAACTCAGACGAACTGCTCGGGTGGATCAAAAAAGCTCTCAGTCCCAGCGAGGAGAGTACCCAATGAAATTAACCGATCGACAGATCGATGCTTTGCAAGAACTTGTTAACATCGGTATCGGTCAAGCTGCGGGGATTTTGAACGATATGATCGAATCTCCCATTCGCTTGCAAATCCCCTCCCTCCAAATCCTTTGTCCCGCCGATGTACAAGCACAATTAGAGGGACACCTCAATGGCGAACAAATCGCCGCCGTCCAGCTCAAATTTACAGGCTCCTTTGGAGGCATTGCTCAGCTAGTCTTTCCTACCAACAGCGCAGCCAGTCTAGTCACCATGCTGACCGGGGAAGAAGCCGGAACTCACGACCTAGATGCAGTCAAAATTGGTACGCTGAGTGAAGTGGGAAATATTGTTATTAACGGGGTAATGGGTGCAATCAGCAACGTACTTCAACAACGCCTGAATTACTCAATTCCCAATTACATGGAAGGGACGATCGCTACTTTGCTGACATCTGGCGGTGTGGCTACTGATACAGTTGTTTTATTAGCCCAGACCCGTTTCATTATTGAAAGACTCCACGTTGAAGGAGATATCATCCTCATTTTCAATGTCAATTCCTTTGACACCTTATTGACTGCAATCAATCAACTTGCCGGGGGTCTATGATCCAAGAGAGCAAAACTATTGAGGAAAAGTTTGGAGTTCTCGACAGCGTACCAGTCGGCGCGTGTTTGCTGCGAGACGATTTTGTGGTGCTGTTTTGGAATGTCTGTCTCGAAGACTGGACGAAAATTCCCCGCGACCAAATCTTGGGAACAAATATCAAAACTCATTTTCCTCACCTAAGCCAGCTAAAGTACGCAACTCGCTTCGAGCAAATCTTTGCAGGAGGCCCGCCAACAATTTTTTCTTCTCAAATTCACAAGCACCTGATTCCAGCAACTTGGCAAGACGGCCAGCAGCGCATCCAGCAAACTACTGTGACGGCTGTCCCTGCACTCCCACCGGGCGTTGCCGAACTGGATGTCATCGGCTTGGTTCGATCGACTGTGGAGTTGGAACCAGAAGGTATCGCACCACCAGCAGAAGCAGTTGGTTCTCCAGCGCCCTCAAAGAGTGGGAGTTCAATTTGGCCTTACGACTTTTTGGGATCGAACGGCCAATCGTTTTACGCCCTGTTGGTGATTCAAGACGTGACCGACCTCACTCACCGCATCCAAGCTTACCGCACGATGCGGGATCAAGCTTTGGAAGAAGTGCAAGTGCGGCAGCGCGTCGAGGAAGAATTGCGCGAGAGCCAACATTTCATCCAGCAGATTGCAGACGCGGCACCTTATTTGCTCTACATCTACGATTTGACCGAACAGCGTAACGTCTACGTTAACGGTCAGGCTTTTAAATTGCTCGGCTACCATCCCCAAGAAATTTTACAGATGGAAACGGCTTTGTTTTCCAGTTTGGTGTACCCAGAAGATTTGGAGAAGGTTTCCGCCCACCTGCAAAAATTTCCCCAGGCTCAAGACGGCAGCATTGTTGAGTTGGAGTACCGACTGAAACATCGATCGGGCGAATGGTGCTGGTTCCGCTGTCGCGATCAAGTGTTCGCCCGCACAGCATCAGGTGAACCCGAACAAATTTTCGGCACCGCTCAAGATATTACCGAGTACAAGCGGGCAGAAGAAGCGCTGCGACAGCAAAACGAACGGGAACTGCTGATGGCGACAATTACTCAGCACATCCGCCAGTCTCTGGATTTGGGCGAAGTGCTCAGCACGACTGTCAACGAAGTACGCCAGTTCCTTCAAGCCGATCGAGTGATGATCGTCCGCTTCCACCCCTGTAGTGGCAATCTCTGCGCTGCACCCACGGGGTCAGTAACAGTAGAATCGGTAGCTCCCAACTGCAAGCCGATGCTGGGCGAAACCCTAGACAATTTCTCTTTTGACGAGTTCTATATCGAAGCGTACCAACATCGAGCAATCCGACCCGTGGCCGATGTCTCGGCGGCCGATTTGCCGCCATATCAAATTGACTGGCTCGCACAATTCGCCGTGAAAGCTTATTTGGTAGTGCCACTAGTACAAGGAGAGGAGTTGTGGGGGCTGCTGATGGCGCACCAGTCTCGTCCCCGACAGTGGATGCAGTTAGAGGTGGAGTTGCTGTCGAATCTGGCCGCCCAGTTGGCGATCGCGATCAAGCAAGCAGAACTCTACCAGCAATTGCAAGCAGCCAACCTCAAGTTAGAGCGTTTGGCTACTTTGGACGCACTCACCCAGCTAGCAAACCGCCGCCGGTTCGATCAGTATTTAGACATTGAGTGGCGCAGACAAGCCAGGGAACAAACGCCTCTGTCGCTGATTCTGTGCGATATTGATTCTTTTAAAAGTTACAACGATACCTACGGACATCCAGGGGGAGACGAATGTTTGCGGCAAGTCGCCAGCGCGATCGGCCGTTCAGTCGATCGTCCCGCCGATTTAGTAGCTCGCTACGGAGGCGAAGAATTTGCCGTAATTTTGCCAAATACCGAGATTCAAGGAGCCGTGCGAGTAGCGGAACACATACAGCTCACAATCGCAGCTTTGCAGCTTCCTCACGCTGGTTCTCAGGTGAGCCAATACGTCACCGTCAGTCTGGGTGTAGCGAGTATGGTTCCTGCCTTTGAATCGGGGGCCTCGATTCTGATTGCCGCAGCCGATCGAGCGCTATATGAAGCTAAACGACTTGGGCGCGATCGCATCCAAGTTTACCAAGTAGACCCTGCCTCACCCAAAACCAACGGCACAGCAACTCCCGCGCACCGGGAGGAGTTTTCCCGGCCCAATACTAATTTCCCGTCACCCACAAGCGTTTGACTTCTGCCAATATTTGTGCATTGGGAAGAGACACTGGCAAGAATGCCGGAGCAATACCGTCTGAGATTGAAGACTTTAGATTAAAAATTAAATAATTGAATAATTGGCAATAATATCCTGGGCGATCGATTTAACATAACAAAAACGGTTCGTAGTGCATCCTGGTGTGAGCCTAGGAACCAATCGCGAGCTCGGTCAATCGATTGGAAACCATATAAGCTGTTGCGTCAGAAAGATTGTGTGTGGCGATCGAAATGGCGATCGGGAGCGGGCTTAACAATTTTTGATGGATTCCAGAAATATAGGATTTAAATCCAGTAAAGCCATTGGGGAGCATCTGGTGTTTTGCATTTTAGCGTGCGAGCACTTGATGTGATCGCACTATCATCAAAAAATGCTTTTTGCAAAACACCAGATGCTCCTACCCATTGATACATTTAGCAGTATCCCCGTCTGCCCATACCCAGTCTAATTTTGGGCTTTCACATCATCCCAAGAAATCCCCCACCCAACGAGTGCATCTTGAAACAGAAAAGCTTAAGGCGCTGCCGCCGCCCTGCGGTTGGCCACAATCAGATTAGCCTGATACTCTGTCGCTTTTTGCTGAGCCTTTTGATAGTTCGGGCTAGTTGACGGCACGGCTCTCATCAGCCCAACTGCTTTCTGCCACTCGCTTGCTACTGCAATCCACTCATTTTGAGACTGAGCCGTCTGGGCCAACACAGCCGCCTTCTGAGCGTTGTTAACGCCTTCTCTCCAAGGATCTGGCTTAGGCGCGACGGCTTTTGGTGCAGGAGAAGCTGCCTTGGGCGCTGGAGATGTCGGAGCTGGGCTGGCGGGCGCTGCTGTGGGAGAGGCTTTGGGTACAGGAGAGACTGGCTTTGGAGTTGCGCCAGATGCGTTTGGAGAGGGTGCGGTGGGGGTTTTTGATGCGCCAGATGAGGCTTTGGGGGAGGGGGAAGCAGCTTCGGGGACGCTTGGTTCTGGGTTCGAGCCGCCGAAGGGCAAATTTCCCGTGAAGTAAAGCCCTGCTATCGCCACCACAGGCACTAAGATACCCACAGGTATTACCCATTTGGGGAATTGTTTTTTCGCAGGCGTGGCTATATCTTCGTGTTCGTCTTCGTCTTCGTCTTCGTCGCCGTCATCTCGATCGAATTCTGATTCTTGATAATAGTCTTCGTCTTCGGGTTCGACATCATCTAAACCTATAGAATCATCAGGTATTCCACTCTCGGAGGGGTAAAGCGACTCTTCGGGCATTAGATTTATTTCATCTTCCCACGCAGCCGAGCCGTCACCTGTTCGACGTCCGTAAACCTTGACAGTATGAATTGATTCGACTCCCAAATTCGTCATCCCGTTGCGGATGAAATCGACCAATGCCATTTGACTCGGTACTTTGCTGGACTCCAAAATTATGTGGAGGCAGCCGTTGTCCCGCGTCACGTCGGCTTTGATGCCTTTGGGTTGGAGTGTACGGTTGATGCTAGATGCGATCGTATCTGGATCGCCCTGCTTGAGAAGTTCCTGCAGGTTTTGTTGTGTCATGGGTAGCGCTCTTTTTTTTTTGGGGGGGGGTGGAGAGCCGGCAAATAATATTATTAACCGATCGGCGTTAGGCCGCGGACAATATTTATTTACCACATTAGCTTCTAGTGTGGCATTCTGAGACTATTTCTCGTATCTATTCAAAACCTTTTGACCTGCGATCGGGCATTAAGCACCTACGCGCCAGCAAAATTTGTTGTAAAAATTTACACTCATCCCGCCCAACACTGATATTTGCTGTCACAGAGTCGCCATCCGCCCCAATTTTTAGTATTTCCTGCAAGCTCCCTTGATTCATTTGTGGAGTGCATTGAAAATCTAAATAAAATCTAAAAACGACGCTTCGGGCTGCAGATGCAGGAAAAATAAGACATCAGTGAAACAAGCTAGAAAGTTCTATAACTTTGATTTGCAGAGTTGAGACTTCTTCCCGCCCCCGTTTTAAAGAAGCTTCTAATTCTAGGAGCAACGGCAAACTTTTTTGCAGTTTTTCTAAGCTGGCGTTCTTGACTTCTTGACGAAAATAGTATATGCGTTTGGGATTGCCAAGGTCTAGAGATCGAGCAATTTTATCGTCGCCCTCGCCCGCTTGGATCATTGCCTTTACCCACAGCCAAATCCGAAACTTACCAGTCAAGCCTGCCACAATCCTCAAACCAGGCTCGTTTTTGGCCGCTAAGCCCGCCAATAACTCCAAAGCACCTCCCGTATTGCCCTCGCGAATTGCATCGGCTAGTTGGAAGGTATTCTGGGCGTGACAGTGCACTAATGCTGCTACTTCTTCCGGGTTGAGAGGTTGGCTGCGGTTGCCGGCAAAGAGTCGTAATTTTTCCAATTCGCTGTATAGCTGACGGGTATCGCTACCGATGGATTCGGCCAAAAGTTCGATCGCCGTGGCGGTCAATTTGACATTCATTTCGCCAGCAACTTGGCGCGCCCGCTGGGCTAATTCCTTGTCATTCCAAGGCGGAATCGGTGAAAATTCTCGAAATTCGGCGGACTTGTTGAGTAACTTGGTAGATTTGAGCCTGCTGTCGGGTTTTTTGATGGATGTCAGCAGCAACACTGTTGTAGCGGGAATCACCGGCAGCGTCCGTTCCAATTGGGCCAACAGTTCTGGAGAACACTGCTGGGTGAGAGTCGTATTTGTCAGCCAGACAAAACGGCTGCCGCTACCGAAGGGCGGTGTTAAGGCTCGATCGAGTCCTTCGATCACTGCTTCGGGCCGATCGGCAATTATCTTGTCATAGTTAAAACTAGCCCAGTTGGGGTCGAGGACTGTTTGGCGCAATTTTGTGACTGCTTGCGCGATCGCAAAGTCGTCTTCCCCCCAAAATAGGTAAAACTGCATATTTAAAGCTCTGTACAGGAAAAAATTTGAGTCGCACGATCGTCGGCTTGTCCAACATATCCTGAATCCGACTGTTGGAAGCCCGCACCATAATATAAAATTTGGTGTGGGAGTATTTCACCGCGAGGAAATCAAGATTGGATGATACTTATCAAGCTTACGTAAACCGGGTGGCGCGAATGACGCTGCTGGACTCCTATAAGTCCCAGATGGAACACATCCAGGAATCTCCAAAATTTAAGCCTGATGAAGCCGGTCACAGAAATCCTGTACCTTTTCCGGGTTATTCGGTGATTACGCCACCTGCGGGGGAAGATGCAGAAAATACTGCTCTTTATAGTAATTTGCAGTCAGTCCAACAACGGCTATTGCAGGAAATCGCGGACGGTGCGATCGTAGCACTGCCTCCTGATAGCTTCCATTTAACCGTGGCAGATCTGATTTGGAGCAGCGCTTTTCAAGATGCTTCTGAGAACAATCCAGAATTTGAAGAGCAACTGCGCGATCGAATGAAAGAGTGTTTTGCCACCTGCAAACCCTTGGCGGGAGGCCCGGAGATTCGCTGGACTGTGCTGGGGTTGATGGTGATGACTAGGGCTGTGGGTGTTTGTTTGGCACCGACTGACGAAAACTCTTACAAGCAAATTCTAGAGTTTCGGCGCTCGATCTATCAAAATCCCGATTTAATTGCTTTAGGAATTGAACAGCAATATCATTTGACGGCACACATTACTCTGGCTTATTTTGGCGACACCGGGCCGAATTTAGACCGCGATCGTTTGGTCGCCGTGATGTCTGAGTTAAATGACCAATGGCTTGACACGCCACAAGAACTGTGCGTGCACCGAGCCGAACTGCGGAAGTTTGACGATATGACTAGCTACGTGCGGCAACCGGATTGGCCTGTTTTTGAATTTTAACGTAAGCAAGAGGGGAGAAGGAAGAAGGAAGAAGGAAGAAGGAAGAAGGAAGAAGGAAGAAGGAAGAGGGAAGAGGGAAGAGGGAAGTTCGGCAACGAGCTAGGTAGGGATTTTAACGGATACAAGTCAGAATTCAGAGGACTCAATCAAGGAAAATTCTCCCACTCTCCATTCTCCCCACTCTCCATTTTCCCCACTCTCCATTTTCCCCACTCTCCATTCTCCGCCTCTCCCATCTCCTCTGTTTTAAGTATCAGGATACTGCCTATTAAATGCTTTAATTATTCTGGCTTGGTAACAAAATCAAGCAAAAAATTTATGATAAACCCGGAAAAATCAGTAATTCTGGTTTTTTACTTTTTGCTTAAATAGTGACTGTACACGTTGTTGGTATTGGTTTAGATGGAGCTGCTGGGCTGAGCGAATCGGCACGGCAGATTGTAGGAACGGCCGCTCTGCTGGTAGGGAGCGATCGACATTTGAGCTATTTTCCCGATCGCGGTCGAGAGCGCTGGGTGTTGGAAGATTTAACCGAAGCAATTCTCGAAATTCGGCGCTGGTTGGCGGAAAAACCGCAGTTAGAGGCGGATGCGGAAACGGTGGAAAGGGGGCGAGGGTCGATCGTCCTTTTAGTAGCAGGCGACCCCCTGTTCCACGGCTGGGGAAAGTTACTAATTTCCCAAATTCCGCCAGATAAATTGACATTTCACCCCCATGTGAGCTCGGTGCAACTGGCCTTCAACCGCTTGCAAATCCCGTGGCAGGATGCTCATTTTGTGGCCTCCCAGGGACGTTATTTTGAGGAATTGACGGCAAAACTCAAGTTAGGTGTGGAAAAAATTGCCGTGCTCGCGGACGAAACTCTTACTCCGGCGGCTTTAGCAAATTTGGTGAAAGCTCTAGATTTGCCGGCACGCTATCAGTTTGGGGTTTGCGAAAATTTGGGTTCTCCAGAGGAGAAGGTTGGCTTGTATTCTCTAGAAGCTTTGCTGGGAGAGTCTTTTTCACTTCTGAGCGTGGTTGTAATGCAGAGGGTGTTCCCGCCTGCAGAAGCTTTGGATTTGGCAAGTTTGCCTTTGTTGGGGATTCCCGATGCAGCTTTTATCGGTGGCGGCGACAGGCTTGGTTTGACGGTGGAACGGGAGGTACGGGTGTTGGTGCTGGCACAGTTGGCTTTGCGGCCGGAACAAGTTGTCTGGGATGTGGGTGCTGGTAACGGTTCTGTGTCGATCGAAATTGCTCGTTTATTCCCGCAGTCTGAGGTATACGCGATCGAACAAACGGTTTCTGGTACTTCTGCGATCGAACTTAATTGTAGTCGTTTTGAGCTGCAAAACGTGCTTTCGATTCATGGCAGGGCACCGGAAATTTTGCACCGCTTGCGCCCGCCACACCGGATTTTTATTGGCTGCTACGGTGAAGGGCTGACCAAAATTTTGGGCGTTTGCGCCCTGCGGCTGCTCGCTGGAGGATCGATCGTCCTAGCTTTGGATGTTTTTGAGGATATTGCTACTGTTTTGAGCTGGATTGGCGATCGGGTGCGCCGGGAACCGCACTGGAGTTACCGCATCTTGCAGGTGCAGTTGTCGCGTTCTATTTCTGCGGGCAGTTTGACTCGTTTTGAGGCGCTGAATCCAATTTCGATTGTGACTATCGATCGACATTTGGATTAATGTCTGATTTTTAACTGCAGATTAATGGCTGTGTTATCTATGTTTTGTTTTTTTATTGAATCTAATCTTTTTTTACCGCAGAGGGCGCAGAGGGCGCAGAGGAAGAGAATAGGTAATTTTCAAGGGGTTGGGGATATTAGGTTTTAATTTTTAATTAACAAAAGTACGGCTGCTGTTGCTAGCAGTAGCAATATTCCGGCTGCACCGGCTAGGGGTTTTGCGGCTATTCCTGTAATCCATTCTGATACCCTAGAAGTAGGTTTAATTGCGCCTTCTGTATCTACGGTAGTTATACCCCAAATCCAAGCTGCGTGAATGCCGATCGCCAATCCTAAACTGCCATTGTCGGCGATGCGGGCTAATGTTAAAACCATCCCCATCAGCCACAATCCGGGCAGTTGCGGTAGAGTTTCTTTGGCTGCCCAAATTAGATGGGCGATCGCAAAAATGAAACTGGCGATCGCACTTGCTATTAATATTGAGTAATCTTGCTGGAGGATTGTTTGCAAGCAGCCGCGAAAGATTAACTCTTCTGTGGCACTAATCCACAGTCCTAATAACAGAGTCAGCAGACTAGCAGGATTAAAAATTAATGCCCAAAAATTAATGTTTTTTTCGCCTATTTCGGTGGAAGTTTCACCTTTTTTTAACTCGATCCAGCCTGCGGTTAATTGTAGACCGAATAAAATTACTAAGCTGATTATTCCTAATCCTAATCCCCCCACTAATGATATCACAACTGCGGGTTGCCAATCCCAACCCCAACTAGCAAAAGTTGTGTTTTCGATCCAACTTGTCGCCCACAAAATGAATGGAACAATCACGTATAGAGAAGCTAGTAAAGGTAGTTTTTTGTTTCCCAGGGGTTGGGGTGGATGCCATTTGAGGGCGATCGCCAGCACAATCGCTGCGGGAAGCCACACAACAATCCAAGTCGAGAAAAACAAGATTATTTTGACAATTGCTGGTATTGACGGCGACAGCAGTCGCAGGTTAGTTATACTATTCCACATTTAATGGGTTGCGATCGGTACGCTTCTAATCAGTGAAAAACTTGACATTACTGGACAAATGGCAATAAATGTAACCATCAAAATGGTGAATGGGCGTGGCAGGGTTTCCAACGAATACTCTGCAAGCATACCTTTTCCACCGTCAAATCAAAAGCACCCGATTTCCTGACGGTAACTTTCGACACTTGGAGTTTGAGGGGTGTAAGTGTCCCCACACAGCCAGCATCGAGCCAGTGAGTGCTGAGAACCTAAATGCAGAATATAATCGAGCATAATATATAAGTGAGACTTTGATGGCAATAGATTTACACAGATTCTTTAAAGCATCCAATCCCAGCCGGACTCTCGATATCAGCCAACCTGAAGATCGACAGTATTACATCGATTTTTCAGAAGTGCGAGGCAGCAATTTAATTAAAGAACTGGGACGCGCTATAATCTTCTCTGAAGATGAACCAAATTGTCAGTTATTCACCGGACATATCGGTTGCGGTAAATCCACCGAGTTATCCCGACTAAAAGCAGAGTTAGAACAAAAAGGCTTCCACGTAGTCTATTTCGAGTCTTCTCAAGACTTAGATATGGCAGATGTGGATATCAGCGATATCTTACTGGCGATCGCCCGTCAAGTGAGCCAGAGTTTGGAGGCAGCTCAAATCCAACTCCAACCAACCCGTTTCCAGAATTTACTCCAAGGAGCTGCCAACCTTTTAAACTCAGAAATCACGGGAATCAAAGCTAAAGTTCCTGTCGTGGGCGATATCGGGATAAATGCAGAACCAGGAAAGTTTTCCCTAGCAGTAGGAATAGGAGAAATCACCACCAAAGCAAAGGATAGTAAAGATATTCGCTCTCTGTTAAGACAACACTTGGAGCCGCGAGTCAATAATATCTTAGAAGCCATTAATCAGGAACTAATTGAACCCGCCCAAAAGCAGCTAAAGCAGCAAGGCAAAGCTGGAATGGTCGTGATTGTTGACAATCTAGACCGGATTGATAGCAAGCCAAGGTCATCAGGAAGAACTCAACCTGAGTACCTTTTTGTAGACCGAGGAGAACAACTGAACAAACTCAAGTGCCACGTTGTCTACACCGTCCCCTTAGTTCTAGCTTTCTCCAATGACAAAGAAAATTTGACTAATCGCTTTGGCTCAGATCCTCAACTGTTGCCGATGGTGCGAGTGCATGAACGAGATGGCAGTCAATGCTCTGAAGGCATTACTTTGCTCCGAAAAATGATTCTAGCAAGAGCTTTCCCTAATGTAGATTCAGAGCAACGCATCAGCTTAATCTCAGAAGTGTTTGACGCATCAGAAACGTTAGATTACCTCTGTCAAGTCAGCGGCGGTCATGTGCGAAACTTGTTAGTGCTGCTTAATAGCTGTATGAAAAAAGACGACCCGCCTTTTTCGCGCGATTTGGTAGAGCGAGTCATTAGCCAGCGGCGCAGCGAACTGAGTAAAGCAATCACGCCCCACGAATGGGAACTGCTACGGCTGGTAGCGCAACAAAAAACTGTCAGAGGTGAGGAAGAATATCAAACTTTACTGCGGAGTTTATTTGTCTTTGAGTATCGCGATGCAGATGAAAGTTGGTTTGATATCAACCCTATTTTAGCAGAGGCAAAGGAGTTGCAATTATGAATGATTCGTCACCCGAATTAATACAGATTAATCAAGAGTCTTTGAAAACCCTGATCCGGGGAATTACTTGCTTTCAAGAAGAGTTTTCCTTAATTTTAGCCGTTTGCAACTACAGAACATTGCGGGAACAAATTGTGCAGCAGTTGCGGGAACAATGTCCGGTTCAGATGCGGGAATTGGTGCTAGAAAAGTCCGTTCAAACTCTCTACACCAGGATTAAAGAAGAACTGGGTACAGAACAACCTAATGCACTAATGATAGTTGGTCTGGAGTCAGTGCGCGAACTCGACGCGGTTTTGACGGCCACCAATCAGATTCGAGAGGAGTTTCGCAACTTTAACTTTCCTGTAGTGCTATGGGTGACAGATGCGATCCTGTGCAAGCTGATTCGGTTGATTCCAGATTTCCACAGTTGGGCAACGACGGTGGAGTTTCAAATGACCGTGGACGAGTTGATTCAATTCATTCGGCAAACTGTTGATGAGGTGTTTGCTAAGGTTTTAAATTCTCGCGAGAACGTATTTTTAGATAATGCTGCACTAGATATTGAAAATGGTTCTCCGCGTTGCGCTGAGCTGAAGTCAGCTTGTGAAGAATTGCAACATCGAGGGGTGACGTTAGACTCTGAGTTGGAAGCTGGTTTAGAATTTATCCTGGGTCGAGTTGCGGATAATTCCGATGTTGCATCTCGCCAGCATTACGAACAGAGTTTGGCTTTGTGGCAGCAAACAGGCGATCGCGCTCGTTGTGGACTTTTACTATTTTATATTGGACTGTGGTGGCGAAATTATGCAGCACGACATCGCGTGGAGTATCAGCAAGCTGCCGATCGCGCCCGAGACTATTTTCAGCAGTCAATAGAGGCTTTTGAACAAGCCGATCGCCCCGACTTAGCGGCTAAATTTATCAATTTCTTGGCAGAGGTGCTGCATCGGCTGAAGCATTGGCGCGAACTAGAACTCGTGGCGCAAAAAGCCTTAGTTCTCCATCAAACCCATTACGACCAATTCAGACAAGCTCGCATTCATGGCTTTCTCGCTGAAGTGGCATTGTCTAAATCCTTGTGGATTGAGGCAAAACAAGCGGCCGGGCAGGCTCTGTTTATACTAAATGATGCTACAGAGACTATATCAAATCCATCACCGGAACAAAGTGCTTTATTGGATTTAGAACTTTTTTTTCATCAGGGTTGGTATTTGTTTTCCCTAGCGAAAGCACAACAGCAACTCGGTCAGCTATCAGAGGCGATCGCCACTTTAGAAGCTGCAAGAAGTCAAACCAAACCTCAATACGACCCAGAGCTTTACATCCAAATTTTGACAAGTTTGCGAGAAAACTATTTCCAACAAGGACAATACCTCAATGCCTTTCGGATTAAACAAGAGCGACAGGCGATCGAAAGTCAGTTTGGTTTTCGAGCTTTTATCGGTGCAGGGAGGTTGCAGCCAAAACAACAGATTGCCAACCCAGCGTTACCCTCTGCTGAACCGCAAGACGAAGTTGCCCAGGAAATAGCTGCTTCGGGACGGTTGCACAGTGTCGAACGCTTGCTGGAACGCATCGAGCGAGATGACTGCAAACTCACGATCATCCACGGGGAATCAGGGGTTGGCAAAAGCTCGATTGAGCAGGCTGGACTAATCCCTGCTTTAAAACAAAAGCCGATAAATGCCCGCAGTGTTCTGCCAGTTTTACAGCAGGTTTATGCAGATTGGGCTGATGAACTGGCTAAGTGTTTGGCAAAGGAACTGGCAACTATTCAAAAAGGATTTTCTTTAATTATTTCTAGTGTCAAAGAAAGAGAAGATGACGAATCTGATTTTGGGCTTAACTCTCCTACCTTGAGTTTAACAGACTCTCTGCTCGCTCAGTTGCGAAAAAATGCGGAGCATAATCTGTTAACCATTCTGATTTTTGACCAATTTGAAGAATTTTTCTTTATTTGTAAAGACAGCGGACAAAGAAAAAAGTTTTATGATTTTTTGCGCGCTTGTTTAGATATCCCTTATGTAAAAGTAATTCTTTCGCTTCGAGAAGATTACCTGCATTATTTATTAGAGTGTACGCGATTCACTAGATTTGATGTAATTCATGATAATATTTTGGATAAAAATATTATTTTTTACTTAGGTAACTTTAAGCCCAATGAGGCAAAGTTAGTTATTCAAAGTTTAACTGAAAGAACTCAGTTTGAGTTAGAACCTGCTTTGATTGATGAACTTGTCAAAGATTTAGCAGGAGAAGTTAACGAGGTGCGTCCAGTCGAACTGCAAATTGTGGGTGCACAATTACAATCTGAGAATATTACGACCCTAGCCCAATATCAAAAAAAAGGGCCGAAAGCAGCACTGGTAGCGAGATTTTTAGAAGAAGTTATTAAAGATTGCGGTTCAGAGAATAAGCAGCTTGCTGAACTTGTTTTGTGGTTACTAACAGATGAAAATAGCACTCGTCCCCTCAGAACTCGTGATGATTTAAAAAAAGGTTTAGAAGACTTACTAACAGAGATCAGTCACTTAGAGTTAGTTCTGGAAATTTTTGTTAAGTCTGGGTTGGTATTGCTGTTACCTAGTTTTCCCGACAATCGCTATCAACTGGTTCACGATTATTTGGCTGATTTCGTGCGTCGCCAAAAAAATAATGAACTGATAGAAGAATTGGAAAAAGAAAGAGCGCAAAGAAAGCGCAGTGAAGCTGAGTTAAATCGGGTGCTAAAACGACAATTAAAACTGGCGATGGCCGGCGGAGCTATGATGGCAGTTCTCGCAGTTATCGCAGGTATATTTGGAGTTGAAGCAAAAATCGGTGAAACTAATGCTGAACTCAAGCAAATTAGCGCCAATTCCGAATCTCTCTGGGCTTCAAATAAAGAGTTAGAGGCGCTGGTAGAAGGTTTAAAAGCTGGAAAAAAGCTTAAATATGGATGGAAAATAGAACCGAATACTAAGAATCAAGTAGTGTCGAGATTGCAAGAGGTTGTTTATAACGTCAGAGAGCGCAACCGATTGGAAGGTCATACCGATACTATCACAGATATTAGTTTTAGCCCTGATGGCAAATTTATTGCTTCTGGTAGTAAAGATAAAACTGTGAAGCTTTGGGACCGCGACGGTAGCGAGAAAAAACCTGCTTTGCAAGGAAAATATGGGAATGAATTTACAAGCGTCGCGTTTAGCCCCGACAGTCAAATTATTGCCGCTGGAAACAAGGATAGTAAAATTTACCTCTGGCGTCTGAATGGCACATTAATTAAACCTTTAACAGGACACAGGGATTGGGTGACAAATATTCGATTTAGTCCAGACGGTAAGACGATTGTTTCTGCTAGCCGGGACAATAGTGTAAGACTTTGGAAAATCGATGGCACTCCAATTAAAAAACTGGAAGGGCATAATTCTACTGTTAATATCGTGCGTTTTAGCCCGGACGGTCAAAGGATTGCTTCAGCTAGTGAGGATGGTACTATCAAACTGTGGAGTTCAGATGGCAAGCAACTTCAAACTATCAATAGTCCTGGCGTTCTTGACCTGGCATTCAGTCAAGATAGCAAAACTCTGAGTGTAGCTAGTAGGGACAATACCGTCAAAATATGGAAAATTGATGGTATTTTGCTCACAACATATAATAATATATACTCAAATAATCCTTTTTTTGCCTGTTTCAGTCCTGATGGTAAGTTGCTAGCCACTTTTGATAAATGGAATAGGAATCTTTGGAAAATAGAAGGTAGTAAAATTGAACGCTTGGGAAAAGATTTTAGGCTTCCGCTTGCGACAAGTGGCAGTTTCAGTCCTGACGCTAAAACTATCGCCCTAGCGAGTAAGGATAATGTAGTAAAAATTGTGAGTCTTGATTCAGAGACTTTTGATATTCGTGAAGATGGAATGAATAAAAGCAATATTGTAGGGCTTAGTCATAACAATTTGCCCGTCTCTATTGATGATAACCAGTTGAAATTTTGGAACAGCGACGGGACAAGCAAAAATTCCCTAGAACTTGCCGATCGCATGGAAAACGTAAGTTTCAATCGCGACGGTCAGCTAATTGCTTTAATCGGTACTCAGATTACCACAAAACTCTGGAACATTACAGAAAACTTACTGAATACCTTTGAGCTGAATTCGTCATTTCCCGAAGTCAGTCCTGATGGTAAGCTCATGGTTACTGTAGAGAGAAATAATACAGCCAAGCTGTGGAGAGCGGATGGCAAGCTAATTGGAAATCTGCCAGGTCACAAAGCAAGTATTACAAAGGTATTTTTTAGTCCTGACAGTCAGCTTATTGCTACTGTCAGCCAAGATAATATAGTAAAGCTCTGGAACCAAGATGCTAAGTTCATAGGCACTTTGCAAGGTCATACAAAAAAGATTTCAGAAGTTATTTTTAGTCGTGACAGTCAGCTTATTGCTACTGTCAGTTTGGATAACACAGTGAAGCTGTGGAATCGCGCCGGTTTACTGATTCAAACAATTGAAAAGTCGAGTGGCAGCTTAAATCGAAGGATTTCTTCCGATAATAGTCAAGTAAGATTCAGCCCCGACAGTCAAATGTTATTTGTCCCTAGCAATTACAATGACGTGCAACTCAGGGGTCGAAATGGTACAGTTATTCCAACCCTTAAGGGACATGATGGGCCAGTTTATAGCGCGAGTTTCAGCCCCAACAGTCAGATTATTGCTACCACGAGTTCCGATAACAATGTGAAACTTTGGAGGCGGAATGGGACTTTGATTACCACTTTACCGGAAGAGTTCTATAAAGCTGATGTCAGTTTTAGCCCTGACAGCCGATTGGTTGTCTCGGTTAATTATAATAATGTCAAACTTTGGGGTATTGACGGGAAAGACATCGCGACTCTGGCAGACAATAGCGATGATTCTCCTAAAATTAATTTCAGTCCTGACAGCAAAACCATTATATTGATAGCTGAGGATAACGTCAAACTTTACAACAGAGCAGGTCGGGTAATTAGAACTATTAATAATGACGGCGATGACGTTCCTAAAATTAGGGTTAGTCAAGATGGAAGACTAATTGCTTCTGTCGATCGGAATAATGTAGTAAACCTTTGGAGTAGTAATGGTAAGCTTATTCAATCCCTGAAGGGACATCGCAGTAAAATTACTTTAGTCCAATTTAGCCCTGATGGTAAAAATCTTGCCACTGCGGACAAAGATAATACTGTCAAGCTTTGGCAGAGCGACGGTACACTCGTTCTAACTCTTAAGGGACACGGGAACCGTGTTGAACGTGTGGATTTTGGAGCGGATGGCAAGACATTTGCTGTTTCCGGTGTTGAAGATGTGGTGCAACTCTTGAATAGGGATTCCAAAAAGATAGTTGCTACCTTAAAAGGCCACGGCGATCGCATCAATAGTGTCAGTTTTAGCCCTACCAGTCAGCTAGTTGCCTCTGCCAGCGATGATAAAACAGTGAGACTGTGGGATTTTGATGGTAATTCACTGCATATTTTAGACAAGCATACAGATAAAGTAAATCGCGTCCGTTTTAGTCCCGACGGTAAGATACTTGCATCTGCCAGTGATGACAAAACCGTAAAACTTTGGAACTTAAAAGGTGGATTTATTAAAACTCTTGAAAAACATAAAAGTCCTGTTCGGGATGTAATTTTCAATCCGAATAGTTCAAAGATCGCCTCAGCTAGCGATGACAGCACTGTTATCCTCTGGGATTATCAAAGTGGCAAGCTTGAGCATCGCCTATCAGGACACAGTGCGTCTGTTAAAAGTCTTAGTTTCAGCCCAAATGGTGAGATGCTTGCCTCGGCTGATGATAGTGGTGCAGTTAAAATTTGGAGCCGTGATGGGATAATGCTAAAAAGTTTTAACCAGGAAAGTTTGGCTGGTGATAACATCAGCTTCAACTCTGATGGGCAGCAGATTTTTGCCTGGATTCGGGACAAAGAGAATTACTATTACGGTAAACCCTTGCTTTGGAGTATGAATCTCAATGATCTTTTAGGTATCGGTTGTCAGAAAGCACGGGATTATCTGAATAATAACCCGAATTTACAGAAGAACGATCGCTCTCTTTGCGACTAGCTCTGAAATGGATAGTCAATAATTTCGGTATACTGAATTAAGTGTGTCCTGTCACGCGCGCGTGAAGAAGACTCTCAAACTCTCGAAAATTCGTGGCGGGCGATCGTTAAATCTTCTTCTTTTAACACGTCATATCATGTCCCGTTGATTCGTACTTATATGGGGGGCGGGTTTATAAAGCTGTGGGCTTTAAAATTAAGAATACTCGTGAATCCGCCCCTACACAACTTGACATTATACAAGAATGAATCAAGATGCTTAAGTATATAACTAATGACTACCGATCGAGCTTGCGCTGAATTTGTCTCAGAGACTGGTACATTTCCGGCAAACGGTTGTAGACGGCTGCGGCTTTGAGAAATAGTTTGTGGGGAATTGCTGGAACGCCCGTCACGATCGCACCTGCGGGCACGTCGCTGTGAATTCCGGCTTTAGCAGTGGCGATCGCCCCATCTCCGATTTTGGCTTGATTAGCAATTCCCACTTGACCTGCCAAAATTACATTGTTGCCAATTTTTACTCCTCCAGCCATGCCAACGTGAGCAGCAAACGCGCAATTTTTTCCTACTTGACAGCCGTGACCTACGTGTACTAAGTTGTCGATTTTTGTATTCTGGCCGATGCGGGTTTCTCCAACAGCGGGCCTGTCGATCGTGCTGTTGCAGCCAACCTCAACACCCTCTTCTAATACAGTGCAGCCAGACTGCTCCATTTTTACCCACCCGGAGGCTGTCGGCACGAACCCAAAACCTTCGGAACCGATCGCCGCACCGCTGTGAATCACGCAATTTGCCCCGATGCGAGTACGTTCGTGAATGACACAATTAGCGTGTAAAACAGTGCCTTTGCCTATTTCCGCATCTGGGTAAATTACGACATTTGGATGAATGCAAACGTTGCTGCCAATTTTGACTTTTGCTTGAATAACGACGTGGGGGCCGATATAGACGTTTTCACCAATTTCTGCTGAGGGGTGAACGACGGCTGAGGGATGAATTTCGGATGGTGGGCGAAACGGTTGATAGAAAAGGGCGATCGTTTGAGCAAATAACAATCGGGGATCTGCTGCGGCTATCCAAGCGATGTTGCGCTCCGTACATTGAGCTTGGAGGCTTTCATCTAAGGGCAAAATTAAAGCCGAAGCGTTTGTAGTGGCTGTATGAGTGGCAAATTTAGCTCCTTCTATGTAACTTATTTTGCCCGATTCAGCTTCATCGACTGGGGCGGGGCCTGTAATTTCTCGATCGGCAGCAACCGACGCTGTGAGGCTGCGACTGTTGGCTAAATTCAGTTTTCGTACTATTTCGCTAAACTTCATTTATAAAAATTTGTTGTTAACACAGATGGATCATAGTTAAAAGTACCAGCTTTGGAGCACGATCCGAGCAGTTGGCATTGAAAAAACAAAAACGCCGACTTCTCACAGAAATCGGGGTTGTAGCGATCGATTGTTTTTGTCAACTATTGAACGGAAACTGCATCTACATCAACGGTACTCGCTGTAGTGTCCGAGGGGCTGCCGGTGGCTTCGGATGCTGAGGCTGTGTCTGTTTGGCGGGATTTAAAGTAGTCGATCGCCATTTGCGAAACTTCGGAAATCAGCAAGACAGCAATTGCCACATCGTCAATTTGTCCGACGACGGGGAGAAAGTCTGGGGCTATGTCGATCGGGCTTACCAGATATGCCAACGTTCCCAGAATAATCCACCAGCGGTACTTGGGGTTGCGGAGGGTGTCGCGATACCAGTTGTAAACAGATTGTATAGAAAAGTTCATGGGGTTGTCCTCTCGTTATATTTTCAATCTTGACAAATTATCGCTCGAAACGCTTGTGGAGATATCCCCCCTAAGATTGGGAAGAGACTTCTACCTGGGAGTATAGGGAATTGGGGAGGGACAATTTGTCAATCTGTGTCCCAAAGGCGGGGACTCTTGACAACGCCCCTACAGAAACCTGACAGATGAAAGGCGATGGAATTAATCTGTGTTGATCTGCGTCGATCTGCTGTTTAAAAAAACATTCATATTAGACCTCTTGCAAAAGTCAAATTGACCCCCCTTAGTCCCCCCTCCCGCGGGGAGAAACAAGAATAATCTTGCTCCCTCCCCTTAATAAGGGGAGGGTTGGGGTGGGGTGCTTTGGATTTTTGCAAGAGTTCTATTGTTGACGGTAGATTCGGAATCTATTAGTTGTATATCGTGATTAAAGCAAGTTACTTAGATTGGGATTTTTAAACGGCAGATGTTAACAGATAAACACAGATGAACGCTGATGGGATTTATCTGTGTTTATCTCCTGTTTAAACAAATCTTCATATCTTTCAATCACGAATCTTGAAACACCCATTTTTGGTCGCCGATCGCAATTTCGCAACCGTTCGCCAACCAAAAAGGGTCGTTAGCAGCCAACCTCTGTCCGCCCACAAAAGTGCCGTTGGAACTGCCGCTATCGACAAGTTGATATCGCTGTTTGCCAACTTCGTCAGTGGCCCTGCGAATCTGGGCGTGGTAGCGCGAACTTTGCGGATCTTGCAATACTAAAGTGTTAGTCGGTTCGCGTCCAATTGTAAAAGGATTTGCCGTTAAACCGATCGCCTGTCCCGAAAATTTGTAGATTAAATATGCGGTGTTTTTGCGATCGCTACTGGCGAGTACCGTCGGTGCAAGTGAAGGTGAATTTCTCGCAGGTGGGAGACTGTTTTGGGCGAGTTGTTCTGTCAGTTGTTGCAAATCGCGATCGAACCCGGCTGCTGTGTCTGAAGCTGGAAGACTTGCAGGAGAATTACCTGAAATTAAGTTTAACTGCTGTACGGGAGATTGAGGAACAATCGGGCGGCCTGCTTCGGCAATTCTCATTTGCAGGGCGGCGGCATTTTCTGCTTCTTGTCGGGCACTCATTCCTTCAACTTGGCGAATAACTCCGTTGGTTTCGGGAAAGCTGACATCGCCAATTCGCACGTCTTCTAAGTTAAAACCTAGAGTATAAAAATCTTGGACGCGATCGAGCAAATTTTGGCGCAGCAACAGCCGTCCTTGACTGATAAGCTGTTGTAGGGGTATTTGCCCGATCGCTAATCCCATACAATCCTTAACTGCACTTGCTAAAACAGCTATAGGATCTGACAATTCCAAAGCTACCCGTTTCGGATCTATAACTTGATAAATAACAGTCAGAGTAGCATCAATTAAAAATCGATCCTTAGACAAAAAATCTCCGTGCGACTGTACATCCAAATTGCGGAGTTTGGTGTCTACGAGGACAATTTGAGACTGTTCCAGCAGGGGAAGGGCAAAGCTGAAATGTCGCCCGGGTTTTAGGGTACGCACGGCGCGGCCGTTTTTGACCAACAAACCCGTGTAACCCGCCCCTATAAAGTCCATGCTAAAGCCGGCCCAGCGTTCGGGTGTGACGGTTTGAATTAGTGGAGAAGCGTTGTTCATGGGAGGGAGTTGAGGGAGGGGAGATTCTATTTTTAGGGTAACAAATTGCTGGGGGCGAGCGATCGGGGGGTGTGCCGGTTCCGCAACCTCTATTCTATACTTCTGGACTCCCCCCGATTCAGGCGGGACTGGATCTAGTTTTGACCCCAGCAATCCACCTTCTGTTTCTACTGCATTCCCATTTTTACAATCACCCGCCGGGAAGCACTATTTTAAGATTTAGGAAGCGCTACAATGCGATCGATTCCGAGAGTTTTAAACCCGTATTCTAAGATAGTAAACGCTGCTTCAGTTGGTCAACCCCACCCCAGTTTATATCTATTTGTACTCACTTACTCACTCGGCTTAAATTGCATACATTCGCAAAAAATCTTTAAATTATCTGCGTTGCCTCTGGGGTTTCCCTATAAATCAAAGATTTATGCAATAAGTCTAGTGGGTCGATCGCCCTTTCATTCACCTCACCAAAAACGCCGCACACTCAACATGAGAAGTCTGAGGAAAGAAATCCGCCGGCTGCACTCGCGCTAACTTATAATCCCCATTTTCGCACAAAATCTTGAGGTCGCGAGCCAAAGTAGCAGGCTTGCAGCTAACATAAACAATGCGACTTGGTTTGATTTCCTTGATAGCTTCCAAAACCGCGCGATCGCACCCTTTCCTCGGCGGATCTAGCAGCACAATATCCGGTGTCAATCCCAAGGATGGCAACAAACTCTCTACAGTTCCCACCTGAAACTCGACATTTCTCACGTCATTTAACTCAGCATTTAATCTGGCTTGTTCGATCGCCGCCGGTTGCACTTCTAAACCTATGGCTATTTTTACTTGTTTTGCCAGGGGTAAAGTAAAAGTACCAATGCCGCAGTAAGCGTCAACCAAAACCTCGTTTCCCTGCAAACTTAATTCGCCTACCATCACATCTAACAACGCTTCAGCCGCCTCTGTATTAACCTGAAAAAAAGTATCTGCTCTTAGCTGAAAATTCATCCCAGCAAATCTTTCTCGCAGATAAGAACGACCCGCAATGCAGCGAGTTTCGGAACCAAAAATCACATTAGTTTGAGCGGGGTTTATATTCAAACAAACCCCTACCAGTTGAGGATATTGTTTCAGCCACTCTGATGCTTGCTCTTCGAGTCCCGGCAACTCTCCAGTGCGAACTATTAAAGTTAGCAGCATCTCGCCGGTGCGCCGTCCGATCCGCAAGGACAAGTGACGCAATTCTCCTGTATGTTTCTTTTCGTCGTAGACTTGCCAATCCCGCCAGTGGATGTCTTCTTTGACTTCTTTTAACAAAGGATTGAGGCGCGGGTCTTGCACCGGACACTGATTGAGATTGACTAATTTGTGGGTGCTTTTTTGATAGTAACCTGCTTGGACTTGACCTGTTGCAGATATTGCCACGGGATAAGTCGCTTTGTTGCGGTATCCCAAAAATTGGGGAAATCCCTCGATTTTTCCCGTTAAAATTTCATCGACTTGCAGATTGCTAAATCCGCCAATCCTTTCCAAGGCTTGAATGATTTGATTTTGCTTGGCTGCAAGCTGATATTGATAATCTACGTGCTGCCACTGACAGCCGCCGCACTTGTCGGCGACAATGCAGTTAGCTCGGATGCGGTGTTCGGATGCTTCCAGAAGTGTGTCCAGCTTGCCTGTAGCATAGGTGGATTTGACTTGCACGAGGCGCACAAGGACTCGATCGCCCGTCACGGTATCGGGCACAAACACCACTAACTCACCAAAACGACCAACTCCGTCGCCGGTGTCTGTCAAGTCGGTAATCTCTATCTCAATCAGTTGACCTTGCTGGCAAGGGTTTGCCAATTTCGTCGAGTTTGGGGTCGGGAATTTAGATTTGGTCACAAGTAGTCGTGGTAGGATTTAATATGGTAATGCAATATCGCTCTCTCTTTCCTGAGATAAGTCGTAGCGAAGAAGCGGGGCGTAAGCCATCGCACTCAAACTCAATTGCAGGCTGTCTTCCTGCTGTTGAACGTCTTGCTGCTAAAGCCAAACTTCAACCGGGGAGTCGAGCTTGTCGCGAGTGGCCTCGATATCGTCGGTGCGATATGCTGTTGGGGCGATTTAGCAAAAACTCGTTAAACAGTCAAAGTGTCTGCCGACATCAAAACTCTCACTCGCAATTTTTGAGTTTTTCCCGCAGTACCCTGGAACACAAGGAAACTGGCTTGAACATCAAGCATAACGCTTGGGGAGATTTACCCTCTACTTCTAGGATTGATAAATGTTAGGAGCAAGGCAAGTCTGCGAACCAAGAATCCCGTCGCCAACGGATGGGAATGTTTATTAATGTTATCCTCAAATTTGAATAACAATGAGCGTAGTTAGCCAATTTATTCTCCAAGCCGACGACGAACTTCGTTATCCCAGTACCGGCGAACTCCAAAGTATCAATGATTTCTTTAAAACCGGAGAACAGCGGGTGCGTATTGCTACTGCGCTGTCTGACAGTGAGAAGAAAATTGTTGAAGAAGCTAGTAAAAAACTCTGGAAAAAACGACCTGATTTTATCTCTCCTGGGGGCAATGCTTACGGCCAGCGCGAACGGGCTTTGTGTCTGCGCGACTACGGTTGGTACTTGCGCCTGATTACCTACGGTATCTTGGCGGGTGACAAGGAGCCGATCGAAAGCATCGGTTTGATTGGCGTTCGGGAAATGTATAATTCTCTGGGCGTTCCTGTTCCTGGCATGGTCGAAGCTATCCGCTGTTTGAAGGAAGCTTCTTTGGCTTTGCTCAATCAGGATGATGCTAAGGAAGCAGCTCCTTATTTTGATTATATCGCTCAGGCAATGTCTTAATTGCTTTGGTGATTGCTTTCATGAATGTGGCGGAGCATTCGCGGGTGATTTTTGGGGTGATTTGATCTCGCAATTGCTCGCAAATGTTTCGCTTCTGTTTTTTGGCAAGGAAATCTGCCTCATTTCTGCTAGGAAGCAATGCTGTTTAAGCTTTCCCAGATGTTGAGTTCGTCTTGTCTTTCAATGCACATTTGATTTAAAAAGTCAAGGGTTTTTGGGAGAGATTGTTTTTTGAATTTCCGGCTGTCGTACTGAATCGATGTTTTGAGCTGCGAGAGTTCTCCAAGGGTGGGGCAGGTTTGGATCTGATGGGCGATCCTCTTCGAGGGCTTCGCTAACGCATTTTGCCATTCTTCCAGCCTGCGGTAGCTGACAAACAGGCCGCCTCTATCCCGATGGTGGACGAAAACCACGAAAGCCCACGATTCGACTCGCTTAATCAGGTTTTGGCTGATTTTGAGCAGTTGGGCGATGGCTACGCCCCGGCTTACGCCTACGACCTGACGGTGATGCGGAGCTTTTTTGAGGGTTGGATGCGGCGAAACAGTGCTGTCATGGCTGTATACTCAGGGCTTGAGAGGCAAGTTCGGTTTAGAGTCAATTACATATTACTATATCAGACTCTTATTGCACAAGTGCAATGAAATTAATTTAAACTTCTTCAGCTCAGATGTTGCTCGTGCAACCCTCAATCATTGATGCTGTGCTAGTTTGAGAGTTAACGTAGGTGGGAAAAATGTCAGGACTCTCTAACAAAGCTGTGGTAGACAAAGAGCAGGAATTGCGTCCCGTTCGCTTCACTGAAACGGGGCGGATGCGTTTGGGGAAGATTTTAAAAGCAGCAAGACAGACAACAGGCTGGTCTGTCAGCGAAACAGAATTTAAAACCAAGGGATATGAAGAGGCGCTGTTCACAGCTACAAATCAACCCGTACCCAAAGATGTGGGTATTAGTGCCGCCACAGTCAACCGCTACGAACGCGGGAAGCTGGATAATTTGGATTGGCGATCGCTCTCTCTGTTATGCTTTGTCCTCAAGCCGATCGACCCGGTGACAGGGGAAGCCCTGGAACCGACAAATGCGCTTTATATCGCTTGCGAACATCCGCCGTACAACGATGCGAAGCTTTACGAGTAGTTGATTGCTGATATCTGAACTGATGCAACCAAATTCTTGAGATTGGGAGTTTGGAACCGCAGATATTAGCGGGTGAACGCTGATGAACGCTGATGTCATTTTATCTGTGTTTATCTGCGGTGATTGATTACCGATCGCCCTTTTGTTTAGCAATTAAAGCTTTAGCTTGCTGCCACAGAGATTCTAACTCTTCTGCGGGATAATCTGACAAAGGTCGATCGCACGCAGCCTCCACCATAGCAAACCGCTGCACAAAGCGATCGTTTGTTCCTTGCAAAGCAGCCGACGGATCTAAATCGTACCAGCGAGCTAATTGAATCAACACAAACATAATATCTCCCAATTCTGACTGCTGCGCTGCCTTATCCTCGTGTTTGAGAGCGTGTTCAAATTCTGCCATTTCTTCGTGAAATTTATCCCAAACGCCGTCTACACTGTCCCAATCAAAACTCACTTCCGCAGCTTTCTGAGAGATTTTCATCCCGGCGGTTATCGGCGGCAAAGTGCTGGCATAACGGCTCATTTTCGAGGCTAAAGTTGGCGGTTTTTCCGAAGTTGTGCCTTTTTCTGCTGCTTTGATTTTTTCCCAGTTTTCGTTGACTTCATCCACGCTGTTGAGTTCGACATCGCCGAAGACGTGGGGATGTCGCCGAATTAGTTTTTCTGTAATGCCCGCAGCGATTTCGGCGAAGGTAAACTGATTGGATTCGCTGGCAATTTGAGCTTGCAGAATTACCTGTAACAGTAAGTCGCCCAATTCTTCGACGATCGCATCTTTATCTCCTTTGCGAATCGCGTCGGCGGTTTCATAAGCTTCTTCGATGATGTGAGGAATTAGAGTTTGGGGAGTTTGGGCTAAATCCCAAGGACATCCGCCGTCTGGCGATCGCAATTTAGCCACAACTTCTATAAGTTCTTCGAGTGCTGTGAGCGATCGGCTGTGGGAATTAGACATAATAATTTACCTTTTATATCCACCGCCAAGACGGTTATAACGTTGTTAATGGCTCCAACCATTGATTTTATTACATCTTCTTCCTTCTTTCTTCTGCTGATTTTACTACATATTCCTTCTTCCTTCTTCCTTCTTCCTTCTTCCTTCTTCCTTCTTCCTTCTGCTGATTTTATTACTTCTTCCTTCTTCCTTCTTCCTTCTTCCTTCTTCCTTCTGCTATAGATTTGCTGGAAGTGCGACGGGTTGGTTGGCGTTTGCGCCTCTTAATTGTGCCAGGAGGGCGCAATCCGCTCAATCCTTTCTTTTTGAATCTTTTGTAAGCAGAGCCGCCCCAATCGCTCAGATAGTGGCTCATAGCGCCCAATTCTAGACCGATGTAAACGGCTAAAATTTCGATGTGGTGTTCCCAGATCGATCGCCCATAACTCAAAACCACATCCTGCCAATTCCAGCCTAAGTTTCCGACTTTTTCGGCAACTGCCAATCCCAACATTCCGAGAACCGCGATCCAGATAGCGAGGTACAAGATTCGCAAAGCAGTGCCGATTAGAGGGCCGTGGGACAAAAAAGAGCGGTGGCGCAGGCTTTTTTGGTACGGGAGCCAAATCGGTTTGAACCATCCCCAGCGCTGATACTGACAGGAGTAGATATCCAAGTCGGGGCCAAACATTAGCCCGCCGAATAAGAAACTGCCGGAAACGAGCAAAGTCAGGTTGCTGCTCTGAGTCTGGCCAAAGGTGAGGGCTGCCACCAAGGGCAAACTCCACAGGGTTATTTGATCGTGGGTGCGGCCAGAGGGCATTTAAAGTTTAGGATTTTTTTACTTGATCTTTCGGAGTTACTGTGATATGATAAATCCCGGTGAGTGCAATTGGGTGATTAGCTCAGTGGTAGAGCGCCTGCTTTACACGCAGGATGCCGTAGGTTCAAATCCTACATTACCCATCCGATAACTCAATATCAACAGTTTCAGCCGTTTTTAGCCGTCAAGCCGAGAACGGCTGTTGCTGTTGAGAGTTGACTGTTAAATTGGGTGACGACTAAATTTAACATTCTGTGGCGGATGTCTCAAAAGTTGGCACCCAATGCTAGAAAATTAATTTATCGAAAATTTGGGTCTAAAACCCCGTCCTTTAACGAAGTGGAGGACGGCTTTACACATACTCAGTAAGTGTGTAAAATAATTTCATGCTAAACATGACGTGGGAATTCAAACTAGAACCAACTCCAGAACAGGTCGATACTATCGAGCGGATATTCGCTGTGTGTCGTTCTGTATGGAACTTTGCTTTGCGGGAGCGCAAAGACTGGTTGAATTCCCGCAAGTCGCCTGTAAATGCTTGTTCCATCGAACAGGAGTACATACTCAGGGCTGACGAGCCATACCCTAGTTACCACACTCAGGCTAAACGATTGACTCTTGCCAAAGAGCAATTTCCCCTCCTCACGAGCGTACATTCGCAAGTATTGCAACAAGTCTTAAGAACGCTGGACAGGGCATTTGAGGACATGAGAGCGAAGAAACTAGGCTTCCCTCGCTTCAAGAACAAATACCGAATGCGATCGTTTGTGTTTCCTCAATTGGGCAAAAATCCCATCAATGGAAGTTTGCTGAAATTGCCTCAACTAGGGTGGATTCGTTTGCGCTTGTCACGCCAAATCCCAGGGGGATTTGAAATTAAACAAGCCAGGGTTGTACGACGGGCATCGGGATATTTTGTCATGTTGTCATTACAGTTAAATGTATCAGTGCCAGATACACCCATATCCGGTCATCCGCGAGGTTTGGATTTAGGGTTTGATAAGTTTGTAGCTACTAGCGATAACGAGCAAATTGCTAGACCTCGCTTCCTGCAAACTCTACAACGCGAGTTGAAATTACTGCAACGTAGATTAAAGCATAAGAAGAAAGGGTCGAATAACAGACATAAGCTCAATCAAAAAATAGCCAGAATTCATCAACAGATTACTGACACCAGGAAAGACTGGCACTTTAAGTTAGCCCACCGTATGAGTGACGGCGTAGGGATGATATTTGTTGAAGACATCGACTTTCGCTCTTGGGCCAGAGGAATGTTGAGTAAACATAGTGCCGATGCTGGATTCGGTCAATTCGTCAACATACTGCAATGGGTGTGCTTTAAACGAGGTGTTTTCTTTGCCAAGGTAGACAAGGACTACACATCACAACAATGTCCTGAGTGTGGGACGCATACGGGCAAAAAGCACCTAGACGAAAGAATTCATTCTTGTCCAGTGTGTTTCTTTACTGCATCGCGTGATGTGGCAGCGGCACAGGTGGTTAGAAATCGTGGGTTGGAACTAATTTCTGGGCTAGGGCATAGCCTGGAAGTAAAACAAACTGTCTGTGGACTGGATGCGGCGGGGACTGGTGGTAAAGTCAGTCTAGCTGGCACGGGACGAAGCAGAAAACTCAAGAAGTGATTCTTGGGAATCACCCTCCCTTTAGGGCGGTGAGGATGTCAATGATTTTCTTTTTTAGAACCTTGTATATGAAGCCTAAAATAACTAGCCCGATCGCGTGGCAGCAAGCTGAACTGCTCATGCAGCCCGCCATGATCCGAGTCCTCGACAACATCCGCAAACAATTAGAGGAGTCCCCTTGGACGGGAACTTATCAAAACGTGGAGGTTCCAATTCCCGGCTATCAACTAATTTTAGAGCATCAAGGCGAGCAAAAATCCGTCGATATTTGGGAACTTTGCTATCAAATCTGCTTTGTCAACTACCCGCCAGCCCACAGTCAAATCCAAAGCCAAGAAGTTGTAATTGACACTAGCTTGATTGAAGAAGACACTGGCGATGTAGATTGGAATCGTCTTGATGCCAAAGCCAGTCAATTAATACAAGAAATATTCGCCAATTTGGGCAAATAGTCAGTTGACAGTTGTCAGTTATCTGTTGTCAGTGATGAGCTTTCCAGCCAACAGCGAACAGTCATCAGTCAACAGTCAACAGTCAACAGCCAACAGTTAACAGTAAACAAAATCTTATGATTCAAGAATTGCACGACATTCAAGCAGCGGCCGGTGCTACTTTTGCAGAGTTAACAACCAAAGAAATTGTGCCAGTCAGTTTTGGTAACGACGCAGAAGCGATCGCAGCAACGAAACAAGGTGTGGCTTTGTACGATCGCACTCACTGGGGACGCATTCAAATCTCAGACAGCGATCGCCTGCGATTCCTGCACAATCAAAGCACCAATAACTTTAACATACTCAAACCCGGTCAAGGTTGCGACACCGTTTTCGTGACTTCCACCGCCCGGACGATCGACCTCGCCACCGCTTACGCGACAGAAGATGCCGTATTGTTGTTAGTTTCAGCCAACCGCCGCCGCCAATTGCTGGAATTGCTCGATCGCTATATTTTCCCAATGGATCGCGTCGAGTTAACAGATTTAACCGATACAACTGTTGCTTTCAGTGTCCTCGGCCCGGAAAGCACTCAACTATTAGAAAAAATCGGAGTTACCGAACTAGAAAATCAACCTTACGCTACTCACAAATTGATAAATTTTGCAGGTATGGAAGTCCGAGTTGCGGTTGGTAGCGGTTTAGCAACTCCCGGATACACGTTAATTGCGCCAGCAAGCGATGCAGCAAGCTTGTGGCATGAATTAGTCCAAGCTGGGGCTGTACCGATGGGCGATCGCGTGTGGGAACAACTGCGAATCGAACAAGGTCGCCCCGCCCCCGATTTTGAACTCACCGACGATTACAACCCCCTAGAAGCCCGTTTGTCAAACACCATTTCCTACGACAAAGGTTGCTACATCGGTCAAGAAACCATTGCCAGATTGAACACCTACAAAGGAGTAAAACAGGAACTTTGGGGCGTGGAATTGAGCGGCGCAGTTGCACCCGGAACAATCATCACAATCGCAGAAGAAAAAGTCGGCAAACTCACCAGTTTTGTGCAAACAGAATCTGGTTTTTTTGGTCTTGCTTACATCCGCACAAAAGCAGGCGGCCCAGGGCTAAAAGTGCAATTAGGAGAAATTGCCGGAGAAGTAGTCAATATACCTTTTTTAAGTTAGCAAGCTGTTGACTGTTGGCTGTTGGCTGTTTGAACAATGCCGATTTAACCGGAAATGATATTAATTCCCCATTCCGAGAAACTTGAGTTAAATGATTACATATTCATCGTTCAAAACAGCTTGACTCACCTGCAGTTTCGGCTCTACAGCATCGCTGTAATGAGTTTCAATATGCTTGATGAAACTTTCCCGATAAGCTTTGAGATACGAGTTAACTTGTTCGATATCCTGCTCTCCTGTCGCATAATGACTATCTCTTCTAAAGCGCCCAGATTCTTTGACAAAAGCCATGTCAACTTGCCACAAAGCTGCATCAATCGGACGATATCCCAAATCAACAATATCGTAAGCTACGAATCCTTGGGACTTCATAAAACTCATGACATCATACATTTGACCAAATAAAGTAACTTCAACAATTACATATTCCGTCTGCTGCAAAATTTCCGCTGCTCCCGCTAAAACATCTAATTCCTGTCCGTCTACATCGACTTTAATTAAATACAGGCCTGGTAAATTTCTTTCTCTGCATATTCCGTCTAGCGTAATTGCAGGTATGTTTCTCAAATAAGGATTGCTGCTGTCGGTAACGCGATTTTCTGAAATTGAAGAATGCAACATAGATGGACTGACATTCAGGGTGAAAACTCCCGATTTTTTGGTGGCTGCAGCAATAATATATTCTGCACTTGGGAGTTTCCGGCAAATTTTGGCGAGATAAGGTTCATTTTCGGCGATGGGTTCAATTAGTAAATGTCGCGAATTCGGAAAGGTTTCGTAGAGGTTAAAAGTTCCCAATGCCGCGCCGACATCTATGACTGTTTTAGGTTCAAAACCTAAGTTTTTAGCCAGCAACAAGCTACCTGACATGGTGTTTCTGGGAACTCCTATTTCTTGTGCGCTCATAATTATTTTCCTGATTTTAATAAGATGGATAAAATTGATATTGTATCCGGCAAATAGAGGCATAGCCTCGCCTCTGGTGCATTACCAGGTTCTTCCTGGTAAGGAGGAATTATTTAATATTTTCGCAACCAACGGCTTCGGAAATTGAATTAAATCCTTTTTCATCTAATTTTTGCAGCAAACCTTCCAAAATTCGGCGCACCATCCAAGGGCCTTCGTACACCCAACCTGTGTAGACTTGAATTAAACTCGCGCCGGCGGCGATTTTTTCCCAAGCATCTTGGGCGGTGAAAATGCCGCCAACTCCTATTATGGGTAGTTCGCCTTTTGTATATTGCCAGATAAATCGGATGATTTCTGTCGATCGCCCCCGCACTGGTATTCCACTAATTCCGCCGGCTTCTTCGGTGATGGGTTTGCCGGTTTCTGGCAATATTTGGGTTGTCAATCCGTCGCGCCGGATGGTGGTGTTTGTGGCGATAATTCCTGCTAGTTGGTAGGTTTTGGCGATGTCGAGGATTGATGCGATATCCTCCATCTCCAAATCCGGCGCAATTTTGACTAAAATTGGCTTGATTCCCCGGTTTTCTTGTTGTAAAATTTCCAAAATTGTGCTAAGCCCCGCAGCATCTTGGAGCGATCGCAATCCAGGCGTATTTGGAGATGAAACGTTGACTACAAAATAATCCCCCCAATCTTTGAGCAGCTTAAAACTCTCCAAATAATCGGCGGCTGCCTGCTCTAACGGTGTTACCTTAGATTTACCGAGATTGATGCCGATCGGGTAAGGTGACTGAGGCATGGAACGCGAGGCCTCGGATTTTGAGTGTTTCTGGGAAGCCTTAAACCGGGCGGCCATTGCTGCGGCTCCTTGATTGTTAAAGCCCATGCGGTTGAGGGCTGCGCTGTCAGCCTCTAAGCGAAACAAGCGAGGTTGGGGGTTTCCCGGCTGCGCTTGGCTGGTGACTGTACCCATTTCGGCAAAGCCAAAGCCAAAATTTGCCCAAATGTCTGCTGCTTGGCCGTTTTTATCAAATCCGGCGGCCAAACCGACAGGGTTTTTGAAGCTTATTCCCCACTTCGATTGTTCGAGGCGAGAATCTTGCACTCCCAAAGATTTTTGCAATCGCCAGAGCATTTGGCTGGTTGCTGGGTTTGACTGGGTTCTGGCTGCGAGTTCGAGAATTTGGAGAGTGCGGTTGTGCAGCCACTCGGCATCGCTTTTCAATACGGAAAACAACAACGGGCGCACGCTCGATTGATATATATCCAATGACTTGTCCTGGGGCACTTGACAAATGAGAAATTAGAAGGGAAATAAAAATATTCAGGAGCCGACGACAATGAAGCGAAGATTTTTACTTCAACTTGCGATCGACTTTATTTAATGTTTGAGATTGAATCATAATTGAGACGATTATATTATAGGTTGATTGTTTTTAATTTTAATTTTTAATTTTTTTGAGTTGGTAATTTGAAATTGGACAAAGGTGTGGGGAAGTTGGAAAATGGGGCATGAGCAAAGATCGAAGGATTTAGACGAACAAATGGCGGGCCTGGAGCGCGTTCTCCAAACTCTGCGAGAAGAGGAGAATGTGGAAGTGTTGCTGGAAACCACTCTGGGTTACTTGCAAGCGGAATTTGATTGGCGGTTGATTTGGATCGGGTTGTACGATCGACAAGCTCACCGATTGTTCGGGAAAGGCGGCATGACTCCTAACGGCGACTTGTCTTTTCTAAAACAGCGGTTTGCCCTGAATCCGGGGGATTTGCTCGAACAAGTGGTGATTCAACTGCGCCCGGTGGGAGTCCCGGATTTGCGATCGGAAAATAGAGCGGGAGAATGGCGCAAGGCAGCTCAAACTTTCAACGTTCAAGGCACGACTCTGTTTCCGTTGCGCTACAAAGACCGCTGCTACGGCGTGATTTTACTGGGGACAGACCAGTGGGGAGCGTCGCCAAAGTCGGAGGAAAAAACGCAGTTGGCGATCGTATTTGGAGCGCTGGCAACTGCTCTTTATCAAATAGAAAAAGATTGGCAGCGAGAACAAGTCAAACACCCAGATGAGTCTCTATTAGCGCTGATTTCGCAGTTGCGGGAATTGCGATCGCTCGATCAATACTTGCAAGCGGTAGTAGAACAGGCCCATGAATTTATCGAGCCGGCGCGGACTAATGTTTATTGGTTCGAGGCAGAGCGGCGCTATTTTTGGCGCAGAGTCAGCAACCGCCAAGTGTCTCCGGGTTTGGGCCCCCAGCGACCGGCTTCGGGCATCACGGTGCAAGACTTGGGCGAATTTTATCAGGCTTTGACTGCAGAACAAATGGTTTGGATCGGTGAATCTCACAGTTCTCTGAAAACTGAGCTGACTGGGCGGTTGATGCAGCAAATCCGCGCTCGCTCTCTGTTGGCTGCGCCGATTGTTTCCGAAGGCGAATTGTTGGGATTTCTGGCAGTGGAAGCGACGGAGGCGCGGATTTGGCAAGACAATGAAAAACATTACTTGCGGGGAGTGGCGGAGTTGGTGGCTTTGACTGCTCCTCTGTCGGAGATGGAGGAGAAGATTGAGCAAACACAGCTCGATCGAGATTTAACTGCCGGCATTGCTCGCGCCATTTACAGCGATGCTGACTGGGAGGCGACTTTGAAAAATACTGCCGAAAAGTTGTGCTCTCGGCTCAAATGCGAATATTTTTTGCTGTTGCTGTACGGTGAAGAACAAAATTGCTTTGAAATTGTCTCCCAAAATCTGCCCCGCAACCGCAGGCCAGTGCCTTCGCCGCTCAAAGCTCTCGATGCGGCTGACAGGCTGCTGCTGCAAGAGTGCGGGGAACCTCTGGGGATTGAAAATTGGGAGGAAGACGGGCGGTTGGGAGCTTGGCGGGAAGTGCTGGCGGAGTCGGGGGTACGATCGCTTTTGGCATCGAACACTAGGGGGAAAACGGCAAAGTCCGAAAACAGCCATCCCAAATCGCCCGTCGAAAATCAAAAATCGATCGAGGGTTTGCTGGTTGTTGGGCACAGCGCCACTCGTACTTGGAAGCGCGCGGAGCGAGAGTTAGTTGAAATAGTCAGCCAACAGCTAGGATTAATCTTGCACTCTTGGCAGCAAAGTTCCCAAATCGATAAATATCAGCAATTCTCGCGATCGCTCAAATCAGGGTTAGCGGTTTTGCAGCATTCTGGCGAGGTGCAATTCGGGCAACAGAAATCTGCTTCGCCTGTAATTTTCCCAGAGTTGCCGCTGCAAAAGCTCGATGGTAACTTTGCTCAACAAATTTCCCAGATAATTTCCTGTCCTTTAGTAGCCATCATTACTTGGCATCCGGGCCAGGAGTTGGGTTCAATCTCTGCAGCGGTAGCGGCCAATCCCGTATTTGCCCTCAATCCCGATGCCGAGATTCCCGTGCAAACGGATGCTTTGATCCAGCAAACCCTGGCGCAAAGAGGCTTGCTGCAACTGAACTTGAGCCAAGTCCCGCTGGCGACGAAGCGGTGGCTCCGCAGTCCTGGAATTGGCGAAATTATGGCGGTGGCACTGCAGACAGCCCCAGAACACGCTCCGACGGGTATTGTGGTGGTTGCCGACGCTCAGGGCCGCCAGTGGTCTGAGTTGTCGGTGAATTTACTGAGTTCGATGGTGTCTCAGTTGGCTTGGTGGCACAGGTATTTGGCGGTGCAATCTGCCACTGAGTCGCAGCGATTGGATCTGGAAATGCTCAACTGGTACAAGCTGCGACGTTTTGAGGATTTTTACCGCACTGTGGGAGCGGGGATGAAGGAGTTGGGGGAGTTGAGCCAGTCGATTTTGCAGTCGGCGAAGGAACAAAAGGATGCTCTGAAAACTTTGCGCTACCAGCAGGTTTTGCGACAAATGGGCAATGCTTTGGGGTCAACTCATTTGATGTTGAAACACGAACAGTGGCGGCTGCAATTTGCACAAGATGCGGTGTCTGTGAGCGCTTGGTTGAGGCGATCGCTCGATCGCGCAGCCGCCGGTATCAAACAGTCGCAAGTCTTGCTGGAAGTCAACACGGAGGCTGCTGTGTCGGTGTCTGCGGGCAAGACTTTGAGCGTTCGCGCTGACAGCATCAAGCTGGATTTGATCCTGTGCGAATTGCTGGCGTTGGCTTGCAGGCGCTCTGGAGTTGGTGACAAGATTGAGATTCGTTCTGTACTGTTGGGGGAAGATTTGTTAGAGGTGTCTGTGCTCGATAGCGGTCGAAAGTGCGATCGACAGTTAATTGCTGCTTTCAACGGCGGTTCTCACCACGATATACTGGCCGTTTCGTCACATAGGTCGATCGTCCAAAATCTTTTAATTTGTCAGCGAGTGGTACGCTTAATGGGGGGAGAATTTTCCTTAGAAAGGTTAGAAAATAATGCAATTGTCGCCCGCTTAGTCCTGCCCCTAGCCACTTCTTAAAATTCTGTTGACTTCCTAGGGCGCGCCTTGTGTCTACTGTTGAATAAACGAACAATTGCATGAATCACTGAATTGATACAGCAACCGCAGATGTCAGGTAGATGCAACACCGATAAACGCAGATAATGTCCTGTGAAGTGATATCAATTCCGGTTGCAATCCTCATGATGTTGACTGTTAACTGTCAACAGTCAACAGTCAACGCCTGAATTTACTATTCCGATGCTAACGGATTTGATATAACACTTGCCGCCGCCTCAGAATTCGGAAAAAACTTGGCAGTAATCCAAGCAGTTACAATATGGGAAAGCAATCCCATCGGCCCTGCAAACAAACACAAAGCCAAAGAATGAACCGTCCAAACTCCTGTCCGCTGTCCTTCCAAATAAATCCATCGCCCGACAAACAAATCCATCACTAAAAAATGAATCCATCCCGTAGCCGCCGCCGTTTCTTCTCCCAAAAATTTAGCAATATCTGCTAGTTTTGGATTGGACAAAGCCGCCGCATTTTCCGCCGTCAGACTGCTACCAAATAAATATATGTACAAGAGGGCGAGTACCACAAACGGAATAAAGGAATTCATTACTTTTCTGGTAATTCCCCAGTTTGGCAATAAAATCATAATTGCCCAGAAAGGTAAAACAAACAGATTACCCGCATTGAAAATTAGTTCTGGTGTCATAATTTGGTGTTTGCTCCTGCAAAATGCGATACAATCAAGACTGTTAAGATTACTTTACACAATTTTTGCTAAAAATTATCAAAATATGCCAAAAATTTAATTCACAAATTAAAAAGAGTTGCTATACTGATCCCAAATCTAAGACTTGTGTCATGTGCGATCGATTAATCGCACTACGAACCTTAGAAAACTATATTTGGAAGGTGCTGATGCGTTTAGGAATGACATCTAAAATCCGAAATATAGCGGTTCTCAAGCGTGGTGAGATATGCCCTATGCCCTATGCGCCATGCCATATCCCCTATGCCGGATAGTACCTCATCTTTCTAAGAAAGGCTATATCAAATTCCATGACAACAACTTACAGTAATTTTCCTGATTGGTGCAAACATAAAGAAAATCTCTCTCCCGGTGCGAAACATACCGTAGATATACTGTTGCAAATATCAGATACTGCCGAATGCGATCGAGCCGATGAACTGCTTTCTAGTATAACAGAGCTCAACCTCAAACAACTTCAAATTACCGATATCAGTCCCCTTTCATCTTTCACTCAACTTACGAGTTTGATACTCGACAGCAATCAAATATCTGACATCACTCCCCTGCAATTTTTAACTAAACTGAAAACTCTGGTAATGGATGTCAATCATATATCAGATATCAGCGCGCTTTCATCTCTTACTAATCTGACTAGACTCGTTCTAGATACCAATCAAATATCAGACATTACTCCCCTAGCTGCTTTAACTAATCTTACGGAACTTGTCTTGTTTGACAATCAAATATCCGACATCAGTTCCTTGAAAAATTTAATCAAGTTAAAATCGTTAATTTTCTACACAAACAAAATTCACAATCTCGCTCCTTTAGCAAATTTAACTGAGCTCAAAGTTCTCTATCTTTACCAAAATAAAATATCAGACATCAGCCCGCTGGCTTCTATGAAAAATCTACACACGCTATTTTTGTTCGAGAATAAAGTATCTGATTTAACTCCGCTAAAAGCTTTAACTAATTTAAGAAAATTAGTTTTATTCCAAAATCAAATATCTGATATTAGTCCTTTGGCAGATTTAACTGCTTTAGTTGAACTAAACCTAGGTAACAATCAAATATCAGACATCAGTCCGCTGAAATCGTTAACTAATTTGACTCAACTTTATCTGTTCAATAATCGGATTTCGGAGGCTGGGGCGCTACAAGCTTTGAATAACTTATTTTTGCTCGATTTGTACAATAATCAAATTTCTGAAATCGGTTGGCTGCAATATTTGCAAAGGTTGACGGCGCTTGACTTGCGCGGCAATCCGATTGTGAATAAGATTTGTCCTGTCAATCCTGAATCTATATGTCGGTTTTAATTGTTAAGGACGTGGCGAAATCTGGGCTCTTGTGATAGGATGTCGAACGTTGGTATCAGGAGAAAGTTATGAGTTCGCACGATGCTTTGATGTTAGTAGTGCTGCTGTTGCCAGGTTTGGCTTTGTCGATCGCAATTATGGGCAGTTTTGCCGCTGGTGGATAAAGTGTTCGATCCTGCAGATTTTAGTCCTCTGATAATTTTAAAGAGGACTAAAGTCTTCACTACAAACCTGTTGCTGCTAGTTTACAAAAATTGTGCAGTCACATCGGAATTTACCAGGGTGTTGGCGCACAAAATACCCGATGCTGCGACGGCGGGAACGCCAATTCCCGGCATGGTGCTGTCTCCCACCCGATACAAGCCTTTGACTGGGGTTTGTGGCCCGGGAAATGTGCCTTTTCCGGCGGCGATTGCAGGCCCGTAGGTTCCTTGATATCGGCGCAAATATCGGGCGTGGGTTAGCGGTGTGCCGATCGACTCTAAGACTATTCGCGATCGCAAATCCGGTATAATTTTTTCTAAAGCTTTGAACAGAGATTGCGATCGCCCTTGTTTCTTTTCCTGATAACCGCCGCCGTATTCCCAACCTGCGTAAGGTTCCAATGTATAAGCGTGAATGGCATGATGTCCGGGCGGCGCTAGAGTTTTATCCCACACTGTCGGAATCGAAATCATGCAGGTATTTCCGGGTACTGTAATGTCGATTGTGCTGTCGTGAACGACGACGTGGTGGCCGGTCAATCCTTCGAGTTTGTCTGCTTTAATGCCTAAATGCAGGTGCATGAAACTGTTTATTGCTGGCACCGATAAAGCCGTTTTTCGGTAGTTTGCTGGCAAATCTTCAGGCCGCAGTAACTTTGTATAAGTGTCCCAAACGGTGGCATTTGAAATGACAATTGGGGCGCGGATAATTTCGCCGTTTTTCAAGCGAATGCCCGTGGTTTTGCCGGATTCAACTAATATTTGCTCGACTGGTGTTCCCAATCGCAATTTTCCTCCCCACCGCTGCAAGCCTCGAACTAAGGCATCGACGATCGCACCACTGCCTCCTACAGGATATTCGATCGCCACTCGCGATCGTTCGCCAATCATAAAAGCAATTTCTGGCGCGACAGTTTCGTGGGCTTTCAAGCCCGACAGCAAAAAGCATTCCAAATCGATCAAACGCCGCACCCAAGGATCGCGCACGTCTCTATCCATTAATGTACCAGCCGAACTGGCGATCGCCCCCAATGACGGTAACAGCTTCAGCAAAGCAGGCGAGTACCGAGACAGCAACACAGATATCAATTGCCAGTCCGATCTCAGCGCCAAAGCCGGAATTCCACGCAAAGCGTCATACACAACTAATAGATTTTGTTGAAATTGCTGCAATTCTCTAGCACCTTGCGGTGTGAATTTAGCTACAGCATCTAAGTAATTTCTCGCATTAGCATAAACTGGCAAACTTCCTTCAGGAAAATGGTAATGGCCCAGCGGATCGTAGGCAATTACTGCGATCGATTCCTCCAACACATTCAAGACTTGCGACAAAGGATTGAGCGACTGCGAATCGCTCAAACCGCAATAAAAAGAAGGCCCAGAATCAAAGTGAAATCCCCCGCGCCAAAAGCTGTGAGCCGCCCCGCCCGCTATGGTGTGGCTCTCGCAGACGAGTACCCGCTTCCCGTAGCGAGAAAGCATCGAGCCTGCGACTAAGCCGCCAATACCGCTACCAATTACGATCGCATCAAAGTCTTGCATTTATCAAATGTGGTATAATTGTATTATTTATTGCTGACCCGCAAGAAACAAGTACAAGCCCCGACTTATAGCCTATTTCAAAAAGGTGAGCAACAGGCTTAGATTTGAGATTTTAGATTGAGGGATCTATCGATACCTCATCGAGAGTGAGAACTGCTATAAGTAGTGAATTATCGCAAAATTTTAGACCCTTGCTGAAATCCGGTGATTCGCAAAGCTGCAAGTCAATCCAAAATCTCAAACTTGTTCGCTCGCAAAGTCGAAAAATCTAAAATGGAAAATCCACTGCATCTTGACCCGCCCAAAAACGGCAGCCCCCGCAGGACAGTCGTGGATGTCCTAAAATTTTAGACTCAAGTTGGGGTGCCGATGAATCACTGGCAATGCAAGTAAATCTCAAATCTCAAATCTCAAATCGACTGACAGGGTATTTTTTGGAGAGGAAAACTATGCAAGCTTTATCTATTTTAGATGAAGTTGTTCGCGAATTAGAACAAGACATCAATCTCTCGCGCATAAAAAAAATTATATTTTTTGCTTGTAAAGAGTGTTGGGAAAACGATTCGACCAAACTCGCTAGCGCCGATGTAAAGAGTTTAATCCAAGAACTCTGCGCTAAATACAACAAGTTAGAAGATATTGAAGCAGTTTTAAGCAGTCTAGTTGCTAAGGTAAATAAAAAAAACGAGTACGCTTTAATGGCAGATCAAATCATCTGCCAACTGAGCAGGCTTTACGAATACCAAGACTTCACAAAATTAGAAACAAACATATCTAATTTTGGCGGTTACGAAGCACCTGCATTTGACGAACACTTCAGTTCGGAACTGCCACCAGAGGAGTTGAACGAAAGAGACCCCGGAGATCTATTTGATGTCCGACAAAAAATTTTACAGCAAACAAATCCGCTGAGGGCGAAAATCCTTATTTTTTCTACTCTTTATCACCAGTTCACTTTTAGCGAGCGCGACTGGATGCTGCTAAAAAGCCAAGAACTTGACAATCTGCTGCGACAACTGTTTAAAGTCTGCAGCAGTCTGCCCGAACTCGAATCTCAGTTGTACAGAACTGCCGGCAGTCTCGACAACACAGACGAATCCGACCAAGTGGCTAGCGTGATTATCAAAGCGATGAATTATTGTTACGCAAAATTTCCACAGAAAGAACACGATCGAGCCGAAGATTCCGTTACCGAAGATTACGATCGAACCCATTTAAACAACAGCTTTTATCAAGAAAACGAGCCGGTTGACAGGGACAACGATTATTTTGAGTCTGGCGATATTACTCAAATCATTCAAGCTGCTCCCACTCACTATTATTATGACCCAGAGCAGACTTGCTTAGTGCCAGATACGGCAGAACATACCAAGTTTAAACAACCCGAAACCAGCAGCAATAATTCTACGGCTAATTTCGGAAAGGACTTGGTAGAAACCTTACCAGTTTCAGAAACCCCGACAGTTATCGAAATTTACGAGCCGATCGTTCCAGTTACTATCAATATTAGCGATTCCATCAAGCGTAAGTTGGGATTGGAAGAAGAAATGACAGGATTGGTCAGTCAAAGCGCTAACTCAGCAACGGATCAAATAGAAAAGATCTTCAGCGAGTTAGAAGCTGCTTTGAACGGCAAATTTTCTACGGAAAGTCCAGAGGAACGTTTGTATTTGAAATATAAAAATCTCAGAGATTATGTAGAAAAAGTTCAGGGATTTACCGACAAATTAATTGAAATCCTGAAGGAAGTAGAATCAAAAGAAAGCGGGTACTCTCCTTCTGAAACCTCCGAAAATATTGCCGAAAATAGTTCAGCAACAGAGCCGCCAAATTCCCCAGATAAACCAAATCAGTATCAGCTTGTGGAAATGGCACAACAAGGCAAGCCAAAGGCGATCGCCCTATTGATCAATCAATTGCTACAGCCTAAAGGAATTACCGCTATAGCCGGATTTAAAGATGGTTGGCTCCACGTTGTTTTGGAGTCTGCCGAGTCACCAAACCAAGAGACTACAGCTACATACATTCACAAAAAACTGTGTACTTTAAAATCAAAATATCTGACTCGTGTGAAAATTCACGGGCGACAGATAGGCAACAAAACAGTCGCTTGGACTCAAGAATTTGTGAATTAAACTCATTACATCCCCGACAGAATGGAAGCATCTCAGTTTGGCAAAAAGCTTTTTTTTGTTGAGCCTGCGAGCGTCCCCGATCGGGGATGCTCGCACTATAAAAGGCTAAACTGAGATGCTCCCCACAGAAGTTTGCGGCCACAAAAACTAAGTTTGCAAGACTAAAGACTGAAATTCAAAAATTCAAGTAATAGCATATTTTACCCAGATTCAAAACAAATATGAATGCCAGCGAAATTTTAAGGCGATATACATCAGGAGAACTAGATTTTCAAGGTATGAACCTCAGAGGCGTATACCTCAGCGGCGCGGATTTAATTGGCGTAAATTTAAGCAGTGCTGACCTCTGGGGTGCAAACTTAACGATGTCATACCTGAGCAGAATTAACCTTCAGAGCGCAAATTTAACTAATGCCAAGTTGTGCGGTGCTAACTTAAATCAGGCCAACTTGAGCGGAGCAAATTTGTCCGATGCAGACTTCCACGGAGCGACTTTGCAAGGTGCAGACTTTCGCAAAGCCAACATCTCTTTAGCAATTTTTATCGATGCAAATTTGAGCGATGCAGATATGCGAGGAGTCAATTTGCAAGCTACAGACTTGCGAGGCGCTTGCTTGCGCGGTGCAAATTTGCGTAAGGAGCCGCGAATTTTTGAGGGTGCAAATTTGCGGAGTGCAAATTTGCAAGGTGCAGATTTGCGGGGCGTCAATTTGCTAGGTGCAGATTTGACTAAAGCTAATCTCAGTCAAGCGAATTTGACTGAAGCATCTCTACGGGAAGCAAATTTGACTCAGGCGAATTTGAGCGAAGCTATTTTAAATGGCACATTTTTGACTGAAGCAACTTTGGTAGAAACAAATTTTTCTTGGGCTGTTATGACAAATGCTAAGTTAGAAAGAGCTATTTTAATTGATGCTGAATTGGCTGGTGCTAATTTGCGCGGTGCATTTCTTCCTGATGTTAAATTGAGCAATGCTAATTTAGTTATGGCTGATTTGAGTCGAGCTAATTTGGTGAGGGCTGATTTAAGTCGAGCTAATTTTAATCAAGCAAATTTGACTGAAACCGATATGACTGATGCTTACCTGGCTAGAACAGATTTGCGGGAGGCAATTTTGCACCGCACAAATTTGATGAGAGCCGATTTGAGCACTGCTAATTTAGCGGGAGCTCAGTGGCGCGGTACAATTATGCCAAGTGGAGAATTGCACGGATAGTAATTGGGAATTGGTAAGGGGAATTGGTAATTTTTAGGGTGGCTCAGCGATTAGTTTATCAATGCTGTCAAACAGCTAGCTGACGCATCCTGCAAGGTGCAATTTAAATCCACAGTAGCTGAGCGTGACAGTAGTTTTTACTCATGAGTCATGGGAAATTATCAAACAGTTTTTTTGTTCAACAGCCTAACCTTACTATTAGTTGGGATGGTGACTGGATGCTTGAGTTTATTCGGTTCTTCCGTAAAAGGGTTATTTTTGCCGCCTTGCTCTACCACGTATCCGGGTGCTGGTTTCTTTTTCTTGGCGTTTCAAATGTTATTTTATTTATCAGTAATGGTATGCGTTTTTACCTTTGGATTGCTGAGAATTATTCAACCAAATCGCCCAGAAAATAGATTTATTTTATATTCGGCACTGTTTACAGGTTGCTTTCTGTTCAATGAAGTTTTTCGCACCCACGTTCATCTGGGGCGTGCGGGTTTTCCTAAAGTGACAATTGTCATATTTTATGCGGTGCTGGCAATTGTATACGGATTGGTTTTTAGGAGGCAAATTAAATTAACTCCCTATCCTTTACTGTTGAGCGGCGTTGGGTTGTTATTTGTTGCCTTTTGTGCAGAAGCGCTGCCTTTAAAAAACGAGATTGTTTCGAGCTTGTTGGAGGGAATTCCGAAGTTGTTGAGCGGGATTAATATTGCACTTTATTTTTGGTTTGTGTGTCAGGGTTCGATCGTGCGATCGCTCAATGGGGCTTTCGGGGCGGGCGGGACACTCCACAATTAAATTTACTGCTTGTGGAACAGGCTTTTCGGCCTGTTCCTACTCGATATTTTAGTCTGCGAAGAGGGAATAACAAAGCCGGATTTGGTATCCCAATCAAAACAGAAAATATCTCTGCGCCATTGGCAAAACAGTTGCCGGTTCGCAAGTTAATAATTCCCCATCCGCCCTCACTTCATAGGTTTCTGGATCGACTTCCATATGCGGCAAATAATCGTTCAGTTTCATATCTCTTTTACTAATTTGTCGCGTGCCCGAAACTGCTACAGTTGGCTTTTGCAAACCGAGCTGTGCGGCAATATCTCGATCGCGCGCCGCCTGACTTACAAACGTCAAACAAGTCGCCCCAATCGCCCCCCCAAAGCTGCCAAACATCGGCCGCATATGCACCGGCTGCGGCGTCGGAATGCTAGCGTTAGCATCTCCCATCTGCCCGTAGGCGATCGCCCCTCCCTTAATTACCAGTTCCGGTTTAACCCCAAAAAACGCCGGCCGCCACAAACACAAATCCGCCAATTTCCCCTCTTCCACCGAACCCACATACTGACTAATTCCGTGAGTAATCGCCGGATTAATTGTATATTTTGCAATGTACCGCTTCGCCCGAAAATTGTCATTTTCTCCCTCTATTTCCCCCCCTTGATAAGGGGGGGTTAGGGGGGGTAAATTCCCCCTTTGAACCTTCATTTTATGAGCCGTTTGCCAAGTCCGAATAATCACTTCCCCAACCCTTCCCATCGCCTGCGAGTCAGAAGAAATCATACTAAACGCGCCCAAATCGTGCAAAATATCTTCAGCAGCAATAGTTTCCCTTCTAATTCTCGACTCAGCAAAAGCCACATCTTCAGGAATCCCCCGATCCAAATGGTGACAAACCATCAACATATCTAAATGTTCTTCCAAAGTATTGACAGTATAAGGGCGAGTCGGGTTAGTAGACGAAGGCAAAACATTAGCTTGGCCGCAGACTTTAATAATATCCGGTGCGTGTCCGCCGCCAGCACCTTCGGTGTGGTAAGTGTGGATTGCCCGATTTTTAAAAGCCGCAATTGTCGCTTCCACAAATCCCGCTTCATTGAGAGTATCGGTGTGAATTGCAACTTGCACGTCGTACTCGTCAGCCACACTCAAACAATTGTCGATCGTCGATGGCGTAGTTCCCCAATCTTCGTGGAGTTTCAAACCCATTGCACCGGCGAATATTTGTTCGACCAATCCTTGAGGTTGGCTGCTATTTCCTTTACCTAAAAATCCCAAATTCACCGGGAAAGCGTCGGCTGCTTGCAGCATTCTGTACATATGCCAAGGGCCGGGAGTGCAAGTGGTGGCGTTTGTACCCGTTGCGGGGCCAGTGCCGCCGCCGATCATTGTAGTGATTCCAGAGGCGATCGCCACTTCTATTTGTTGCGGGCAAATAAAGTGAATGTGAGAGTCAATTCCCCCAGCCGTGAGAATCATTCCTTCACCAGCAATAACTTCTGTACCCGGCCCGATAATAATATCTACTCTATCTTGAATGTAAGGATTTCCGGCTTTACCAATTTTGTAAATTTTCCCGTCTTTAATACCGATATCTGCTTTAACAATTCCCCACCAATCCAATATTAAAGCATTAGTAATTACCGTGTCAACAGCACCGTCCGCATTAGAAATAGGCGACTGTCCCATACCATCGCGAATAACTTTACCGCCACCAAATTTAACTTCATCCCCGTAGGTTGTGAAGTCTTGTTCAACTTCTATGAATAATTCTGTATCGGCTAACCGGACGCGATCGCCCGTTGTCGGCCCAAAAGTTTCCGCGTAGGCGCGACGATCCATTCTGTAACTCATATTAATCCACTCCTTACTTGATTTAATTTTGCCACAAACTGGTTAACCTGTTCTTCTGTTTTAAAGAATCCTTCAGCAATTAAACCAAAGGAATCATCTTGTTCTATTTCTTGATAGTTAGGTAACAAATTAGCAAATTCTTCTGCATCAATGTTTAAATAGTTTGAAATTCTATCTATGTATACTTTAACTTTTAGACCATTCCTAGGCGTACTTTCAGTTAACAAAAGATTTAAGATAAGTTTGCCATTTCGACATCTTTCTCTCAATGCCAGACCTTTTGTTGTTGTATTTATCCAAAATATATGTGGTACAACTTCGTCATAAAGTAGTCTATACAATTTTCCAACTTCATTGCTATCTGCCATTTCAGATAATTGTTCTAGGGTCAAGTTGAGATTTTTTTTGGATGTATTTACAGGTTTTATTTCAGCCTCAATCAACAATTTTCTTGCTAGTAACTCTCTACCGCTTGAGTCACGGAAATACTGGAATGTTGCGACATTGATTCTCACACCATAAGTTTCTGACAAGTATTTAATAATCCTTTCAGAATTACTATCTATCTGTGCAGCTACAACTATAATGTTGTGCTGATAATTCAAGATATCAGGGAATTCTGAGCTAAATTTATCACAAAAAGCATCTTCTAAGTTACTGCCATTTTTAGTCAGTAAATAAGCATTGGCAATTTCTGTAACTCTCTCCTTTGACAAATCCTTAACCCATGAGGCGTAATCCAAGGCTTGTGCTGTTACTTCTCTTGATGTTTTGTCCTTCTTTAACTCAACAATGACTAAATCTCCGTTCCTATCTATACATAAAAGGTCAAGTTGTCCACCATAATCAGTAATCACTTGCCGACCAATGACCAAGAGATCATCTGCTAGGATTGAAATATCATTCTCTAGCCAGGTTTCTAAACGCGATTCTAAGTCTAACTTAGATTCGGTAATTTCATTCAATTTATCCTGTGATATTTGCCACAATCTAATTTGATCTGACATATCGAATTATAATCCTACTAATTATTCTTTTTAAGCTCGGCAAACAAGTCTCATCCATCTAACTTACCGTTCACTTTCCCGTTAAAGCCGTAGACTTCACGACTGCCGACAAACGGTACTAATTGCACTTCCCTTTCATCTCCGGGTTCAAATCGGACTGCTGTACCTGCGGGGATATCCAGCCGCATTCCTTTTGCTTGTTCTCGATTAAATGCCAAGGCTTCGTTCGCTTCATAAAAGTGATAGTGGGAACCGATTTGAATCGGTCTATCGCCCGTATTTGCGACTAGCAAGCGCAATGTTTCACGCCCTGCATTTAATTCTATTTCGCCTGCTGAAACAATCATTTCTCCCGGAATCATGTCTATCTCCTGCGAGTTGTTGCGGTGGAATATTTAACGAATCGGATCGTGCACTGTCACTAATTTAGTGCCGTCGGGAAAAGTGGCCTCAACCTGCACTTCGTGTACCATTTCCGGTATTCCTTCCATGACATCTTCCCGCGTCAGGAGAGTTGTCCCGTAGCTCATTAAATCTGCGACGGTGAGGCCGTCTCTAGCTCCTTCTAAAATTGCGGCGGAAATGTAGGCTAGTGCTTCTGGATAGTTTAATTTTAAGCCTCTTTGTTTCCGGCGCTCTGCTACCAGGGCGGCGGTGAAAATCAGCAGTTTGTCTTTTTCTTGGGGGGTGAGTTGCATTTTTATTCTGGTAAGGGCGATCGCATTATTTGCTCCAGTTCGGCTATCAATTATACATCAAATTTGATATCGAAGTAGCTGTCAATGATACAATTTTTGAATTCAGAAAACCCTATTTTATCCAAACTCTGGGCAAACAGCAAGGGCGTTCTGAAAAAGATAAGCGCAACAAGTGCCAAATGCTGACAAACCAGTCTCTCGCTGCGGTGGTGGATGAACCGCGATATCTGCACAGCAAACCGTTAGGAATACGAGTCACGCCGGCGGTGGAATTACCCGGATAAATTGTTGCTTCAGAGGGCAAATTTCGCACTTTTTTTACTATTTCTGTAGTGACTGGTTCGCCGATCCAAGCGAGGGTGGCGACTACGGATTTTCCTGCTAAACCGTGAGGACTTTCGAGCATTTCTGAGCCACCTTTGAGCATTTGTCTGTCAATCCACAGAGGGCTGTTTTGTTGCCAGACTTCGGTGTGCGATCGCCATTCTCCCGACAAGAACTTTTCACCCCTAGCACTGCGTCCGAACCGGGTAATTTCCCAGAGTAAAATCCTCGCTGTCGGTGCTAATTCTACCCGCAGATTTTGCTGGTAAATTGCACCGTCGAAAACAATTGTTTCCTGCGGTAGCCATTCTAAATTAGCACCTTGTTCTAGTTTGATGTCGATATTTTGTTGTGATTTTAGTCCGCTGCTGCGATAGATTTTACTAGCAGCGGCGCTGGTAATCAAGGCTTTGGTGTTGGGTTGGAGATGAAAATTGCTGGAAAGGCGATCGCCCCCGACAACTCCCCCAGCCGTGTGCAAAATGACGCTGTGACAAACCTCTTTCCCTTCAGGATAAAACGGGCGCTGCACCTTGAGGGGCGCTTGCATTTGATTGTGGATGATTTGAGTTGAGCCGCTGCGGTTGGCGTAGACTAAATTGAGGCAGCCGTGCCATCCAGTTTGAATGTTATTTGTAGGTTGTTCAGTCGAGTTTTGAATCACAGATTTTTAGAATTATTGTTTAATTTGATACTTGTTTGTCGCTAACTTTATGTTTTTTACTTTTTCTCTAAATTTATTTATTAGCCAATATTACATAGTCATCCACTACATAACTTAAATCATAAGGTAACTTAAAGTGCTGGCGAAAAAGAGGACTAATAAATTGCTGGCAATGTAGATTTTTTCTAGCAAATTTTGCAAAACTAGGATGGAATTTCCTGCTGCCAGTAGAACTTAAATATTTATACCAAACTAAGTTTAATCCCAGCTCATCAAGAAAATTTTGTACTACACTTAGCTCTTGTTGGCAATCATCAACTCGACGAATATTGTACGATTTCAGCAACTTTTTTTCTTGAATAATTAGCAAAACGTAACCAAAATCATTCAGACTGCTTGTAAATATATCCTTGTAAATTTGAAGGGATTTTTCTCTTCTCTCCTCATCGTTAAAAAAACAGTGAGAAATCACTATAAAATCAAAGAATTTTTTGGGCAGTCTTTTAGATTGATTTTCCCCATCAAAGATACTAGAAGTATCAAAACGAAAGTAAGCATTCATCGCTTGGGGTTCCATGTACTGCCGCCAAAACTGGAGTCCGCGATATTGAAAAGCTTTTTGTTGTTCCAAAGAGTAGTAGGATATGTGCATTGGTGGCATTGAAAAAAAGTCGCTACTGCTTTGTAGCAACAAACCAAGTCCGTAAGCAACAGTACCCGGCCCAGCCGCAATATCGAGGATATTGAGTTTAGTTGGCAACAACCCTGCTTTGTAAACCAGGAACCAAGCTAGATATGTACAATAGACGTTATCTAGGAAATATCTCATTAAATAGATGTGAGGACTTAGCTCAAAACTGTATTGAGGATCTTGTCCTTCTTTCAGTTTTTGTATGTCGTCAATAGCTTGTTTGAGTAAATAATCAATATTGCTTTTTTCGCGGCTCAACTTATTAATTTCGTTCTTGATGAAGCCAGCCAAATGTTGTTCAAAATTATTAAAAACTTTCTCATCAATGCCAGTGCATTGAATCATACTTGCATCGCATTCTATCAACTTGAAAGCTTTGGAAATATATTCAATAAGCTTTTTGTCGGGAAACAAGGTTGATTCATCAATCCGCGCCAGAGAATCGTCAAGTTGCCCGAAGCTTAGTTGCAGTTTTAATTCTGCTAAATGCCGATCGCCTTCTTTGATGCGGTCATTTTTTTTTTGCAATAACTTTTCAAGCTGTAGACGCTCTTTAAATAGCTTCTGCTGCCATGAGAGTTTTGCCCCGGAATTTTCTATTTGTTTTAACAGTTGTTTGGCAAGTCGATTATTTTGACTCTTAACGGCTTCGTTAAACTGATGGGAACGCCACCAATTTACTAGCGGATTACTCATAGCCAAATCCCTCTTTACCTTCCATAATCTCAACATCCGGGAGCATCGCAGTTAATTTATTTTTAAACTTGCGATAACTCTGTTGTTCGCTATTGTACCACCAATCGTACTTTTGTTTAAGAGCTAATGCTTCCTCGCGAGTTGACGCAATTAGCGATCGCCCGTTGCTGGCATGAAAATCCTGAATCACCACCCGATCTACAACTGCCAGCTTGCTAATAAAATTAGCTTCATCTTCCGGTAAGGTAGGGAGTAGTGGCGTCACAGTTATAGAAAATCTAACTTCGCAATTTTCTCGGTAAGGAAAACTATCTCTTAATTTTGCCATAGCTTTGAGTCTTGCAGGAATACTCGGCGATTTTGGTTCAAAATCTTTCCTGACTTTTTCGCTACCAGTGGGAATGCTCATGTTAATTCGCAACCGCTGAAATTGCTGTAAAATATCGACATCTCTAATTATCATAGGACTTCGAGTTTGGATAACCAGCGTCGGCTGATAGGGAAGCATCACTGGTAACAAGTACCTAGTTAATAGTTTTTTAGATTCAATGGGCTGATACGGATCTGTGACACTACTCATGTAAATGCTAGGTGGTCGGTCGGGGTTTTTCTTGTACCAAATATGCAAATCTTTCTTTAAAATTTCCGCTGCATTTTGCTTGAGAATTACCCAATTTCCCCAATCCTGCCGCATCTGTGAATTAGGGCTAAAAGCAGCAGCATAACAATAACTGCATCCGTACTGACAGCCGCGATAAGGATTCAGCGTGAAATCGTAAGCGCTGATAAATCCAGTCGCTTTGTTGAGCAATGACTGTGCATTTTGTGCATACACTTTGGCAGTTCCAAAGTTCTCTCCGCGTGCGACAGTGTGTTGCTCGTCGGCGGAATATCCCTCATACTGAGACTTTACCATGATTAAAACCTGTTGTTACAGTATTAAAACGGAAAATGTTTAGGAATGAGTAAGGCTATGGCGCTTCATTTTACTACTTCACTTTACCGCACTCAACAAATGTCAGCAAAACAGTGGGGAATTACTCAACTTTACAATAAATTTTTTGAAGAGCCAACAAGTCAGCTCTTTAAACTCCATGCTAAGCTCGATCGCGAATGTAATGCAGCTTACGGATTTACTGACAGCGACGATATTTTAGCAAAACTGCTGGAATTGAACCTAGAACTGGCAGAAACCGAAAAACAAGGTCAGCCCATAGTTGAGCCCACAGCCCCTAATTAAGCGAAAATACTAATTGCCAGGTAAAATTTTTTATCGATTTCCTCTGCAATTCTTGCCCAGCATCAAGACAAAATTGAGATCCATCCCCAAATCGGACAGGGTACGGAATTTGTGATTGCTTTGCTTGTGGCTGCCTAAAATACGATACACACAAATTCACGATTTTTTTCAGAAGTCGAGAATCGGCGTGTATCGCACTTTCAACCTAAATTTGATGGGGGTGGAGGGACTTGAACCCACACGACCGTTTCGGGTCAACGGATTTTAAGTCCGTAGCGTCTACCATTCCGCCACACCCCCCTTTAGTCAAATTGCTGTGGATTTGATTCACTGACAGCAACAGCCTTTTATTCTACAACCAAAACCCCAATTTACGCAACCCCTAATCTAAAAATTCTCAAAACTCGCGCTGCATCTCCCCAAGCGGTACAATAGTTAACCAGCTAGCGGAGCGTCTGTGCCCCCTTACCGCTGTTATTATTCCCCTAAAGCAAATCTATGTATATTACCTTGCTGCTTTACGCCGTGTTAGCAGGAGCCTACCTCCTGGTAGTACCGGCCGCCACCTACGCTTACCTGAACAGCCGCTGGTACGTGGCCACGTCTTTTGAGCGCGGCTTCATGTACTTCTTGATGTTCTTCTTCTTCCCCGGTATGTTTCTCCTAGCTCCCTTTTTGAACTTTCGCCCCAAGCGGCGGCAGATTGAAGCCTAAATGCGACGTATTGACGTAATTGGAATCAGTCTCGGCTTTTTTGTAGCAGGTGGCTTGGTCTACTTGCTACTGCAATTCGCCGGACTCGACAGCATGAATGCAGGCATTTGGAGTCAGTTATTTTTGGTTGCCGGCTTGATTGGCTGGCTGGTGACTTATTTATTTCGAGCCCTGACTCAAAGTATGACCTACAGCGAGCAACTGAAAGAGTACAAAGATGCTGTCTTGCAGAAGCAGCTAGATGCACTCACTCCTGAAGAGTTAGCCAAACTTCAAGCCGAAATTGAGCAGGAAAAAGATAATTAGTCAGTGGTTAGTTGTCAGTTGTCAGTGGTTAGTGGTGAGTTGTCAGTTGTCAGTGGTTGTATCATGTCCGGTCGAGCAACCGCGATTTTTGTAAGGGCGGGTTCACCAACAATACCTGCCAATAATTGACAATCTCAAAAACCCGCCCCGACCGGGATATTATGGTTAATCGCTCGGACATGATATTAGTTGTTATTAGCTAATACCAACTGCCAACAACTAACTGCCAACAACTAACTGCCAACAACCAACTGCCAACAACTAACTGCCAACAACCAACTGCCAACAACCAACTGCCAACAACCAACTGCCAACTGCCTAATGACTATTTCTAATTGTTTTGAAACGTTGCGAAAGAGCAACAAATGTGCATTAATTCCTTTTATTACTGCTGGCGACCCAGATTTGGAGACAACGGCTAAAGCGCTGCAAGTTTTGGATGATAACGGTGCAGATGCGATCGAGCTTGGCGTTCCCTATTCTGACCCGCTAGCTGACGGGCCGGTGATTCAAGCCGCCGCTACTAGGGCCCTGCAGCGGGGAACGCGGTTAGATCCGGTGCTGGAAATGGTAGCTAAAGTTAGTCCGAATTTGCGATCGCCCATTATTCTATTCACCTACTACAACCCGATTTTGTACCGAGGTATAGAAACGTTCTTGCAGCAAATCAAAAGTGCTGGAGTTCAGGGATTGGTTGTACCCGATTTGCCCTTAGAAGAAGCTGACAGTCTCATCCAACCTGCCAACAAATTAGGGATTGAACTAACATTATTAGTTGCTCCGACAAGTCCCAAAAATCGCATAGAAGCGATCGCCCGCCAGTCTCAAGGATTTATTTACTTAGTCAGCGTAACCGGGGTTACGGGAGTGCGCGAAGGTTTAGAAACGCGAGCAAAAGAGTTGCTGCAAGAAATTCGCAGCATCACCGACAAACCCATCGGTGTCGGTTTTGGTATCTCGACACCGGAACACGCTCGACAAGTCAAAGAATGGGGTGCAGACGCTGTGATTGTTGGCAGTGCTTTTGTTAAACGCTTGGCCCAAGGCACTCCAGAAGAGGGTTTAGCAGCAATAGGCGAATTCTGCAAGAGCTTAAAAACAGCGATTGAATGATAGCAACTGTGCAAATACTTTCAGCCATTAGACAGATGCGGGCGATCGCCCCGTGTCGCCACAATTGGGATTAAAGACCTTGTTGTACTTGAGATCATACACCTCCTTCCTTCTGGTTCTTGACCAGAAGGTTTTTTTTACTCATAAAACGCAAAACCTTTCAACCCAGCGCGCACTTCCCGCCAAACGCTCAGCCAAGCAGGGAAAAGGCATTGCCGTATCCGGCGCACACAACTACGATTTTTAATAATTGGTATGAGATGGAGGATTGTCCGTTTTTTGTTCCATCTTGCTTCTTGTATCAATCTACTGTCAACCTAACGACGGGCTTTTCGGCCAAGTTGTCAACTGTTTGCTGTCTGCTGTCAAATATTCCATCTTCCATCTTCCATCTTTCTTCTTCCATCTTCGATCTTCCATCTTCGATCTTCCATCTTCCATCTATACCTGCTACAACTTGAGGAATCTAACTTGAGGTAGATGAAAACATCCTGTTATTATTTATATATTTTAAAAAGTGTTTAAGTTCCTCTAGTTTGTAATGCTAGCCATCTACACAACTACCAGGAATTAGAGCATATCACAATAGAAATAGAAAGGATCATTTTTATGAACAGACTAACTGCATTTCTGAAAAAAATTCGAGCTGTACAAATTTTAACAGTGTTTCTGGCTGGCATTTTAGTATTAGTGAGTACGGCCTGCAGTAGCCCTGATGTGAGCGCAACAAAAACTGATGGGAGCGCAACAAAAACTGATGTGATGGCAGCAAAAACCTCCGACCAAATTAGAGAAGAAGTGCCTTCTGAGGCTGTAACTTCGGTATATAAAGGCGGCCAGAATCAATACAGCGATGACGATCCAAGAAACACAACTGTTACAGGAGCAGAAGCAAAAGCTCAGCTTCTCAAAGATGAAGCCCAGCGTCGCATCGACACCAAATCTAGCAGCGATGTGGGCGAAAATGTGCGGCGGGTAAAAGAAGACGCGTCTGACAAACTTGACGAAATTGGCGACAAGGTGAATAAGAATTCTCGCACGGTTCAGCGCAAAGCTGATAACTTTGGCGACAAAACCAAGGAAGGCTTTGCTAACCTGAAAGAAAACACTCGCGACGGCTTGAAGGGAGCAAAAGAGATTGTTAAAGAAGCCACCCAGGGAGCAAAAGAAAGAGCAGCAGAGGGTACTGAGTCTCTGAGATATAATACCAGCGGCGGCCAAGAGAATGTCACAGATGCAGCGCGAAATGCAAAATAGAACACTGAAGATGCCTCGGACAATTTTCGCTCGAAAGTGAATCGAGATATTGACAGAACTCAACGAGCGGCAGACGCGATAGACTAATTTCAAATAACGTTGAGAAACGAAGCAATATTTATCTTTTGGAGATTGCTTCGTTGTTCGCAAAGAACCAGCAATATACAGCGTGTTCCAGGTTTATGATGTACACCTCATATAAACCTGGGATACGCTGTATTTTTTTGCAGGAGCAATTTTACTGATTTCACGATCGAACTATATTAAACTTACTTAATTATACACTGTATTTTTCAAGACGCTATATTTCCGTATTCCTACTGTTTTTGCGCTAATTTAACTGTATTTGAGATTGATAGCAGCAATTTATACGTAAGTAAAAGGCTCCAATTTAGATCGCCTAAGTATAAAATGTTGTTTGGTAGATAACTATAATTTGCGATCGGCAACTAGAAAATTATGCTGTTTATACCCTAAGATAGATACATTAACTATGGTAAAGTTAAACTCTCGACTGGGAGCGGTCAAAATGGCTGCAACAGTAGAGGTAGTAAATTTGACAGTAATGCCCGGAGATTGCCCGATCGCGCAATTATACGCCGATTGTCGATCGGCTGCTGTCTCGGCGGCACCCGAAAAACACTCGCAACCGGCTAGCAGCAAACGGGAGCATCTGTGTTTTGCAAGAAGCATTTTTTTACAGTGCCCTCGGGATCTCGCAATCTGTAAAATACGCGAATTCTTGAGGTGTTCGGACTATAAATGCAAAACTGAGTTGCATCGCAGTTGTTAATTGCATTGCTCAAAATAGTCCTTAAGCAAACAGAAATTCTAGATTAACTAGAAAAAATCAGAGTCATTTACTAATATATGAAACCTCCAAATATTTCAATTTATCTTGACTCTTGTCAGCCAGATAGAGCGGTATAAAATCGGTTTAAAAAATGCGAAAGATGCGCGATATATTGTCGCCGTAATCCGAAGCAGATCGATAGGGGGGATGCAGACAAACTTTATTTGGAAAATTTTGTTGTGATGCTAGTAACAATGATGCACGACTTTTACGATGCGCTGGCACATTTGGCAACCTATACAGAGGCCGCACCGACGGAGCGCCAACAAATCCTGAAGCGCGTTGAGACGAGTCAGAAAAAACTCAAAGAATCCGCGCACCTTACCCCGATAGATTACCAGCACAAGTTCGATCTGGTTGAGGCAGAATTGCGGGGTCTTTTGGGGCAGAAAGCAGAAGCAATGGAATTGTACGATCGAGCTATTGCTGGAGCTAAAGCTAATGAATATGTTAATGAAGAAGCTCTCGCCTGCGAACTCGCTGCTAAGTTTTACCTCTCCCACGGTAGAGAAAAAATTGCCCTAGTCTACATGATAGATGCCTGCGATTGCTATGCTCGCTGCGGAGATGCAGTCAAAATTGAAGACTTAAAAAAACGCTATCCTCAATTGTTATCGCCGATTTTGCCGCCAGCAACAGTCGCTGTAAATCCATTAGCAACTGTCGTCATATCTCCTAATCAACATCACTCGGTGCATCCATTTATTCATTCATCTGTGTCGCGTCACCTGTCGGATTTCGGAGTTTTTTCAACTCTGCTAAAAGCTTGTCAAGCGCTTTCTAGTGAAATTGAACTCGATCGGCTGATTGCCAAACTGATGCAACTGGCGATCGCAAATATAGAAGCTGACAAAGTAGCGCTGCTGTTACCAAACGGCAGTAAATGGGAAGTGGCAGCAGCAAGCGTGATCGACAATTTGGGCGTCGAAAGGGCGATCGGCTTACCATCAGCAGCACTCGATAAAAACAGCGATATCCTGCCCCTAAAAATTGTTGACTGCGTTAAAAACTTGTTGAAACCTGTGATTGTGCGGAACATTGCTGAAAATTGCGATCGCGATTCCGACTCCTACATCCAGAAATACCAACCGCAGAGCCTGTTATGTTGGCCGATTCTCGATCGAGACAACTTAGTCGGCATCTTGTATCTAGAAAATCGGTTAACAGCAGGAGTTTTTACGCGCGATCGCTTGCAATTTCTCAATCTCCTGTGTTCCCAAGCAGCAATCAGTTTATCAAACGCTATACTTCATCAAAAATCTCAAGATTACGGTCAACAATTAGAGCGATTGCTAACAAAATTTAGCCGCACTGAAAATCAGCTTGCCGAGCAGAAACAAATGTTGCAAGCGATACTTGATGTCGCTCCGATTTGGATTTGGATGGTGAATCCGAAGGGTAAAGTACATTTTTTTAACAATACTTTTTGTCAAGATGTCGGCGCGCCTCTAAGCGCTTTTTTAGCTGCCGAGCATTACAAAGATATATTGGGGGAAAATGCAGCAAACTGTTTGGTTTCAGATGCCGCCTGTCTTGTCCAAGATTCACCGCATTACTCCAGTGAAACTCTCACATTAGTTGACGGCAAACAACACTATATAGAAGTCACGAAAGTGCAGTTAAAAAATTCCCAAGGCGAGACGGTTGGGATTATTGGCTTGGGTGTTGATGCCACGGGTCGCAAGCAAGCAGATGAACTTTTGCAAAAGCAAAATCAACAACTAGAACAAACTTTAAAAGATTTGCAGCAAGCGCAACTGCAAATAGTACAAAGCGAGAAAATGTCGGCTTTGGGCAATTTAGTCGCCGGAGTCGCCCACGAAATCAACAATCCAATTGGATTTATTTCTGGCAATTTAAGCGAAGCTAAAAGAAGCTTGGCAGATGTTATAGAACATTTAGAATTGTATCGCTCCGATGCACCAAAATCGGAGAAGGCTAATCATGCCGAAGAGGTAGACATCGATTATCTTTTGGAAGATTTACCGAAGATGATTGATTCAATGCAAGTCGGGTGCGATCGCATTTCTAGCATCAGTACCAGCCTCCGCACCTTTTCCCGAGGAGACAAAGACTACAAAGTTCCTTTTAATATTCATGATGGCATTAATAGCGCTATTTTAATTTTGAAACACCGCCTCAAAGCCAACGAATGCCGCCCGCAGATCGAAGTAATAACTAAATACGGCAATCTCCCTAAAATTCAATGTTTCCCAGGTCAATTAAATCAAGTTTTTATGAACCTGCTGGCCAATGCGATTGATGCCTTAGAAGAGTCAAACTTAGGACGCAGTTTTAGCGAAATTGCCACCAATCCCAACCGCATCACTATTTGCACTGAGGTACTAGGGGAAGGACAGATTCAAATTAAAATTGCTGATAACGGCACTGGGATGCAAGAGGAAATTAAAAAGTATATATTCGACCATTTGTTTACGACGAAATGCGTCGGAAAAGGCACTGGATTAGGGTTGACCATTGCCCATCAGATTGCGGTAGAAAAACATGGCGGCAGCATTGAGGTGAGTGCGGAACACGGAATTGGGACTGAATTTGCGATCGTTTTGCCGGTGAAAGGATAAATTTTAATTACAGCAGTTTAGTAAGTAGGCTATTACAAATAATTAACATGAGGTGGGGAGAGGGGGCGGGTTAATAAATATTGTGGATGTGATTGAAAGATTGTTGGTAAAACCCGCCCCTATAAATACTAAGAGTAATTTACCCAACATTATCTAATTTATTAATTTGGCAAACTCAATTTCAATACCTGTCCGACTAATACTTCGTGCTTGTGAGTTGCTACCACCACCGCACCTTCCAATCGCGGATCGTAACATCCAACCCAAGCTGCAGGATGGCATTCGTGCACTAAATACCCGTACAGCCAAATAGCTCCTCTACCTTCAATGACAATTCCTTGGCTGAATTGAACGCCTTCGGGAATTTTCAAACCTTGTAAATCATCGGGTGTGATAATACCATCTTGAGTGGCAATTCGCAAACGCAAATGTTGGTAAGCTAAACCGTCTTGAGTTTGATTGGGGATGATTTTTAATTCAATAGGATTCATGGGACGCACATAATGTTGAATGCTGTGTAAAATAATATGCTTTTTAGGGTAAATTGGGAATCCGATCGCCAACTTTGAGTCCCAATTGGGCCGCCCTTCCGCCTCTGAGTTCAATAACTCCGTCAACGGGAACATCCGGGCCGTAGTTGGGGCAGGTTTCGCTCAAACACGGCGGTACGTTAGGAATTATCGCCTGCACTACGCCTTCCCGCAGAAAAACCATATCGAGCTCAATAAACACGTTTTTCATCCAAAAACGCACGTTTCGCGCGGGTTCGATGGGGAAAAGCATTCCCCTGTCGTCTGGCAATTCTGTGCGAAACATTAAACCTGTCGCTTGTTCTTGGGGAGTTTTCGCCACTTCCAGTCCGATCGCGCGATCGGCTATAATCGTGTTAACCGAAATTGGCAAAAGCTGACCCATATCTAGTCCGCCAAACAGCGCAATAAAGTTGGATTCAGTCAGATTAGGGTTTCCCGAAACAACTCCTAAATAGTTGCCAGAATTTTTATTTTGCATAACAGTTTGGTTGTCTGAAACAAAAATGTTCAAATCGCTAAACTTTATGTTATCAGTCAAGACAATTTTATCATTGCCGCTGCCAAAATCTGTAATTACATCAGCTTCATTAATAGTAGGTGCGGCGGAAGTTGTGTCAATCACAAATAAATCATCGCCCGCGCCTCCTGTCAAGATATCCTTACCTTCACCGCCGATTAGTAAATCGCTACCCCGATCGCCATTAATCCAATCCGAATCTTGTCCTCCATAGATTGTATCGTTTGAAAGACCTCCGAACAGGGTATCAGCACCTTCATTTCCCGCGAGCAAGTCATTGTCGCGATCGCCAAAAATCAGGTCATTTCCCGCCAAACCTTGAATCGTATCATTACCTGCAAATCCTCTAATCGTATCGCTGCTGGGGCTTCCTAGGAGAAAATCGAAGCCGAAAGTACCGCCGATGTTAACCATTTAGTTTTTAATGATGGCTTTAATAAAAGGAAGCTTTGGCGATCGGCATTCGCCAACCGGTACCAAAAGCTCGATCGCTAATTTTCAAGCCAGGGGCTGCTTGTCGCCGTTTAAACTCCGATTGCCTGACTAATTTTACTACAAATTTAACCACCGCTGCATCGTGTCCGGCCGCCACAATTTCTGAGACAGATTGGTGATATTCGATCGATCGCTGCAAGATATCATCCAAAATATCATAATCCGGCAAAGAATCTCGGTCAACTTGTCCAGGTTTCAGTTCAGCACTAGGGGCTTTACTAATAATATTAACCGGAATTATCTCCTTGCTAGGGGAAGGAGACGGAGGCACTTTTCCTGCATATCCGCCAGCATTCAGCCACCGACAAAGCGAATAAACTTGACTTTTCTGCACGTCAGAAATTACCGCCAATCCGCCATTCATATCGCCGTAGAGAGTGCAGTAGCCCACCGACATTTCTGATTTATTACCAGTGGAAAGCAGCAAATGTCCGAACTTATTAGAAATTGCCATCAACAGATTACCTCGAATCCGGGATTGAATATTTTCCTCAGCAATCCCGAAAGTTGTATTGACAAACAAATCGGCGAGAGTGCGATCGTAGGATTTCATCAAGTCGCCGATCGGCAACAGTTCGATCGCCATACCCAGATTTTGGGCTAATTCCAAAGCATCATTAACCGAATGATCCGAACTGTAAGGAGAAGGCATTAATACCCCCAGCACATTTTCCGGCCCGATCGCGCAACAGGCGATCGCCGCCACCAAAGCCGAATCTATCCCGCCACTCAAACCGAGTACAACCTTAGAAAAACCGCACTTGCGAACATAATCTCGCACTCCCAAAACCAAAGCAGCCCAAATTTCTGGATCTTCCAAGGGCGGATCGAAACTTAAATCAGTTGCAAAACTGGAATTTTGCCCCTTCCCGCTGCTAATTAAATCTTGTTTTTTTTCGTGATATTCCAGCACGGCAAAATCCGTTTCAAAAGAATTCAACACCTGAATCAAATCACCCTTTCGATTCACCGCCAAACTGCTGCCATCAAAAATAATATCATCATTTCCCCCTACCTGATTAGCGTAAACAATCGGTATTCCCCAGCGAATGACACTATGCTGCAACATCGCCGATCGCACTTTCCGCTTCCCAACAGAATATGGCGATGCCGACAAATTTACCACCAAATCCACCTCCATTTTTGCCAAATCAGCAATCGGATCGCCCGAGTAACTGCGTTTACCCCAAAACTCCCGATCGTTCCACAAATCTTCACAAATTGTCACGCCAATTTTCAACTCGCCAATAGTAAAGTAATTGCTACTTTCTCCCGGTTCAAAATATCTATCTTCATCAAATACATCATAAGTAGGCAACAAGCGTTTATGAAAAACTTGTTTAATAGCACCATCTTGCAACAAAACAGCGCTGTTAAACAATGCTTTTCCGCCTAATTGAACAGCATGAGCATTAGGTACGACAGTACCGACTACAACCGTCAAATCCGGCGGCAAATTCCGCGCCAGGTGCTGCAACTGTGCGGCGGCGGCTGCAATAAAACTCGGTTCGATCAATAAATCGCGCGGCGGATAACCAATCAGAGAAAGTTCCGGTGTTAGCAATAAATTTGCACCTTCCACCCTGGCTTTTTTCGCACACTCCAGAATTAGATTGGAGTTGCCCAAGATATCACCAATAGTAGGGTTGAGTTGTGCGATCGCAATTTTCATATTACCAATTCACCTCATAAATATTGCTAACAGTCCGCCGGCGCGGACTCAATTTCCTAATAGTTCTAGATGTGAATTTAGGGAAGCATTAGTCAGACTTGTAATGTTTCAACTCTTCTTCAATATAATAATTTACCAAATCGCGGTAAATATTTTCTACCACATCAGGGTTCAAACCCGATTCTTTAGCCCACTCGCGCCGCTGCTGTAACATATCATGAAAGCGATCGGCTGCTCTAACGTTAGCTTCACTCGTTTTGAACCTTGCTGCTGCGATGACGTATTTAAATCTCTTGCTCAAAGCGTCGATCACTTCTCGATCGATAATATCGATTTCCTCCCGCACTTCGTGAATATTGGCGCATTCATCAGGGTCTTTCATAACCGTCACTCCTTCATAGCTTCTATTCTTATCTTACTAAATCGATCCCCGAATGTCAGTCTATTTTAGATTTTAGATTGAAGAATTTTAGATTGATTCCATAGATGAATCTGGGACATTGAACAAGAATTGAAAATTAGGCTTTCCACTACTTAATATCATTTTTCAAAACTCGCGGAACAAAACAATTGTTAGGCTCGTTTATTCTTCCCGATAAGTAATATCCTGTCCGTTCGATTGACCGCAATCAGCAAGGTTCCTAAAGGTTCGCAGTGCGGACGGTCGCCCGCATTACGAACGGCATAATTTTGGATAGCCACACACCATACAAATACTTCTCACCTTTTTGAAAAAGGCTATAAGTCGGGGGCTGTCGTTTTTGGGCTTTGTCATCCAAGAAACATTTAGATAAACACCAGTGGCTTATTTTTGAAAGGAGCAAAAGCTGCCGCATCAAAGCGGTACAAACTAGCAGGGCGGCCGGCCCCCCGCGAAACTTTAACTTTGGTGTCGCATAAAAAACCCAATTTCAACAATCTAGCTCTAAAATTAGAATAATCCGAAAAATTTTCTCCTAAAATAGTAGTATAGAGTTGATACAAATCGCTCAAGGTAAAAAGCTCCGGCAAAACTTCAAAAGCTACGGGACTGTATTCAAGTTTGTTACGCAGTCGCCGGTATCCGTATTCGAGAATTTGATTGTGATCGAAAGCTAGCTTAGGAACTTGTTGGACGGGATACCAAGCAATGCCGCCGACGCGGTGGCTGACACCGGCAACTACACTCCCAGCAATTAATTCAGCTTCTTCAAACCGAACCAAAGCAAAATAACTCACCGAAAGATAGCGATCGCCCCTGGTAAATTCCCGAGGATCGCGCCCCGCTTCTCCAAAAGTATACAGTTGCTCCAAATACAAATTTTTAACCCGGATTTTTTCAGACAAAATTCGGTAAGCTGCTTGTTCGAGAGACTCTCCGTGTCGCACCAAAGTACCGGGAAGACTCCAACAGTCGATAAACGGTTCGTCTTGCCGCATTACCAACAGCACCAACAAGCGGTTCTGCACGGTATCGACGGAGAAAATCACATTATCTACTCCTACTTTAAAGTCAGCTAATGAGCAACCTTCGCTCTTTTTTGTGCCTCGTGCCATGCGTACAAATGCTCCCTATTTATGTAATCTTCGATGGTCGGAGTCAGGGCTTGGGTGTCTCCTGTTTCGCGATAGAAGGTAGAAGAAACATTGGGACCACTCAAAGATGCGATCGCCACCTCTGCACCCATGCGCCTCAACTGCCACAAATCTATTTGCTCTGATGGATAACCGGGTCGCGGTACTATCAGCAGATCAACTTGTTTTAACAATTCTTCAAATTTGTACCAGCGAGACAGTTGCCCCACTAAATCAGAACCGATTACCAGTGTCAAATCTGCATTAGGCCACAGCAATCTTGCTTGTTCCACGGTTTCCACCGTCCTCGGACTGCTGAGTTCTGGATGCAAACAAAGATTGTGTCTCGGCGAATTAATTTCTTGAATCATTAACAGCAGCATTGCCGATCGGTGTTCTAGAGAAGTTTGGTGCGACTTAAAAGGATTGTCCGATGCCCAAACTGCTACCCAATCAAAATGTTGAGAAAGCCAACTCAGAATTGTTTTGTGTCCTGCTGTGGGTGGATCGGCACTGGTTCCAAAAAGAGCAATCTTCTGCATAGGGAATCGGTAATTGTTGACTGTTGACTGTTGACTGTTGACTGTTGACTGTTGATTGATGACTGTTGACTAATGACTACTGACTACTGACTACTGACTAATGACTAATGACTCTTTTTCGTTTTTTGGGTGAGACTCTGCAAATCTGTAGAAATTTCCACCTGCAGCGAAATCGGGTTGTCAAGTTGGCGAGTTTCGGGGCGAAGACTGGCGACAGAAGCAGCAGTTCGTTTCGCGATATCGTCCAAACTTTCAGGCTTTTGCACTCGTTTGCCGTCCTTGACAACCAATTTCATTAATGGTATATGAGAATCGCAATTATTAATATTTTCTCCCGACAATCCCAAACAATCTCCGAGAATTTGCCCATTTTCAATATGTCTAAAAATTTGCTTTTTTCCGGGATATGTTACCTTGTCGCTTGCCTCTTTCATCACCGGAATCCCGTCAATTTCCACCAACTTATAAACACCGTTCACAGGGGAACCGCTCACCAACTTGGTTCCCAAACCGTAACCGTCAATGCAAGCACCCGCACTTTTTAATTTAGCAATTTCTCGATCGTCCAAATCGCCGCTAGCAAAAATTGGAACCCCAGGCAGGATCGATCGAACTTCCCGAGACAGCACCGCCAAATCACCCGAATCCAGCCGCACGCCTTCCAACTGCATTTCACCGCTGTTTACTCGATCGGCCAAGATCCGCGCCGCTGCCACAGTATTATAAGTATCGATCAGGAGTGGTGCCCCCGGAAAACAGCGGTGAAAAGCTGCAAACGCCTGATTCTCGCTACCTTCGAGGGCTGCCACAGCCATTACCAAAGCATGAGCCATAGTACCTACAGGTTTGCGGCCCAACTTCAAAGCAGCCAAAACATTAGAAGTTCCGTCGAACCCAGCAGCCAGAGCAGCCCTCGCCGCCCACACAGCAGCTTGCGGCCCAAAAGCCCTGCGCGTCCCGAATTCCAGCAACTTAGCGTCAGGGCCCGCCACATCCCGGAGCCGTGCAGCCCGCGTCGCAATCAAAGTTTGATAATTTATCGCATTCAACAAATAAGTTTCCACCAACTGAGCCTGCCACAGAGGAGCCTCAATTCGCAGCAGCGGCTCATTGGCAAATACCGCCGTCCCCTCCGCAACCGCCCAAACATCCCCAGTAAAGCGAGCTGTGGCGAGCAGTGTCCAAAATCGCTCCGGCGCACCTGCAAAAATCCCAGTGGACTGCAAAGCTTGAATTTGCGACTGGGAAAACCGAAATTTCTCCAGATAGTCGAGAACTTGAGCCAAGCCCATCGCGATCGCATAGCCAAAACCCTCTGGTAGCCGGCGGGCGAATAATTCAAAACTCGCAGGGCGATCGTCGATCGCTTCCCCGACATAACAAGCCGTCATCGTTAGCTGGTAGAGATCGGTCAACAGGCTGTAATCTGCTGGGGAAACGGTCAGTTCCTGGTCTTCTAAGATTTTCTCAAAACCTGTGAGGTGCAGGCTTTCTGTCGCAGTTTTCATAGCGAAAAACCCCGGACAAACTTATTTATTTAATTATAGTGATAAACACCATATCTTTTTGTAAATCTTTGATAAAGATTGCTGATACTATATTGCTTTTTTCTTGATTGCGCTCTTGCATAGAGGGTTTCAGGTTAATTTGCGGATTAAGATTATGGTATTTTTAATAAAAACAGCCAATTTGAGTTTGTAGGGTGTGCAGCGCGCGATCGTGTTGATTTAGAAAGGCGCGGGTGCATCGGGAGTTTTTGGGAAAGTATTTTTGGGGTTTGAGGGCGATCGTCCAAGCTCCGCAATTTTTACATTCCTGGACGCATGCGGGGTCAAAAACCCGGTTTCTGAATCAAGCATTTCTCGGATCGAGCGAAGATTTTTCAGAGAAACCGCGTTTTTTGCGTCTTGGACTATCTTAAAAGCTTCAGGTTGCTTCGATGTTGCGGACTAATAAGTAATTCAAACAAATATTGCTAAAGAAACCCCAAGACCGAAATTAATAGTAATATAAAAAGTATCAGAAGCAATGACAAGAGAGGCGGATGTAATGAATCTTTCTAAATCTTTGGCAGATGCGATGCGTTACGTTTCCGAAGCCGCGATGAGAATTTTTAAACGGAACGATGACGATTATCCCAATACAGGAGTTCAGCCTTTTGAAGGTACCCCACCCAAAGGCCATAAAAAAGACCCGTGATCGGGCGAGCGGGTAGTTTCTAGCGAGGTAAGCAAAGACATTTGCCTCAATCAACAGCGCCAAGTTTTTCGACTACTTTTAAATATGTTCAATTTTTCCCAGCTAAACTGTGTTTGGCTGGGATTTTGCTGTGAAAAATAGATAAGCTGTTGTGCAAATAAACATTGTATATTTTGATGACAATCAAAAATAGTCAAATCCTCTCCCCCTCTTTACCCTGAGCGAAGCCGAAGGGCGCTTCTCCCCCTCTCCCCCTCTCCCTCTCCCCTTCTCCCCCTCTCCCCTCAATCGCTATACACAATCTATATGAGCAACAGCTTATTGGTGGCGTTGGTGTTTTGAGTTCGATCGGAACCCAAGTCCTGACTAGGAACCAATTACCCAAAATTGATTGAGGAAAAAGGCGATCGCCGCACTGCCAATCGGTACAGTCAAATTATCAATTCCCAACTTAGAAACCGACTCCAAAGTAGCAGCAACCAAAGCCACAATAGCCGACACAACCAAAGTTTGCCAAATATTGCCGCCAGCAGTTAGCAAAATCAAACTGCTAACTGCAAAACTCACCAAATACATAGTTGCAGAACCTTCCCAACTCTTCTGGATTCCCCAAACTCGATAAATATGTTTGCCGTATTTTTGACCGATGACAGCAGCCAATCCGTCCCCCCAAGCCATCACTAAAATGCCCAAAGCTGCGTATTCCTGATGTTGCAGCGGCCAAAACCAAGCGACGAGAACGCTAATACTCACAGCATAGAAAAAAGTCCCGAAACTTTTGCGGTTGATACTGTTAAGACTGGGCAAAATCGGCAGTTGGTAGGAAATTAGGGCGATCGCACCTGCTAAAACCCCCGCCGAAATTCCCACCCAGCCCGGTATTTGCAGCCACCAAGCCAGCAAAATCACGTTCCCAGTACCGATGTGAACCACCTTCCGGGATACCTCTGCACCCACAGAAGTCAAGCGGTTTAACCCCTCAGCTACCAATAAAATCACACCCAACCAGGCTCCCACGAGGGAAATTTGCAACCACACAGTGGGAATTTCAGAAAATATAGACACGATAATTTAGGAATAACTTCGATCGGACACTGTTTACTACTTTACAGTCGTCTATTATAATTGACAGCATAACAAAATCAATAGGAAAATAGATTTTATGACTGTGGAGTATGTATTAATTATTCATGAAGTAGAAAATTATCAAGCTTGGCAAAAAGTATTTCACAATGCTGAGAACCTGCGAAAAGAAGCTGGCGAGCGATCGTATCAAGTTTTGAAGTATGAAAATGAACCCAACAAAATTGTTCATTTCAGTGGCTGGACATCAATAGCAGATGCCAGGGCATTTTTTGAGTCTCCGAGACTGGTGAAAATTAGAGAAGAAGCGGGAGTTAAAGCTCCTGAGTTTGTATATTTAGAGCTATTAGAGTCAGGAGTCTTATAACTCTGATTGATGGTTATTTTATCAACTGCCGCACAAACTTAAACGCCCTGGGACGCAACTCCACGGGTAGCAGCGACAATCCCAAACCCGCCCACATCTTCGCCTCAGAAAAAGACTTTCCAGCCTGCACCATTTGTCGCCCTTTTGCAGTTTCACCCACCTCAATCAGCCGCAAACCAAGCGCTAATTGAGTTTCCGCGAGCCTTTTGAGCCTGACTGTTTCGAGCTGCTCTGACTCAAATTCGTAGCCGGTCAAATAGCGCAATTTATCGCTCAAATACGGAATTGCCCGATCGACTCCTTGTTGTTCTGCATGAAATCGATACTCCATCAATAACTCTGGCAAGTAATAGCATTTTTTGTTCGCAATTGCAAGTCTCACAAACAAATCGTTATCTTCACAGTTTTGCAAATTCGGCCGCAGAAATCCTACTTCTTGCAGCGCGGGGCGGCGAAACAAAGTCGCCCCTATTTGCAAACTCTGTCTCAGAAAAACTGTCGAGAGCAAATCTTCAATAATTCCAGCGGATAAATCGGTGCGGCCCCACCGCTGCGAATTCAGTTTAGTCTCGGCTTCGTCAATATTGTTGTGAATGTCGATCGCCCAGTGATCGGTACTGACAAAATCAATGCTGGGGTCTTTATCTAAAATAGCAGATGTCCGCTCCAGAAATTGCGCTCTCAGGCGATCGTCATCGTCAAATTTGATAAAATATTCGCCCCTTGCCTCCGCAAAGCCCGATCGCATATTATTACTTTTACCGATATTCTGCAGGTGACGAATGTAGCGAATTCCTGGCCCTACAAATTCTGACATTAACAGCGGAGTGCTGTCAGTCGAGCCGTCATCGCAGACAATTAATTCAAAATCTGTATAAGTTTGATCTAACACGCTGGCGATCGCACTAGCCAGCAAATGCACTCGATTGCAAGTAGGAATGCAAACGCTAATTTTCGGCACAAACAAAAACCATTTTAGATTTTAGATTTTAGATTTTATATCTGAAATTTTAAACTTTAGACTGCCCCAAATTAAAGTCTTCCTTCTTCCTGATGCCCAATCCCTCCGCTTCGCGCTCGCCCAATGCCCAATGCCCTGTTTGCCCTGTTTGCCCAATGACTAATGACTTCTTCCTTCTGAATTCTGACTTACATCCGTTACATCCGTTACATCCCGTACATTGCTCGTTGCCGAACTTCCTTCTTCCTTCTTTAACTCAAACGAGCCGTACATTCAAGAATTAACTTTTGATTCACCAAAGCAAAGGGTTGAATTTCCAAAGCGCGGCGAAAAGCTTGAATAGCACTCGTGTATTCTCCCAAGGCAGCGTAGCACAAACCAAGACCGTGCAGCGCCCCAAAATGTACCGGGTTCAATTTGAGGACAATTTCGCAATCGTGAATCGACTTTTTATAATTTCCTTGGGTATAGTGAAGTACGGCGCGCCGATTCCAAGCTTCAGCAAAATCAGGCGATTGAGCAATCAGTTTCGTCAGCAAATCCAAAGCGTGGCGAACATCGCCGGCACTTAGCGAAACTTGCGATCGCCTGAGAATTTGCATCCCATAATCACCCTTCTGGTTAAACCAAGTCCGCCAGAGTTCTGTAGTTGCCCGATCGCGCACGCTTTCTTCGGAATTTTTTAAGTCTTGGAGCAGCGCTTTGATAGATAATTCGTCCATAGTGAGAAGATTGTTAAAAAAGTTTTATCCGTCAATCTTATCGCGACAGCGGCAATTTGATTTATCCAATATCCCATGCAAATTTTGATACTTTCCTCGACTTTTCCCTACCCGCCAAGCCGGGGAGGAACTCAGGTAAGGACTTTTAATTTATTACAATACTTGAGCCGGCGGCATGATGTAATTCTCGGCACTGTGCGATCGCCCGATGTCACCGACGCACAAATCGACGCATTGCGAGGGCAAGTGACAGAATTGGCAGTTTTTCCCCACCCGCAGATACCCCCCCAACCCCCCCTTGCTAAGGGGGGGCTAAGACTCAATCAGGAGACTAAGGAAGGATTCTTGCCTCCCATTGCACCCCCCCAATTTCCCCTTGCAAAGGGAGGGCTAAGACTCAATCAGGGGCTTGAGGAGGGCTTCTTGCCTCCCCCCCTTGTTAAGGGGTGGACTGAGGGGGGGTTCTCTGAAATACTCGGAAAATTCCACAGATTCAGTCAATTTGTGTTATCCGGGACACCTCCAAACGTGCTCTCAAGCTACTCTCAAGCAATGCAGAATTGGGCTGACGATTTGGTAGCTGCAGGGAAATGCGATGCTGTTACCTGCGAACACAGCGTTAACGAGATTTACGTGCGTCCAGAATGGCGACAAAAACTGCTGACAGTGGTCAATATTCACAGTTCGGTTTGGGGAACTTGTAGGGAAATGTTAATCACCGGCACTTCCCAAAAACCTCTGCGCGATCGACTAAATTTGCCGCTACTCGCCCGCTACGAAAGACGCTACTGTGCCAAATTTTCCCGCATTGTCGCCACCACATCCACAGACAAGCAGCAACTCCTAGAATTGCTGTCGCCAGCGGGAAGACTCGGAGAAAAACCAGATTTTTTTGTGCCTCCGATTGATGTCATTCCTAACGGCGTGGATTTGACAGAATTTCCGTACCGGTCGATCGATCCGGGAGGACACACCTTAATCTTTGCAGGCGCAATGAACAATTTGCCCAATATTGACGCCGCCAGATTTCTCAGTTTGCAAATATTGCCTTCCTTGCAGCATCGATATCCCGATGCTACCCTCACTCTAGTCGGGGCTTCGCCAGTCCCGGAAGTGCTCGCCTTGGGGAAACTCCAAGGAATTCAAGTAGTAGGTCGGGTGCAAAGGGTGGCAGAATATTTGCATCAGGCTGCAGTTTGTGTGGTGCCGATGAGGATTGGTTTCGGGATTAAAAATAAAACTTTGGAGGCGATGGCTGCGGGAACTCCCGTGGTGGCGAGCGATCGAGGTTTGGAGGGTTTAGCCCTCGGTGGCGGCGCACAACCGACAAGGGCCTTGCGGGCGAACAAAGTTCAGGAGTATGTTGAGGCGATTACCAGTTTGTTTGAAAGTCAGCAACAGCGACAAGAGTTGTCCGAAAGCGCGCGCGCCCTCGTTGAAAGTCAATACACCTGGGATATCATAGGTCGGCAGTACGATCGACTATTGCAACTTTAAACTCGAAATTCTAAAATCTAAATTCTAAAATTGGACGGACGATGGAACACAAAATTAACCCCTCGAAACGCCGAGTCAAACCCCCAGAAAATTCAAAAGTTGCTCCTCCTCCTCCGACAAGACGCCGCCGCAATCGTCGCCCCAAAAAACTTCAAGACTCCCAGCTTCCCCTACTTCCTTCCCCAACTCGCGCCAGATATCCCTGGAAAAGACTCGTAGCTAATTTGACAGCCCTCGGCATCTTGTGCGGCTGTTCCGCTTTGATGGGAGGCGGCGCTTGGCTGAGTTACCAGCTAATTGTCGATCCCAACGGTAACAGGTTGGTCTCTCAGTTTGTCCCTGGATGGTCGCGCCTGCCTACCGGTAGCAGAGATTCCATCCAAACTCTGGCTCAAATCAAAGCCAGCATCCGCAAATTGGGCTTCATAACCGGCGAACCCCTACCGCTTCCCGTCGAGAAATCTGCAGATAATTCTATTGCCGATTTACTGTTGCCGGTGATGGTAGAAAGGACAGTTAATGCTTCTACTGTTTGCAAAAATCCTTGCCGTCAAATTGTTGAACTTCGGGTGTACAAGCGGGTGCAGCTTCCCGATCGCGATTCCGATAAAGAGCAGTATTTTCAGTTAGCAAGTTCTGTGAGTGTAGAAGGCCCTGCCGAATCTTTTGTGATTGCTTCTTTAGCTGACTCCCAGTCCGACAATCAAGCCTCCAATCAGTCGCTACCCCTAACAGAACTGCGCCGCTTTGACGGCAAGCCCCCCGCCGAAGGTATTTGGTTTAATGTCAGCGGTAAACTGGTGCGCGGCGACAAGAAAATTCCCTACGGACAAGTCATTCGCTACAACCCCAGCCAAAATCATTTAATCTCGCTGTTGGATTGGGTGAGTGCGGCCGGACAACCGCCGAATTGGCAGCAAATTGTGAAGGGTTCAAATCCGCAATTGGCGATCGACCAAACAGTTGGTTTAGAGCCGCAATTTACCCTTTATCAAATTGGCCCGCGCAAATTTGTGCCGAACCCAGTTCAGTTAACTCCGATTTCTTTAGAAGAATTTGCCTTGAATGACGAGACTTATAAAAACGGGCTGCGATTGGCAAAAAGTGGGCTGTGGTCTCCAGGATTAAATGTCATGCGTATTGCTAAGGGTAAAGCCGGCAAAAATTGGCCCGCACTCGCGCAAGCTCAACTAGAAACGATCGAATTTCACGCTAAAATTACTCGTGCTCAGGCGATCGCATCTTGGGCCAGTCCCGGCCAACAAGTGCTCGCAGAATTGATCGACGGCCGCTGGAGTGAAGCTTTGCAAGTATTTGAAGCCGATCCCAGCAACAGTCACGAAATTGCCACAACCCTCAAAAATGACGGCGGGCGGATTATGAACCGCGTAGATGCCGCCTTGCGAGTCAATGCCGCGGACGGCGATGTCAAGGCTTGGGGCGCTCTGATTTTAGCCTCTCAAGACGGAACTCGCGAAGCGATGAATTGGCTCGACCAGCAATCAGATACCGACAGCGAAACTAGAAGTCGAATTCGGAATTTGGTCAATAAACTTGATGAAGCAGTTTCTCTGGCCCAAACTTTAGGAGACCACAAAAGTCAAATTATGGGTTCTGCTACATTAATTAACAATATCAACCCTGCTGACTGGCTGGAACCCGCAGCCAAAAGCGAGTTAAAATTGACCCCAGAACAAGTTTGGTATCAGGTGCAAGTAGCGAGTTTTTACGACGGCATCCGCTGGGTTAATTCGCCCTTTCGAGATGTAGAAGTGCGCTCTTTTCCCGATACTCAAATTAAATGGCTCTGGGGGCGGCTGGGCTTGCAGGCTGACCCCAAGATTAAAATTGAGGTAGCGATGGCTAACGGTCAACAAAGAGTCGCTGTCGGAACGGTGAAAGCGGTGCAGATTCAAGACGGAAGTCTGCGCTTGCTGGCGGCCGTTGACAAGCGATCGTAATCAGGCAAAAAGCATTCTGCTGGGAAACAATCTAAGACACACTCTTGATATCATGTCCCATCGATTGACAACAATAAGATGTAGTTAGTAAAAATGTGGTTCGTAAATATCTGGTTCGTAGTGCGGACTTTAGTCCGCTCTTAAACTGCGAACATTAGTCCGCACTACGAACTGTAAAGATGTGCTTCGTAGTGCGGACTAATGTTCGCTCTTTTGTCCCAATCCCCCGATCAATTTCGGAAAAAAATACAGAGAGCAATTTTCTTAATTCAATTTACACAACTCGCGCCAACAACAGCCAGAGATATTACATTCCGCCCTTTTTAGAAAGTGCTGCAATCATCTGTTGCTTCACAGCTTTCGCCCAAAGCTCAAACTCCACACTGTTGATGCTGTTAACTTTCACTTCCTCAGCAGGCTGATGTGGGGCTTCCTTATGTACTGTAGTCTCCATTCTTTTTTCCTCTTACAAAAAATGTTATTAGTCGATCGCCAGCGATTAGCATCATACATCTATTTTATCTACTAAATCCTGTCATTAGTTACACTAAAAGCATAAATTTTTACGTTCAAATGCAGTAAATACATATAGATAATGCAATTTATGAATTCCACATCAAAAACCATACAAATATTGCTATAGCGGTTATCTAAAAAGTGAGGTATGGCCTATGCCCTATGCCCTATGCCCTATACCGGATAGTACATCATCTTTTTGATAAAGGCTATACATATAGATTTTCCCTGACATTAAAACTTTATAAATTACATTGTATAACAGAATCAAAGTAATAGTTGTGTGAGTAAACTTATTTTACAATGAATGTATTGGTATATACAGCAGAAAATAATTTGATTCAATTCAAATAGTGCCGTAAAGCCGATCGCCCGCATGGACGAGTCCCGGTACAATATAATTGCGATCGTCCAAACGCTCATCAACAGCAGCCGTATAAATCTGCACGTCAGAGTGCTGTTGATGAAGGTATTCAACTCCCTCCGGCGCAGCCAGCGAGCACAAAAATTTAATAGACTTCGGATTAACTTCTTTAAGCCGATCCACAGCAGCCACTGCTGAGTTACCAGTAGCCAGCATCCGATCGACAATTAAAACATCTCGCGGTTTGATATCCAGGGGAACTGTGACAGAAAGACGAGCCCACCACCTGAGTAGTGCGATCGCGGTACAAACCAATAAACTTAAATAGCAAAAATTGCAAAACACCTTGAAATTATCTGCGTCAATCGGTGTTACATCAGCCCGATATCTGCGGTTTCTCTGAAGATAATTATCATCTTCTGAATCTGCCGGAAAATACGAATATCGTCACCTTTTCCTCCTTCGCCACTAGCAGACAGAGCCTTTTACTACAAATCCAGCAGTTCTAATTCCCGAATTAAAGCATCTTTTCTCAGCCAATAGCGAAGGCATATAATTCGTCGTCCAACAAATACCTCCTAGCGCAGCGCCGACCCAAAAATCAGAACTTTGTTCCCCACAAAGCCTCATAAAAACGATGAATATTATTCGCTCAAATCTTCCGGAACACTCTTTGAATGAAATGAATATTAGAAAGTATCAGGACACAACAAGCATTAATACATAAATTAATGCTACTCGAAAAAGCCCCGAGCTAAATACAGATATCTAGCTCTCAGTCAGAAACTGACTGCCTTTTCAGTAAAGGCTTGCCATCTCCTAAATAGAAAGGCATCGCCTCAATATTCCTTGAATTTTTCAGAGTTGTCCTAACAAAAAAACATTAAGGAGAACATCCATGAAATTTGCAAAACTCTTGCTGGCGACAGCATTAATGGCCGCTTCTATCAGCCCCGCCTTGGCAAATCCTGCAGTTCAAATATTAGGAGCCAGCTACGGCGGTAGCGGCTGCCCAGACCGCTCCGCCAGCGTCAGTGTCAGCCCCGACGGTCAAGAACTCACCATCCTATTTGATAAGTTTGCAGCCCAAGGAAATGTCTCAACAGAAACCCGGAAAAGCTGCAATCTGAGCATTCCCATCAAAGTACCCCAAGGCTTCCAAATTTCTATCTACGATGCCGATTACCGCGGCTACATTGCTCCTAAAACCACAGGAAACCTGCGAGCAGAATACTTTTTTGCAGGAAGCCGCGGCCCAGTTTTTAATCGGAATTTAAGCGGAGAAACTAACTACAACGTTCGAGATAGTTTAGCCACTGTAGCTAATGTTTGGTCTCGCTGCGGCGACAGTGTAAATATGCGAGTAAATGCTGCGATGACAGCCCGCGGTGCCGGCATGGCAACCGTTGACTCCTTCGATTTAGCTCATCGCGGTTTAGTGTATCACGTCAAATATCGCACTTGCAACTAAGCAGAAACACTAAAAAACAGATAACACTGATGACCCGGATTCTTTACGAAACCGGGTTTTTCAATGCTCTAATTGTATCAATTCCGGTTGTACCGAAATGATATAGAGGAAACGGCAGTGCCGTTTCCCTACAATTAATCTGACGTAGGGAAACGGCACTGCCGTGTCCTAATTTCTTATGATACTGCCGTGTCCTAATTTCGGCTTATTTAAAACACAGTACCGTCACTTTCAATCCGAATTGGCGGCACTCCACCGACTCTCAATTCCCCGGCAATTTTTCGCCCCGCCGCCCAAGTTCCCCCTTGCAAAATCTTCACCAGCGGCAATTCTGTCGCACTCAAATGCAGCTTTTTTCGCATAGTTGCGGCAATCTTATCTAAAAGAATCACAGTTAGCGATCGCCATTCCACTATAACTTCCGAACCAGGCAAATAACTACGATCGCCAACAGCCGCATCTTTTACCCGCAGCAGCCCGACATCCAAACACAAACCACCGTTGCGATACTCCGCCAAACCCGTTAAATCATCCAATCCTGCGACTTCTAAACCCAGTTGTTGCAGCGGTTCCAACAGCGAATAAGTCAACCACTGCGAGAGTTTGTGAAACGGCACAAAGTTATCTCCAAAATTTTCTCCCGCCAAAGCTGAATGCCGCCAAACATCCCCTAAATTAACCCCACCAATGGCATATCTTCCCGGCCAAATCTCCTCAAAACCTGTCAAAACAGCATTCAATACTTCAGAAGCATTCACAGTTTTGACTCCAGAAACCCGACTGTCGAGCAAGTATTGTACCAAATTGCCGGGACGCGGGTTTTCGCTACCAAATAATAATCGATGCTGGCAAATCGCCTTCCCCAAACGCTGCAACAATTCTAATCTGCCGCTTAAACCAACTAGCGGATTGTCTCGGCTTACCTGAAATCCCGCAGCTAAAGTTTCTAGTTTTAATTGAGAAAGCCCCCGCGAATCAGCAGAAAAAGGAAAATCGGGATTGCTGGAAAAAACACCTTGACAAAACATCCGAAAACTGGCTATTGCTAACCCTTCTGAGCGGCGGTAAATTTGTCCTGTTTCTGGTTCGCAATACTGCCAATCTGCACCGGCACCGGCATCAAGCAAAACGCTGATAATTGCTAAATCAAACTTGATCTTAGCTTGTTCTACGGGTGAAAATTCTGTTAAAGCTGCATCTAATTCGGCTAGTCGCGGCAGGTTGCCGACTTCAAAATGCCGCCAGCGACTGTGAAAGGGAATGTTAAAATCGGGATACTGTTGGTGGGTGGTGTCGATTACATAATTTGCTGCTTTGTCGAGTTGGGATAAATCGACGCGGAAGTAGGGTAGTTTATTTTCGGAGGCTAAATTAAAAAGCCGATCGCACTTTTGGCGAATCGCAGCCGGCGTTCTCAGATATTGTACAGTTTCTAGTTCAAGTTTGCTCAACTTCATACAATCAAACACCGATAAACATCGTTTTCTTGAAAAAAGTCAAACTGACTGTAATCTAAAAGATTATCTAAAATCGCATTTTTATCGATTTTGATCAGCTTGTACTCCCACTTTGAGCCGCTGACTTCGCGTTTTATTTGATCGGAAACTATCACTGAATTTTTGTCAGTAGCCGGAGATATTATTTTACTTAAATCTTCCAGCCTATCGGCGATGTTAATATCTTTTCCGTAAGTGCAAGACCGAAATATATACAAGTTTCCTTTAGTAATTCCTACCGACAAGCCGCAAGGTATTTGATTGCCGCGAATAAATAGTTTCCAATTCTCGCACAAACTTTCCATGGCCGCTAAGGCTGAGTGAGCTTCCTGGAAAGTTAACAAGTGCGAATCACCAACAATACTCCGAATTGTGCCGCCGTATTCTTCACAAATTGTTTTTTCAAAATTATCGAACTTAGTCAGTAAATATTCAACATCTTTAATAGAATTAGATTCTTGATAAGCAATAAAACCTCTCAAATCAGCTTTAATTATTGCTTGATTTTCTACTATTCGCGTTTTGTGACTTTGATCAACTTTGTAAACTTTTTCAGGTTCGCTCATCCCTTTCAAAGAAAACTCGTTAACAAAAGATGTTTGCACTTCTGCTTTGTTGAGGGCCAGCCATGCTGCTTGGGACAAATATATTTCATCCGGCGGAGTTACTGATTCTATCCGCGCTGTTAAATTCACTGTATCGCCAAAGATATCTTTATCTTGGTGCAAGACATCTCCTAGGGTAATCGACACGCGAATAGCCAATCGTTCATCGTTCGATTTACTAGATTGTTCAGCTCTCAATTCTTGCTGCATTTCTATGGCTGCCATCGCCGCTGCAGTCACGCTGGGAAAAATCATCCAAAATGAATCACCTTCCCCTTTAATCATGCTGCCTTCATTTCTGATAGTAATATCTGAAATAAAATTTTTATGCTCGTTTAATAAACTACTTAATTCGGACTGAGATAACTTTTTGACTCGGACGGTATATCCGCAAATATCTGTTTTTACGATAACAGTAGAACGCAAATTAGCCATAACCTACCCTGACCGATCAAAGACCAGCAATAAATTTTATTTGGCAAAGACGCGATTGTTCGCGCCCGATTGTTCGCGTCTTTGGCCTGTCAATCTCCTAAATCGCGTCCGATGGCTTCTGCAAGAATTGTAGCATCTGGCACGGGGTCTGGCGTGTAGTAGCCTGCTGCTTTTTTGGCAGCGATTTCGACTTGGGCGTCTGCGGGAATCCAATTTTCGGGAATGGGGATGCGATCGACTACTTGAATGCCAGAATTGATAATTGCATTGTATTTGAGATCGCTCATAGAAACTAAACTGTCAATTCGAGAGATCCCCAACCAGTGCAAAACATCTGGCATGAGTTCTTGAAACCGCATATCTTGAACTCCGGCGACACATTCAGTACGAGTAAAATAGGCATCAGCGCGATCGCCCCCTTCCTGCCGTTTTCTGGCATTGTACACCAAAAACTTCGTAACTTCCCCCAAAGCTCTGCCTTCCTTGCGGAAATAAACAATTACTCCAGAACCGCCGGATTGTGCAGTTTGGATGCAAATTTCAATCCCATGTACCAAATAAGGGCGGCAAGTGCAGATATCTGAACTGAACACATCAGAACCGTTACATTCATCGTGTACCCTTACCGCCAACTGCTTCTGAGGGTCAGAAATATTTGCAACATCGCCAATAATATAAACTGTAGTTCCGCCAATCGGGGGCAAGAAAACCTGTAAATCCGGCCGCGTCACCAAATCCGAGAACATACCGCCTGTTTGCTCGAATAAAACGCGGCGGAGAACACTTTCTTGCACGCCTATCCTGCGGGCAATTCCCGGCAAATACCACACGGGGTCGATCGCAATTTTAGTTACCGCTAAATTGCCGCCTGCTTTGACTATTTTGCCATCAATTTGCACGCGCCCCTTAGCGATGGCATCTTGCAATTCCGGCATATTAATATGAGCTTTAGTAACAGCAATTGTCGGGCGAATATCGTATCCCTGCTGAAAAAATGAAGTATAAATTTGGCTGACCAAACCCCCAAAGGGATCGAGAGAAACAATCAAATTGCGATCGCCCCAACTCGGGTGAGGCCCGATGCGTGCCGCCGGAGACGTGTTAGTAAAATCGGGCAGGTGATCGGCTTGAAGTGCGCCGGAAGCAACTGCTAGCGCTCGATAAACAGAATAGGAACCCGAATGAGTGCCGATCGCATTCCGGTGAGAAGATTTGCTGAGGCTGCCAATCACCGGCCCCCGTTTGAGAGGATCGATTTCTCCCCAACAAATGGGAATTGGTTCTGTACCGGATCTGTCGGGATGGGATGTTAAAACTATATGCTTGGGTTGTGACACAGTTGTTTTTGGCTCTGGCTATGGCAATTTTAAACGATTATCGATTGTAACAACAGAATTGTGTCTGCGGAAGGATTCGAGCTATCCAATTTTAGCGAAATCTTTTAGAGCAATTAGATTTAATGTGTGAATCATATTTTTTTAAGCTGTTGTGCAAATAAACATTGTATATTTCGACGATCGATCAAAAATCTTCTCCCTCTCTCCCCCTCTCCCTCTCTCCCCCTCTCCCCCTCAATCACCATACAGAATCTAGATGCACAACAGCTTAACGAACCGCAGAGGCGCAGAGGGCGCAAAGGAGAAAAAAAGAGAGTAAAATGGAAATAGAGAAATAAAAAAGTTCCCAAATTTGGAAATAATTGCTATATTTAAAACTGGTATCGCTAAATTATTAATAAAATTCTAACTCACAAAGTTAATGTTGCCAAGTACATCTAATTATTTGCTCAAAAATGCTCGCGTCCCCGCGTCTCTGCTAGAAATACAGTCGATCGCACCCTCAGTTTCTGCAATTGCAACAACGGGGACAGAGAACAATTTTTGTGCGGTGGATCTGGAAATTGCAGCGGGTGCGATCGCCCAAATCATCCCCACCAATACAGAACCTTTATCGCAACTTCGAGATATTCCAATTGTAGACTTGCAAAACGGCTTAGTTTTCCCTTGCTTTGTGGATATGCACGCGCATTTAGACAAAGGCCACATTTGGGAACGATCGCCCAATCCCGACGGAACTTTTGCAAGTGCGCTGGAGACTGTGCGCGCTGACGCCGAAAAACACTGGAATGCAGAGGATGTTTACCGGCGGATGCAGTTCGGCCTCAAGTGCAGCTACGCCCACGGCACCAAAGCCATCCGCACTCACATCGACAGCGCAGGCGATGGGGGAACCGTTAGTTTAGCAGTATTTGAAGCCTTGCAAGCCGAATGGAGCGATCGGCTAATTTTGCAAGCAGTTTCCCTAGTTTCCCTCGACTATTACCTGACACCCGCAGGCGAAAAATTAGCAGACAAAATTGCCCAAATCGGCGGCATCCTCGGCGGAGTCGCCTACATGAACCCGGATTTAGACAAACAACTCGATCGCGTATTTAGCTTAGCCCAAGAACGCGGTTTAAACCTCGACTTCCACACCGACGAAACCGACGATCCAGAATCCACAACATCGCGGGAAGTAGCAAAAACGGCTATTCGCCATAAATTTAGCGGTCAAATAATCTGCGGGCACTGCTGCAGTTTAGCCGTACAACCGCCGGATTTAGTAACAGAAACTTTGACATTAGTCAAGCAAGCAAATATTGGCATTGTCAGCTTACCGATGTGCAACCTTTATTTGCAAGACAGAGAATCGGGGCGTACACCGCGCTGGCGGGGAGTGACGCTGGTGCACGAACTCAAAGCAGCAGGAATTCCCGTCACAGTTGCTAGCGACAACTGTCGCGATCCGTTTTACGGATTTGGAGATCACGATGTTTTAGAAGTCTTTAATATGTCAGTCCGCATAGCCCATTTAGACAGGCCTTGGGAAGATTGGCCGCGCACAGTCACAACAACACCAGCAGATTTAATGGGATTGCCGAATGTAGGACGAATAGGAGTTGGTTTACCCGCAGACTTGATTTTATTTAAGGGGCGAACTTTCAGCGAATTGTTATCTCGATCGCAGCGCGATCGCACAGTTTTGCGGCAAGGTAAAGAAATTGATACAACTTTGCCAGATTACCGGGAACTAGACAATTTGTTAGCAAGTTAAACTTATAGCAATTCTCGCATAAACTGTCAAATATTTTTCTTCTCTTCTCTTCCTTCGCGTCTTCGCGGTTCGTTAAAATCCATCGCTGTAATCTTGTCAATTCACAACTAATTTGATATAAATGTAAATGCTAATTTAATGGAGGTTATTTTAAGTGAAAGCAGTTATTTTATTGTCGGGAGGGCTGGACTCCTCAACTGTTTTGTATCAAGCCAAAGCCGACGGCTGCGAATGTTACACGATTTCCTTTGACTACCAGCAAAGGCACCGGCGGGAGTTGGAATCAGCGCGGGCGATCGCGCTTTCAGCGGATGTTAAGGCGCATCAGGTGATAAACTTTGACTTGACGCTGTGGGGCGGTTCGGCTTTGACGGATAATGAGATGGAATTGCCGATCGATCGCAATCTTGCAGAAATGTCCCAAAACATCCCCACTACCTACGTTCCAGCTAGAAATACCATTTTTCTTAGTTTTGCCCTCGCCTACGCCGAAACCCTAGGAGCTCAGCGCATTTACATCGGCGTTAACGCTTTAGATTATTCCGGCTATCCCGACTGTCGCCTCGATTACATCCAAGCAATGCAGGAAGTATTTCGGTTAGGAACCAAGCAGGGAAGGGAAGGAGAAGCTATTAAGATTGTCACACCTTTGCTCGAACTTAAAAAAACCGAAATTATTGAATTGGGTAACAAGTTGGGAGTGCCTTGGGAGCAAACTTGGTCTTGCTATGCAGGCGGGGAAAAAGCCTGTGGCGTTTGCGATTCTTGTCGGCTGCGGCTGGCGGCTTTTGAGGAATTGGGATTGAAAGATCCGGTGCATTACTATTAAATATGGCTGGCGCGCGGGTAGTCAGAAACGTGGTTTTTTCGCGAGAAATCAGGACACGGCAGTGCCGTGTCCCTACAATTGATGGCGGTAGGGAAACGGCACTGCCGTGTCCTCGCTTGTCATTTCGGCGCAGCCGGAATTGATATAAGTCCTGTCTGACTAAAATTTGAAAAATTGATTGTTAATTAGTTTTGAATCAGCAGTCTGCTTATTTAGCTTTCGGCTCATCCTCAACTTCCGGTTGACCCTGGTTTTCCTGTTCATCCTTGATTTCATTTTGCAGTGTACTGAATGGGACTAAAAGCTGATCGGCTATGTCCGATAGTCCTCTAGCCCTGTAGATATCTATCGCTTTCTGAAAATATTTAACTGCTCTCTGTTTATCTCCATTTCCCCATCGAGAATAAGCACGAAAAAGATAAGAAACAGCATAAATTAAGTACAATTTTTGCAGCATGAATTGGAGATATAAAATATGATTGTAATCGAGTCTATTGACTTGACCTACGAGTAGATTATCTAGGTATTCGCTAAAATATGCTCAACTAGAAAATCTCGCCACATCTCTCAACCCGCTATTCTTGCGACTTTTTCCCACAATTTCCCCATCTATCTGTCCAATTTCACTTAAAGTTCGATCGCCCGCAGCCCCTGACAGCAACTGAATTTGAAGTTGATCCAACCGCGGCCCGATCGCCGAAACCACCGTAATTTCTGCATTGTCGCCGCGCCAAACTTCCCCAACAGCGGGCATTCTTTGCAACTGATAGCTCAAAAAACCTCCGATTGTCTGGTATTCCTCAGCTATCGGCAAATCCAAATTCAATATTTGATTGACATCATCTACATTTAGCTGCGCTTGTACTAAAAAAGTGCGATCGTCCAATACTTGCAAAGCAATTTCTTTACTGTCGGGCGAGTGGTAAGTGCGGCCAATAATTTCGGCGATCAAATCCCTCAGCGTCACTAACCCGGAAATGCCCCCAAATTCATCGACTACGATCGCAATTTCTTCTGACGAACGCTGCATCAAAGGCAGCAGTTCTCCCAGCAGCATCATCTCCGGCACAAACCTCACTGCACTCATCCAAGTTACAATTTCTGTGTCGGGAGATAGCAAACCTTCAGCTAGAGGTTTTGCAAGTTGTTTGAAGCCAATAATGCCGATAATATCGTCTAAAGAATCTCCCGTCACGGGATAAAAGGAATGGTTGGAAATTGCCATTTCGTCGAGCAAAGTTTGAAAAGTAGCCGTCTTGGGAAGTGCGATAATGTTTGGCCTCGGCACCATCACTTCTTGTACCCAAACTTCGCCAAATTCAAACACGTTATTGAGCAATTCTCGCTCTTCTGCTAGTAAGCCGCTTGATTCGCTGGAAGTAGCTATAATTAATTGCAGTTCTTCGGGAGTAACGGGCCGGTGTCTTAGGTTGTATTCGATTCCTGCAAACCGCAAGAGCGATCGCGTGGATTGATTGAGAAACGACACAAAGGGATTGAACAAACGAGAAATTAATAAACTCGGAGGCCCTAAACTTCTGGCTAGCTGTTCGGAATAAAGTAACGCTACAGATTTGGGAAAGAGTTCGCCGAGTACGATTTGCAGGTAAGCTAGCAGGAAAAAAGTTACTATTGATATTCCCAAAGAATGGGGGACGGCCGACTTGATGTAAAGTGGCAGCGGCAAACTGGCGATCGACATTCGGACTAGCACGGCGATCGTATCTTCCCCAATCCAGCCGAGAGCTAAACTAGAAAGAGTGATTCCCAACTGCATTGTTGAGAGCAATCGCTCGATACTTTTCTGCAAAGATTGAACAGTTAGAGCTGCAATGTCGCCAGCCTCGGCTAACTGATTGATGCGCGATCGGCGTACCGTCACCATCGAAAACTCAGCCGCCACAAAAAAAGCATTAATTGCAATCAGCAGCAGCACTGCCAGCAACCGCGACAGCACTTCTGTCGGAGTCATCGCGGGTAAATCAGCTATCTCCTGCACTCTCGCCCCTAAAAGTGACACAATGCTCCCTAGAACAACTTTCTCGATCGAACCTCAAAATCCCTGGAGTGTTTGCTCCTTTTGTCTTACTTCGCTACTGGAATCCCAGCTATTTGCAACTGAAGTTTTTGACCTGGATAATCTGTCAGCGTCAGCGAAACTTGTTTAGCATTTTCCAGCAAAGCGGTGGGAATACTCACCGTACCGTAATACACCTGCCCGTTGGGGGGCAGTTCCGACGGCAAATCCTCAGCAGTTGCCGACAGGGCCCGGCCGCGATCGTCCGTGACGTTCAAGAAACTGTAGAGAAACCTCACAGATTGGGAACCTTCGTTTTTCATGCTCACGTCTAGCAGCATGGAGTTGCCGCGCTGACTGGCCGCGCTCACTTCTAGGGTTATTCCCCCGTCGCGACTGTTCAGGGGAAATTTGGCGCTGGCCTTTGGTTCGGCGGGCTTTTTGGCTGTGGCTGGTTTAGAGCTTGTCTTGTCTGTTTTAGTATTTGCTCCGGTCGTTTTGTCAGGATCGCGACCTTCTATCCGCGCTTTGACGGTTTTAAGAATGTCTGTTTCTTTCAAAATGCTCACTTGCTCTTTGCTAGCCACAGTTCCCTGCTTGCCGGTGCCTGCATAGTTGCTGGGGCGAACATCAGGTTGAGTCGTTCCTTTCAAGGCTTCGCGACCTGTAGTAAATCCCAAAACAGAACTCGTCACACCTGCTCCAAACATAAGAGTTAGCAGAATTAGAGTCAGCACTACTGTTGAATTCACTGCCATTGCCTGTAATTTTATGCCTAGTCGTAGAAACTGCTTTGTCCGGTCGAGCCGGATAGCGCAGGTGCGTTTCGGGCGATCGGGGACTCAACAGATCTAAAGATTTTGATTTTTGTTCTCTAGTTCTAGCACGAACTGAGAAATTATGTTATAGTTACTTCTTAAGTTAGATAGATTGAACAAATCAATTTAACGGCAGTTGGCCGAGCGGTTTAGGCAGCGAACTCATAATTCGCCCCAGGCAGGTTCAACTCCTGCACTGCCGATTTTAAATAAATTAGGACGCTCAGCGCCCGTCGCAACCAAGCTTATTTCTGCGACGCATGGGGCGAGAAACCCGGTTTCTGGGAATTTTGGCGTTAAGTAACAATAAATATACGTACCAACCCAGTTTTTGAGGGTGAGGGAGGGAGAAACCCAGTTTCACTCTTCTGAAATCGATCGCGAACCAGACACCCAAGTCGATCGACTCGCAAGTTCAACTTATAGCGGTTGTCAAGCGTCGTGAGGTATGCCCTATGCCCGATGCCCTGTTTGGCCTGTTTGGCCTGGCCTGTTTGGCCTGTTTGGCCGATGCCGGATAGTACCTCCTATGAGAGCAAAGAAAGGCTATAGATCAACCCTTAATCAATTCCACCCCGTAGCGCCCATCGTACTCTTGAGCGTAAACCTTAACTTGTTCTTCCTTTGCAGTCGGCAACTTTTTACCCGTAAAATCTGGCTGAATCGGCACTTCTCTGTGGCCTCTATCGACTAATACCGCCAACCAAATTTTTTCCGGCCTTCCGTAATCGTTTACCGCATTCAAAGCCGCTCGAATTGTTCTACCTTTGTATATGACATCATCTACCAACACAACGATTTTTCCCGTCAAATCGAAAGGAATTTCTGTTTTAGCCGGTGTCCGCATCGCCACTCGATCCAAATCATCTCGGTAAAAGGTAATATCCAAAGCGCCCACCGGTACTTTTACTTGTTCGAGGACTTCAATTTGATCGGCTAACATTTGAGCTAGTGGCACTCCTCTAGTATAAATCCCCAACAGCACTAACTCCGACGGAGCCCCAGATTTTTCGACAATCTCGGAAGCGACGCGGGTGAGAGTGCGCCTCACTTCATCCGGCGATAAAATTTTGATAATTTTAGTCATTATTTTACTGGGATTTAATTGTTGGCTGTTGGCCCATCGAACAATTGAATAATTGAATAATTTTAGATATTTCGACTTGGCCCTAAAAGTTTGAGATTGACTTCACTGATGAATCTGGTGGCTGGTATCTGTCGCCCAGTAAAGTCAGCAGTTAGGGGACAAAAAACCATAAAGTATAAACCAGCCATGATAGTCCCAACCAAGTCAAAAAGCAATAGCGAGTTAATTGCAAAGCTTGATAAATTTGTTCGGGGGCGATCGCGCGAATAGGCTCGCCTAACAGCGGTTTGTGTTTGATAACTCCCCGATAGGAATTTATACCTCCTAGTTGTACTCCCAAGATGGCTGCGTAGGCGCACTCGCTCCAACCGGAATTGGGACTGACATCTTTAACAGCATCTCTCTGACAAATCTGCCATACGTAGATCGGTTTACCAGAGATCAGGGCTAAAGTAATCACTGTTAGTCGGCAAGGAAACCAGGTGAGGACGTCTTCTAGTTTGGCACTAAACCATCCTAAATTAGTGTATGGCTGTTCTTTGTAGCCGACGGTTGAATCTAATGTGCTGGCTGCTTTGTAAGCCATCGCACAGGGAACGATCGCGCTGGCGAGCATCGAGTTAGGATCGATCGGCAAATTGGTAACAGTTAATAATAAATCTGGCAGAGCGAACCCAACTAGGGCATAAAATAGCGGCGCTGTCACGCCATCGACTGCATTCTCTGTTACAGTTTCTAACAATGCTCGCAGAATTTCTGGCTCGGATAAGTTTTCAGTATCCCGGCCGACATAAAGACTCAACCGTTCCCGCGCCTTGACTAAATCTGCAACAGTTAAAGGTGCTAGCACATCTTGAGCCGCCGCCCTCAAACTGCGACCGGCAAAACAGCTTGCGAGCAAAATGGTCTGCAGGGCAATACTTAAAAGAGGGTGCACCCAACTAGCAGCAAGGACGATCGACCAACTGACAGTATAACTGCCTAGAATCAGCCCGATCGCTAGTATTGTACCAGCACATCGCAGCAGCAGTTTGTGCAGCTCACCGGCCGGACGATCGCCCGCAGGAGCCATTTTGTCTGCGGGATTATTCCAGATACTAAAGACAATTCGAGTATAGCGGTCGATCGCCCAACCCATCGCCTGTACGGGATGCGGCCAACCCCAAGGATCGCCGATCGAATAATCCAATACCGCAGCTAAAATCAAAACAGCAAATTGATCCGGCATCATTATATATTGTGTCAAACTTGATAGTCTGTCCTGCCAGCGAGCGATCGTTCGATCGGGCTGGTTTTAGCTGCTGTTACCAACAGCCGAATTGGATTTTTTATCCCAGATTTTCAGTGCTGAGATTACTTTCGTCGCCAAGCTTGTGTACGTTCTGCTCCCAATTAACACCATCAAAGGGTAGAATCTGAAATTGGGAAACGGCATCGGAGTCAAGACAGCGGACGTTGACATCGAATTGATCGGGATGCGATCGGGGACGATAGAACGAGTGAATCCCACAAATCCGGCAGAAAGTATGTTTAGCAGTTCCTGTATTAAACGTATAAGTTGTCAAAACATCTTCGCCGCACAGCAACGTAAAACGTTCCGGCGGCACAATTAGGTGCAAAAATCCTTTCTTTTTACAGATAGAGCAGTTGCAGTCAGATGCTTCGTGTTTGTCAACCGCGACTGTGAAGCGGACAGCACCGCAATGACAGCCGCCGGAGTAGGTAACAAGTGTTGTGTCCATGTTTTCGGGCGATCGAATAAATCAACTTACCATCTAAATGATAAAGCTAGTTTCTTCTCCCAGAGCAGCTTGCCAACTGCGGACATCATAGTATAAGTCTTCGAGGGAAATAGTGTATAGCGCTTCGGCAAGTTTTTTGTGCAATCGGTTCCACAAACTGAATGTTACCCAATCCTCTGCTTGCGTCGCGTCGGGAGAATGTCGAGGTAAAGGTTCAATAGTTTCGCCTACCGCCTCTAAGATTTGTCCTAAAGAAATTTGAGCCGGCTCGCGGGCTAATTGATATCCTCCCTGGGAACCCCGAACTGATTGGACTAAACCGGCTCGTCGCATTTCAATCAATAATTTTTCGAGATACGGAGCCGGTAACTCCTGTCGGTTCGCGATCGATTTTACCGATGTCGGGCCGAACCGAGGTTGCAAACTTAGATCCAGTAATGCTTTGACACTGTAGTGTCCGCGTGTGGTTAACTTCATGGGATTTTAAAATTGGGGGCAAATATTTAGCTAGCTGATAGCTGATAGCTTATGCTACCGAGTTTAGAGATTGCTTGCACCGGCTGCTACTTCTCAAGAAAGACTGCACCTTGTTAAAAATATTTAGACAATAGTGGTTAACAATTGAGCCGATCGGTGTAAGATGGTTTTACGATCGGCTATAAAGCTAAAGTTTCTTGGTCAAACCAAAAATCAACCGAGAAAAATTCCGTACACCAGTTGAATATTTCAGGACTCAGTAGATGGCTAAAAAGAAAAATATCGAACCCCTTGAAGGAGAAGACCTGATCCAAAAGGTCAAAGAGCTAGAGAACCTCACCAAGGAAGAAAAAGCTAGAGCCTGTGGCTACTACACCGTTACCAAGAATGGCGTAGAACGGGTCAACATGATGAAATTCCTGAATGCACTGATTGATGCAGAAGGCATTCAGTTAGACGGGAAGCAAAACGGTAACGGACGTGGCGGACGCTCTGCCAGCTATCGGATTAGCGTTCAATCTAACGGCAATTTACTGATTGGAGCCGCCTACACCAAACAAATGGAACTGAAGGCAGGAGATGAATTTGAAATCTCTTTGGGACGCAAGCACATTCACCTGCGCCAAATCGATCGCGAAGAAGTAGCCTAAGTCTTTAGGACTTGCTTTAACTTCTTGCTTGAACTGATTGGTTTGATTTCAAGCATTGAGTGCAAGCAGAGAGTTAGCTCTGAAATCTTTCTGTGCGCTCACAACAGTATGGCTTCTATAGATGGCAATGGCTCGACAAAAGCCACTGCCACTACTTGATATTTTCTGAGAATACCTATTCTCACCCCTCGCTATATCCGTTCGGACAAGCGAGGGATTTTCCGCGCGTTAAAGAGAGGTCAAGCGTGAAGCAGAGAAAAGTAAGAAAAAACAGGGAAAGAGGTAGAGAAAGCATCTCCGGCTCTGTAAAAAACATTTTTTTGCTGAAACTTGAGTTCGACTCAATCGCTTTCAATTGTTGAATGTATCTGCGTTCATCAGTGTTGCATCTGCTGGAAATCTGCGGTTAACAGATAGAATATTGATGCAGCTCAAGTCGGTTCAGGTAATCGCACTACAAATGCCAAGCCGGAAATCCTGCGAGAAAGAAGAAGTAGCTAAGGTTGATATGTTGCACAACAGTCAACAAGCGATCGAGAAACCGGGTTTTTGAACCGCAAGGCGCGATCGAACTAAAAAAAGAATGTAACTTGAGACAATCCATCACCCGCAAGTGATAGAAATAAAAATCAAAAAACCTTGTTTCTGGGAAAATTGTTGCTGCTCCGTTGATATATTGATGTAGAAACTTGGTTTTTGGGTGGTGTCTCCAAAACACACTGAAATTACGGGCTGGAACAGTTAAAGTGTTAGAGAGCAATTAGACACCAGCCTATGCCGTTGCCCCGAGTCGCGAGCAAAACTTTGTCACAGCCAACAAAAATACCCCTGCGTTGCGTTCTAGTAGGCTCTTTTGTGGTGCAAATCGTCGCAGCCGTAGGGATTGTCGGGTATCTTTCCTTTCGCAATGGAGAAAGAGCAGTCGAAGAAGTCGCTCTGAAATCGATCGCCCAGACGGGGAATAGAGTTGAAGAACAACTGACTGCTGTTGTGGAAAATACCCACTGGGTAAATCAACTTAATGCCTCAGCGATCGATCGCGCCGAATTAAACTTACAGTTAGGACAAGCCCAGCCGGGAGGAGAGAAGTTCCTCTGGCAGCAAATGCGATCGTTTAAAAGCATTCAATGGATTTCCCTCGGTTCTCAAAAAACAGGAGAATATCTCGGCATTAAACGCAACCCGAAGGACAACAGCTTGCAAATTGTCGCAGCTAACAAGTCTACTAACTATCAGAATATCTACTACACAACAGACAAACAAGGTACTCGCACCGCCAAATTAAAAGCAGAACCGGGAACCTATGATGCCCGATCGCGCCCCTGGTACAAAGAAGCTGTCGCAGCTAACAAACCAATTTGGACGAGCATTTATCGGGGTTTTACTCCGGGGACTGTGTTTATTGCTGCGAGCCAACCGATTCGGGATCGCAATGGTGAATTGCTGGGAGTTTGTGCGGTAGATTTGTCCCTCTGGGAGCTTCAGCAATATCTCCATCGCCTCAAGGTTAGCAAAACTGGAGAAATTTTTGCGATCGAACGATCGGGCTTGCTGGTGGCAAGTTCGAGTCAAGAATCATCCTTTAGAAAGATGTCGGGAAAGCAGGAACCTGAGCGTCTAAATGTTTTAGACAGTGAAACTTTTGTCATTCGCACCGCAGCTAAGTATTTGTACGAACAGTTTGGCGGCTTTAGTAACATTCAGCAGCGACAACAACTGAAATTTAGCCGAGATGGGGCAGAATATTTTGTGGAAGTGCTGCCGTTTTCGGATAGTAACGGTTTGAACTGGCTGATCGCGATCGCCGTTCCCGCATCGGATTTCATGGGACAAATTAACAAAAATACCCGCAGTACAATTTTACTTTGTGCCGCGGCGCTGCTGCTATCGACAATTGTCGGAGCGCTCAATGCCCGGTGGATGACGCTGCCCCTGCTGCGCCTCAACCAAGCAGCTAAAGATATCGCCCAAGGAGAATTCGATCGCACTGTTGCTATCAGCAGGCTTGATGAAATCGGCTCCTTAGCACAGTCTTTTAACGAAATGGCGGCTCAATTGAAAAAGTCTTTTCAAGCTTTGGCCCAAAGCGAGGAAAAATTTGCCAAGTTGTTAGAAAGCTTGCCGGTTGGGGTGATAGCTCTGACTCCGGCTGGTAGCAGTATTTTTATGAATTCGATGGGAGGAGAAATTACGGGCAAAGGGGCGGTGGCAAATACCACCCCTGAAGAACTTTCCGAAACTTATCAACTTTATATATCGGGAACAGACAGGCTGTACCCGATCGAAGATTCGCCCTTTGAACGCGCCGTGATGGGCAAAGAAACGTTCCTTGAAGATATGGATCTTCGCCGGAATGGGAAAGTTATTCCCTTGCAAGTGCGATCGCAGCCAATGTTTGATGCTGAGGGGAATGTGATTTACGTACTGATTGTTTTTGAAGATATCACGGCGCGCAAACAAGCAGAGCAAATATTGGCAGACTACAACCGTACCCTGGAAACGGAAGTAACCTCGCGCACTCTGGAACTAGCTCAAATTAATGCCCGCTTGCAGCTCGAAATTGAGGAGCGCCAGCAAGCTGAAAAAATTATCCACCAAGAGCGGGACTTTAATTTAAAGATTATCAAAAATTCTCCGATCTTTTTTGTGGCGATCGATTCGGAGGGTAAAATCCTGCTGGCCAATGAATGTATGCTGGAATCTGTGGGCTATACTGCTGCTGAAGTTATCGGCCAAGATTATTTAGCTAAATTTGTACCGGAGGGCGATCGAGCCGGATTGCACTCGATTTTTGAGCGCGTCACAGCGAGGGAGCAAACGGTTAACGAGCACCGGATTCTCACTAAGTGCGGTGATACTTTGTTAGTCGAGTGGTACGGTACGCCCGTTTTGGATGAAAATGGCAATTTTGACTTTTTGTTTGGGTTTGGGATTGATATTGGCGATCGCAAACAAGCACAAATAGCCTTGCAAAAAAGTGAAGCTCTATTTCACAAATTAGCAATCACGGTGCCCGGAGAACTTTACATATTCGTACAGCATCCCGACGGCTCTGTCAAGATGGAATATATCAGTCCTATGTGCCGAGAAATTCAAGAATTAGAGCCGGAGGAAATCCAGAACAACTTTGCTTTACTCTACGAACAAATGCACCCGGACGATCGCCCCAGCTACTTCGAGGCCATTGTCAGAAGTGCTGTAAATCTCGAACCATTTGCCCGCGAGTGGCGGATTGTCACAGCCTCTGGAAAACTCAAATGGCTGCAAGCTCATTCTCGGCCGGAATTGCGCGAAAATGGAGATATCGTCTGGCACGGCATAATACTCGATATTAGCGATCGCAAACAAGCAGAACAACAACTCAAAGAAGCCGCATTAGCAGCAGAAGCTGGAAACAAAACTAAAAGCATCTTTCTCGCCAACATGAGCCACGAATTGCGAACCCCCCTCAATGCCATTCTCGGCTTCGCTCAATTAATGGAACCCAGCCCTAATTTAACTTTCACGGAAAAAGAAAATATCAAAATTATTCGCCGCAGCGGAGAACACCTGCTTCAACTGATAGATAGAGTCTTAGCCTTATCTAAAATTGAAGCGGGGCGCATGACAATCTACCCCAAATGCTTTGACTTGTACCGCTTGCTGAGCGACGTGCAGAATATGTTCCAAATTCCGGCACTAAATAAAAAAATAAAATTAATTATTGACTGCTCCTCGGATCTCCCTCAATACATAGAAACAGATGACATTAAGTTGCGGGAAGTGCTGATTAATATCTTAGATAATGCAGTTAAATTCACTCAAAACGGCTCAGTATCAGTCACCGTCCGAGCGAAGGAAGAAGGAAGAACAAGGTCTGCAAAAGAAGATTTTGTTAAATCATTTGAAAGCTTATCAAAAGTTTTTATTTGCTTTGAAATTACTGATACAGGAGTTGGCATCGACCCGGAAGAATTAGATAGTATATTTGAATTATTCATGCAAAGTTCATCGGGGAAGACACTTCAAAAAGGTATGGGCTTAGGATTAAGCATCAGCCGCGAGTTCATAAAATTAATGGGTGGCGAAATTACCGCCGAAAGCGAAGTGGGACGCGGTACAGTTTTTAAGTTTGATATTCCAGTCGTTACGGCTATTTCCCCTGTTGATATAAATAATATTTCAGAGACTTCAACTATCCTAAAACAAGAAATATTGGATACTCATAAAATATTTACGCTTAACTCTAAACCGCAAGTTTCTCCAGAATGGACGAGCAAACTTCAACAAGCAGTCCGTGAGGCTGACTTCGATTTTATTGCTACAACAATTGAGGAAATCCGCAGCAAAAACGAGCTTTTTGCCGAAATTTTGATGAATCATTTAGATAATTTTGATTATCAAGAAATTCTCGATTTAATTGCATCAATTTAACTCTAGGGTGTGCAATATAAACCTTATATTATTCTCAAAGAGTATTATGAAAAACATTTTTGATGCTGATTTTCTCAACTATCATGTAATATCAATTCCGGTTGCACTCATACATGACTGTTGACTGTTGACTGTTGACTGTTAAGTTAAGAGGGCCCGCACGCACCATCCACCGCCTCTACTGAGTTTTGACTGTTGACTGTTGACTGTTAACAGTTAACAGTTGACTGGTAATGCAGATAGGCGAGGAAGAGTCTCCTTTGAGGAAGGCAACTTACAGGAGAGAAGACTGTAGGAGGTGTTTAAGTTATTAAGTTTTCGATCCTGAGTAAACCGTAGTGTTTCCGATTGAGAGAAAAAGTCCTGAGATGGCCTAACGTTCTCGCTTGATTAAAAAACTCTGATAATTATCATTGTTGATTTGTCGCTAATAATTTAAGGTTTGAGTTGAATTTTGTGAAGCTACAGTTAACCCCCCCGATCGCCCTTTTGGTAAAAGCAATCGAGGGGGTTAACTATTATTTGTCAAGTATCTGAGGGTATCAAGCAGGATCTGCTTGAGCTCGTTTTTGTAGTAGGCGGGCAATCTCTGCTTTTTCTACAAGTCCCACGAGAACTCCGTTTTCGCGAATGACGGGGAGTTCTTGTACTTTAAGTTGTTCTAGGAGAGTGACGACTTCGAGGAGGGATAATTCTGGTTTGACGGTGGTGGAAAATTCGATCGGCTTGACGAGTTCTTTGACCAAAACTTGGGGCCAGGTACCGGTGGGGATGGTTTTGAGGTCGTCAAGGTCGATCGCCCCTACCAATTGTCCCGCATCGTCGGTAACTAGGAATCGACGCCAGTTTTGAGTGTTACCGATCACGTAGTTGTTGGCAAATTCTCTGAGCGATAAGTTTTCTGGGACGATCGGGCTTTGCGCGGTAACAGCATCTGCGGCTGTCAGCCCTGCGAGTTGATTTTGGACTGTGCCATATTGTGCGGATTGACCAGCATTTTGCAACAAGAACCAACCAATTACTAGATTCCAAATATTACCAAATATGCCTGTAGCAATGGCAATCCAACCAATGATTTGACCGACGCGACTAGCAAAAATTATGCCTTTGTAAGGGTTGCCGGTAATCTTCCAGACGATCGCTTTGAGGATGTTGCCGCCGTCGAGGGGCAAACCCGGAATTAAGTTAAATAAGGCTAAAACTAAGTTGATCGAAGCTAAAAGTCCGACGATGGCGGCTGCGGGGCCTGTGAGACCAGCACCGATGCCGATCGCAGTTAACAAACCCGACAACAATAAGCTAACTAACGGGCCTGCAATGGCGACCCAAAATGCTTCGGCTGGGGTTTTTGATTCTCTTTCCAAATTAGCCAGCCCGCCAAACAGAAATAGCGAAATCGATTTCACGCCAATTCCCTGTTTGATGGCCACCCAACTGTGTCCTAATTCGTGGGCTAAGACGGAAGCAAATAACAGCAGCGCTGTGAACAATCCCAGCATCCAGGGCGCTACGGGGCCTAATGCAGGAAACAGGTTAGCTAGTGCGCCGCCGTATTGCCAAGTTACTAAACCCAGAACTAGAAACCAAGATACGTTGACATAAAAGGGAATTCCAAACAGGTTGCCGACGCGAAATGTACCGTTCATAATTGGCTACCTCTGATATTATGGGCGAAAAGTTTTTTCTCTGTTTCCTTATAGTAACGAAATGTAACTCAAATGTTAATGTTTCAATTAGGGTGTTATCCGTCTGTAGAGGTTCGGTTTGCTGAATAATAACCGCCGGCTGCGGTTAGGGCTGCAGGGCTGCCAGGGATTGACAATCGCCGAAAGAACGGAAGTCATCTCTCTGAGGACATAACATTATATTTATTTAAGTTTTAAATATAAGTTTTCAGTCGGTTAAAACCGATTTTACCTTTGATACGGGGAATTAATTCCCTGGCGGACTATTGCAGCTCTGACTCGATATCAGTTTCAAGCAATTTTAGCTATAATCACTTACTATAAGAATAGTTTTGGTGCTAATAATTATGTCAGAATCATTTTTGCTCGGCCGCCTGCTGCTGCAATTCAACAGCGAAGCGAGCGAGATTATTACAGATTTATCCGCTGTTGCTTTGACTCCCGACGGCCATTTGTGGCTGGGTTCCGATGAAACGACTTCGCTGGAATGTTTGTCGCCTGTCGCGCCTCATGTTTTTGGAGAACATCAAAAATTTGCGGTCGCGGATTTTATCGATTTATCGGGAGACGACGAAATCGATATTGAAGGAATTGATTTCAGCAGCAATTGCCTTTGGCTGGTCGGTTCTCACAGCACAAAACGCAAAAAACCTAAAGGTAAAGATTGCGAAGACGATATCGAAAGATTAGCCACAATTGAGACAGATGTCAACCGCTATTTGCTAGCCAAAGTTCCTGTAAAAGACGGGATTTTGTACAAGTCAATTTCCCATCCTGAAAATCCCCAAATTCAATTAACGGCGGGATGCCTTCAGCGGACAGAAACGGGCAATCTGCTGACAGATGCGCTGCAAGATGACAAACATCTCGGATTGTATTTTTCTGTGCCAATTCCGAGCAAAGAAAATGGCTTCGATATTGAAGGGTTGGCGGTGCGGGGGGAGAGCATTTTTCTCGGTTTGCGGGGCCCGGTGCTGCGGGGTTGGGCGATAATTTTAGAACTGGAGGTTGAAGAAGCAGAACCGGGAGTTTTAAGGCTTAAGGAAATTGGGGAAGCAGGGAAATTGTACAAAAAACATTTTGTCGATTTGAACGGTTTGGGTGTGCGAGAATTGTGTTTTAATGGGGAAGATTTGATTGTTTTAGGCGGGCCGACGATGACTTTATCGGGGGCGACGAGGGTGTTTCGGTTAAGGAATATTTTAGGGCGATCCTCTTCGAGGGCTTCGCTAACGGGCGACAGTATTACTGGGCAAGGTGGGGGAGATTTGGAGGTTTTATTTGACTTGCCTTTTCAGGTTGGTACGGACAATGCTGAGGGGTTGAGTTTGTTTCCCTATTTGGGGGAGGAGAATGCGCTGTTAGTGGTTTACGATTCGCCTGCTGTGAGTAGAATGGTTGGGGAAAATGCGATTTTTGCGGATATTTTTAGATTGGGTTCGTAGTGAGGACGACACTCCGCAAAATTTAGGAATTTAGTCCTTACTACAAACAGAAATTTGGTTAATTGTCGATCGCATCTTCACCCAGCGGCCTGCTGTAGCGCTTCAATTCATCAATCAATCGAGTATCGTTAGAAGCTGTTCTCGCACCCGCTTCGGCCGCCCACCGCTTCAAATCTTCAATTTGCGATCGGGCGATCGCAGCTAATGGTACCGTATCCTCGATCGACCTCAAAACATCCTCCGTCGTCAAATCTCGGCGCTGCCCGTTCACAAAAGTCCCAAAAGCCCGGTACAATCCATCAATTACAACTTGCTCAATTTCCGCACCGCTAAAATTCTTAGCAGACTTCGCCAAAATCTCCAAATCAAAGTCGCGCAATCTAGTCGGGCGCAAACGCTGCAAATGCACTTTAAAAATATCTTGCCGTTCCGACTCTGAGGGCAAATTCAAAAAGAAAATCTCATCAAACCTGCCCTTTCTGAGCAACTCCGCCGGAAGAATTCGGACGTTATTTGCAGTTGCGACAATAAACACCGGGCTGGTTTTTTCCTGCATCCAAGTAATCCAACTGCCGAATACCCGGCGCGAAGTTCCCGAATCGCCGTCGCCGCCGCTGATAATGTTGCCGAAGGCTTTATCTATTTCATCGATCCACAAGACGCAAGGGGCGATCGCCTCTGCCAATTGTATCATTTGTCGAACGCGGCTTTCGCTTTCCCCGACCACGCCGCCGAACAATCTGCCAGTATCCAAACGCAGCAGCGGCAAACGCCATTCAGCAGCAATAGTTTTCGCCGATAAAGATTTGCCCGTTCCTTGAATTCCTACTAACAAAACCCCTTTTGGATTGGGTATGCCGTAGCGGCGCGCCTCGTCAGTAAAAGCATCTTGCCGCATCTTTACCCACTGCTTCAAATTCTCCAATCCGCCGACACTTTTGAGAGATTCTCGGGAATTAAAAAACTCCAAAATTCCTGTTTTGCGAATTGCTTGCTGTTTCTCTTCCAAAACTCCATCAATATCTGACTCATTAATTTGTTGTTTGGCCGCCAAAGCTTTAGCTAAAACCCGCCCGATCCGAGCGCGGCTCAAACCTTGACAAGCTTTAACTAATTGTTCCTTTGCTAAACCGCTAACTTGCAACTGTTCCGGTTTTTCTACAATGCGGGAAATCAAACTATCGATTTCTTGGATGTTGGGCAAGGGGAAATCAATTACTGTGGCTTCTTCTTTCAATTCTTCTGGCAATTCGAGGGCGTGAGAAGTGAGGACGATTGTTTTTTTGCTGCGCTTCAATTCCCTGGTTAAATTACGCAATTCCCGCACTACTGGAGCATTTTTTTCGGTGTAGGGCGCTCTCAAAATTGGGTGCAAATCCCGCAGTACAAATATGGTATATTCTTCTACAGCCGTCTTGCCGATGCGATCGAGCGCCGCCATTACTGAACCTTTTGCAGAACCGTTGTCTTCCCAGCCGCGCACGATATCCCAGAACAATACTCGGCGCGCGGGAGTTACTTGCAGCGCCACTTGGGCAATTACAGCTTCGACGGGTTCCTCCTCAGCGCCGACAATGTACAGCAGCGAGTAGCGGGCGCGAATCATCAAATCCAGTCGCTTTACCAGTCCGGCAAAAGGGTTGTTTTTGCTGAGATTGACGGCATCTAATTCTCGAAATTGTGGGCGATCTAATGTCATCTTATTTGATATTTTATATGTAAATTTAAGTCGATTAAATATTTTGGTTTTAATAAGAACTTTAGTTATTCAAAATGATTAAAACTAACTAAAGTCCGTACTAGGAAAGAACCTTCAAATTATATCGGACTAAAGGTTTGTAGTGAGGACTTTAGTCCTTCAAAAGAATTTAAACTGACTAAAATCCGTACTACGAACCTTGAAATTATAACAGAATAGCGATAATTTGGCTACTTAGCAACTTTTCGGGCTTGTTTCACCAGATCGATCAGAGTGTGGTGGGCATCTTCGGCGTCGATTAAAGTGCGATCGAACTTGACTCTGACAGGCACTGTTTCGCCATTTACTTCAGCGGTTAAATCCATGCCGTCGGCATCGATAGCGAGCATTTGAGCGGATGTGGCCTCTGGCTTGTCGCCGTAGGCTTGAGCGTACAGGACTACGGCGCTAGCGTGGTCTTCGTTCATGTGAGTGCAGATGCGATCGCTAATTTCAGTGGAAAACTGGTCTGACATGGGGAGATTCCTCAGATGCAATATTGATCGATTGTACTGCGATTTCTCGCAACGCCAGAATATATAGCAGTTAACAGTTGACAGTTGACAGTTGACAGTTAGTTGAATTTAAAACAATATTTGTGTTTGTAGTAAGGACTTTAGTCCCGATTAGCTAAAAGCGTGAAAATAGGACTGAAGTCATCACTACGATCACAAATAGTCCCAGACGCACGGGCAGTCAGAAACCGGTTTTTTTACGAAAATCTTTGGTTGTCACCCACAGATTTGGTAAAAAACCCGGTTTCTTTGGCATAGATGCGTAAATCCTGAGAAAGCTTAACTAAAAGATCGATAGTCAAATGGCAATTCATAAAACAGCAAATCAATCTCACTCTCATGGAAAGTCTCAGGATTCGCTACTTGTTGCTTGGTTGCTTGAATGCAGTTTAGCTACTGGTAAATCAGGAAAATTTTCTACAGCAACAGGCGGCGATTTTTCCAACTTAACTACTGGCAATTCCCCGCCATTGCCTCCATTTTTGCTAGTTTGATTCCACATCATCATTCCCAGCAAACCATCAACCAAACCGCCGCCGCTACCATTACCGCTAACCGCAACATCTGGGACAACTCGCACCTGACTATCGCCGATAATTTGCATTAATTGCAAAGCCGTATAACCGGAACCGCCCAAAGCCACAACACCCGCCTGATAAGCTTCAGCTTGAGCATTTCCCTTCATCCGAATCGACTCAGCCTCGCCTTGAGCTTGTTTCACCTGAGAATTCGCTTTCAACTCAGCAATCTTCACGCCTTGTTCCGATTTCACCATCTCTTGTTGAATCTCAGCCAAAGCAGTTTCCCTGACCAATTGTTGCCGCTGAGTTTGTGCTAATTGCTGCACCTCATAAGTCTTGCGCTGTTCCTCAGCAATTTTGCGGTCTGTTTGAGTTTGCATCAACTCTGCTGGCGGCAAAATATCGCCGATCAAAGTATCAATTGCTTGTACGTCGTAGGTACGCAAAGCTGCTTTGATATACTCCGCTGCTTCCGCTTGTCTGCCGCTTCTTGCCGATAGAAAATCTAACACAGAATAAGATTGAGCCGAATTGCGGAAATAATTGCCGATTGTAGGCTGCAAAACGTGGTCTACTAAATTCTGCATCGAACCCACGCGCGAGATTACTTTCGGAGCATCTAAAGCGCCAACGTGAATAATCTGAGCTACTTCTAAGTCGAAGGCAAAACCATCTTGAGAACGCACGGTTAAAGATGAAAGTTTAGAATCATAACTGTGCCGTTCCGTCTTCCCAGACCAGTTCAATACTATATTAGTAGTTGGGACTAATTCTACTTTTAAAATGCGAGTATTTAGCGGATGTTTTCCTGGATAAAGAGGAGTCACCCACACCCCTTTATTGCCGACATTTACTAAATTGCCGTGGGTGAAAGCAGCACCGCTGACATCTTCCGAGGTTTTACCAACATAGGAAATAACTGCGCCGACATAGCCGATCGGGATTTCGGTCATCGGCACTTGTTCCACGCCGACAAACCAAGGATTTAAGTTCCAGGAACCGGAAAGCAAAACTTGTTCTTGCAAACCGCGCCTACCGCCACCGATGATAAATTTTTGCGCGTTTTGGAAGTTGTCGTGGTTCGGAATAATCGAACCTGCAATTTCGCCATCTTGAATCGGAACGCCGTCATAAGTTGTGACAATTCCTACTTTGTCGGAAGCAACTTTGTACAGTTTTAACAGTTCCGATGTCATCCCGTGTTTAGGAGCATTTACTGCTGTAATTACAGTAAATAATGCCGTATTAATTCGATAGCTACCACCTGTAAGAATGCCTAGTTGTCTGCCTTTTTCCCCACCAGTTATGAAGAATTTGCGAGCATCTTGAAAATTATCGCATTCTGTGTATTTACCGAGGATGCGCTGTGGCGGAATCGGCGCGCCTCCGGCTGCGATTACTAAACCAATTTCGCCTTGAGGAACTACGGTTAGAGACTCTTTGCGGACGCTGTATTGTATGGGCCAATAACCCCAGTGCCAACCGGGGGGTAAAGTATCAGCTTGATATCCAGCTTCTCCGTTTAAGGCAATTAAATCTGCTGCGGGTAAAGACTTTTTGCCGAGGCTAAACTTTTTACTGACAATTCCCACTTCGCGATCGCCAATTACGACTAATCCGCCAAAAAATAATGGCAGGACTAGAATAATGATCATACTGCCGATCGCGATCGGGATAAATCCGCCCGGCCCTAGCTGCATTGTCTGCACGGGAATAGTGGTACGCAACTGCCCTAGCTGCCAGCTAGAATCAGGTTTTACGGCTTGCTGAGTTGTTTGAACTGCGGGGGGGATATCGCCAGCAGCTAATACCGGTGAGGGTTTCAAACTGGCTATTGCACTGATGGCTAAAGACGCCGAAACAGCGGCTGCTAACTGTTTTAAAACGCGAACTTTGACTTGAGACTCGGACAAAAATGAATAAAGCATTTTTTTGAGCAGGACTAATTTATCCTAGGATCTCCAGCTTAGCCTTCCTCAAAACTTTTTACATAAAACTTAAGCTCTTATTTTTTATTATTTTCTGTCATAATAGTCATATTTATCAGTAAAAATACTTAATATAAAACTCAAAAACCATCAGTCATCAATCAAGGCGTAAGGCTCGCAGTGCACACCCTAGCGATGACTAATGACTAATGACTAATAACTAAGCGCTTTAAACAAACTGACCCGTTGCAGTCGATCGCACGCGGCGAATCCCAATCACCGACGGCATCGGCGATCTGCGCGAATCATTCGAGATATTACTCGGCCACAAACTGCCGCGAGAAACACTGCGAGTCTGATTAAAAACAGCACCGTTCAAATCCAACATTTCAATTTGCCGACTCAGTACAGTACCATCATCGATCGGGCAATCTTCCCCAGGATGCTGCACCGAAAGCAACAGCGTATCTCCCACAAAAGTCGGCCCGGTCATTTCGCACCGATTCGGCCCTTGAGCAAACGGAATGACTGTTCCCGCATTCGGGCCGGAAGTCGGAATATAAAACAGCCAATTATTGCCGAAAACACCAGTAAAATCCGAGACATTTCCTGTCTTTTTGTGGTCGATCGCCGTTGCCTTTCCCACACTCCCTACGTCAAAACCATTGTGCGTGGGAGTAGACATATCAGTGACACCCCAAATATTACCTTGAGTGTCAAAAACTAAATTATCTACACTAGCAAAGCCCGCCCCAGAGACTGAACCCGCTTCTCCACCTTGAACAAAACGCTGCCAGCGGAATGTCGAACCCGCGCCGTCGGAACTATCTTCAATTATTTTGTAAATTCCTCCCGACTGCTGGGTGCTATTGACTCCGCTACCGTATTTAGCAACAGTAAAAATGCGAGAATCTGGATAACCATCGCTACCAGGTGCGCCGTCAGTATAAGAAATGAAAACTTCCTTAGTAGTAGGATTAACTTCCAAATCTTCAGGCCGCGCTGTCGGAGTGCCACCAATCAAATTAGCAGCATGAAAAGCATCAACTAAAACTGCGCCTTGGCTGCTGTAGAAATTAGCCAGAGTTTTATTTCTGTAGCCGGGAAGTGCTGTTGCTTCATTAGTTGTATCTACTACAAAAGAACCGCCGTCCTCGGTTTGACCGGCAATTCCGCTGCGTTTGGGGAAGCGAGTATTTGCATCTCTTTGAGCTTTGCCAAAAGTTGCTAATTCCGCTTCGCCAACTTTAGAAGGACTGACTGGATTCGTCGGGCTATTTAATGCCAACGGCAGCCATCTTCCCGCACCGTTGCGGTTGTATTGGGCAACGTACAAAGTGCCGTCTTCAAACAAGCGGCTGTTGGTTTTATCTGCGGGATTGCTGACAGTACCGCTGCTGACAAATTTCCAGGTGTGTCCGCCGCGCCGATCGTCCCCCATGTACACTACTAACTTGCGTCCCGCTGCGGCGCGAATCGCGACGTTTTCGTGGCGGAAACGGCCTAAAGCGGTGTGTTTGCGGGGGCGGAAACTCGGATCTTGGGGATCGACTTCTACCATCCAGCCGTATTTTTCGCCGACTAAGCCGAATTCCTCGCCGGTAGTGCCCTTGGCGTAGCCGGTTTGGCCGCCGTTGGGTTTGATGTTTTCTTGAACTCCGACGAAGAATAGTTCGCTACCTTGGAAGTTTTCTTCGGCGGAGAGGATTGTGCCCCAAGGGGTTGTGCCGCCGGAACAGTTGTAGGCTGTACCGATGATGCGGTTTCCCAGCCCGTCGCTGTTGACTTGGGCGAAGACTTGGGTGGCTGCGGGGCCCGTGCCCGTGAGGTACTCGTTATCGCCTTGTCTGGTTCCCCAGGAGGTGACATCTTTGTATTTGTCGGTACGCTGGCTGTTGATGCCGAGGCCGGAAAGTCCGTGAATGCGTCGGTTGAGGGAGTCGCGGGCGATCGCCCCAAATCTGCCGTTAGACTGTTTGGTAATGCGGACGATCGAACCACCGAGATTGTAGAGGAATTCGCCGAGAGTATCGCGATTCTTTACGGATAAGTCTATACCGAGTACGGCGCGATCGGTTGCTGGAAATGATGCCACATCTGACGGCGCTTCCGGCGCTACTTTCGACATCGGGAAGGATACGTACTCGTGGTTAACCCAGAGATAGCCGTCGTCACTGCTGCCGCGAATCCCTACAAAGCCGGTGTAGTCGTTGTTGTAGCCGAAATAGTCTGCCGGATCGGGGAAAACTCGATCGCCCCAGCGGAGAATCACGTACCGTTCGTATTCCGGCGGCACAACTACATCGTCAACCACGCTGTAGCTGGTTAATCGAGTATTCTGCGAGGCCGCCATCACTGTTCCCTGTCCGTTTGGGGCGATCGGCATAAAGCTGGACAATTCTTGATAAACTGGCAGCGGGTGAGGAAGTCTTAACGGAGTGAAAGATAGCGGCCCTACAATAGATTCCGCCGAGGTGGAATTGATGCCGAAGAGTGTTTGAGTTAGTTGAGGGGCAAGCACAGTGGTAGCTGCACTGCTGCCAAAGAAAATTAACAGTTGTCGGCGAGTTATTTTAGACATAAATTCCTTTTCAACCCAACTTCCCTAATCAGATGATTCCGTATGAAACTCTATCACTGTTAAATTAAGGGGAGTTAACCTGAAGGTTAATTAAAGTGGAATTATATTTGGGTTAATAATTGGTTATTAGTTGTTTGTTGTTTGTTATTTGTTGTTGGCTACCAATGCCCAATCCCTCCGCTTCGCGCTCGCCCAATGCCCAATGCCCCATTACCACTATTTTAATCATCTCGAAAACCCGGATCGTTTTGTCTGGATGCCGATCGACTGGGCGCAGGTACATCGATCGCTTGCGAAGACCCAGAATTTGCGGGCGAAGTATTGCCGTCTCTGAATCCCAGCAGCAATTGAGCATCGCCAAAATATCTAGTCCACTGTTCGATTCTCGCATCTTTTTGCCAGTCGCGGCGGGATACTCTCGATCGCAAAACTGGAACTCTTTGTCGGCTGCGATCGGCTGTAATGATGACTGTAACTTCTGTTAATGCCGGATTTTCTTGAAACTCGCGGGCGATCGACTCTTTCGCTAAATCTTCCGCCTGCTGCACTAAACTCGCAAAAGATTGACTGCCGTCCGAATCTAAGGTAAGGTAGCGCTCTTTTGTTTCAGCCAAAGCTATCGATATACTTGCTGTTAAACTGATAATTGCTAGAATGACGGCGGACAATAAACGTATGTACAAATTCATTATGTTTGAAACTAAATACTAACACTTGTCAATCATAATCAATAAAAATTAACATCTTATTAAGTTATGATTAAAATAATATTTTGTATAATCAGATTTTGCGGACAATAGGGCTTGTAGGCTAGATAACTAAATCTTTCTTTATTCTTGCTTTTTCCGACTTCCCTCTTCCTTCTTCCGACTTCCCTCTTCCTTCTTCCTGACATCCGTGACATCCGTTACACAATCCGTTGCCGAACCTTCTTCTTTATGAAACTCACAAAAAGTGCGATCGCCCTCGGTAGCAACTTAGGCGACTCCCTCGCCACACTCTCTAGCGCGATCGTAACCCTCAACAACACCCCAGGAATAGCAGTAAAATCTCATTCAAGCTGGTATCAAACCGCCCCCGTGGGGCCGCCGCAACCCGATTACATCAACGCCTGTGCCATCCTAGAAGTTGCCCTAGAACCGAAACAATTGCTAGCAGCTTTATTAGAAATTGAAATAAAATTTAATCGGATTCGCCGCGAAAAATGGGGGCCAAGAACCCTCGACCTAGATTTACTGCTGTACGACAATTTAATCCTAGAAACTCCGACACTGACTCTACCTCATCCCCGGATGACCGAAAGAGCTTTTGTATTAGTACCTTTAGCAGAAATTGCCCCGGATTGGGTGCATCCGGTGACGAAAAGTGCGATCTATCAACTCGTGCAAAAGGTAAACTGTTCGGGAGTGGAAAAAATGAAAATGTAAAAATTGAGCAAAATTTAATGGCTTCAATCGCATATGATGTCATAAATTAGTGCAATCAAACATTATTCGCTTCTCGCTTATGCCATTAGGAAAAGAACTGCCCCAACTCCTCAAACAGCGCCTGTTTTACCAAGGGCGCAAATTCAACTTTGACGTAGCTAGGCTGCGCCTTCCCAACGGTTCCGAAGGCGACTGGGAATGTATTCGCCACCCAGGCGGAGCACTTGCAGTTCCCGTCACTCCCGAAGGTAAACTCGTCTTGGTGCGACAATACCGATTCGCCGCCAAAGGACGGATTTTAGAATTTCCCGCAGGTACAGTTGAAATCAATGAAAGCCCAGCCCAAACTATCAAACGCGAAATCGAAGAAGAAACCGGATATCGCGCTGGAAAATGGCGAGAATTAGGCAAATTCCTGCTCGCACCCGGTTATTCTGACGAAATCATTTATGCTTTTTTAGCCCAAGATTTGGTCAAGCTGGAAAAGCCGCCAGAACAAGACGATGATGAAGACATGGAAACAGTTTTGTTCACTCCAGAGGAATTAGAAAAAGCCATTTTAGCAGGCGAACCAATTGATGCAAAATCAATTTCTAGCTTTTTTCTAGCGCGCCCTTTTTTGATGTAAAATAGTATCGCGGTGCGTCGCTTACATACAGTCGCAAATAACTAGAATTGTGGCAGCGACGCACCCTACAAAAATATTAAACCTCAAATCAAATGTCAGACTTAATTTTATTTTGGCACCGTCGAGATTTACGTATTTCTGACAACATCGGACTGGCTGCCGCGCGCCAGGAAAGCCCGAAAGTAGTCGGGATTTTTTGCCTGGATCGCAATATTCTCGATCGCGATGACGTAGCGCCAGCCAGAGTCACCTACATGATAGGTTGCTTGCAAAAACTTCAGGAGAATTACAGCAAAGCAGGTAGCCAATTGCTGATAATCCAAGATGAACCAAGTCATGGCATCCCAAAATTAGCAACCGCAATCGATGCCAAAGCAGTATTTTGGAACCTGGATGTTGAACCCTATGCAAAAGAGCGAGATATCAGCGTATCAAAAGCTCTCGAACAGGCAGGAATTCAAGTTAAAAATTTCTGGGATCAAATCCTGCACGCCCCGGACGATATTCGCACTGGTACAGGAAAACCCTACACAGTTTATACACCATTTTGGAAAAATTGGCACAGCAAACCCAAAGCTGAACCAGTAGAGACACTGCCGATAACTTATCTGGAATTAATGACCGGATTAAGCGCCCAAGAACAAGAAATCGCTAACCAAACAGGTGCAATAGAAACACTGCCAACGGCATCTAGTTTGGGATTTACTTGGGAAAATCCGTTAGTAATAGAACCCGGAGAAGATGCAGCGCGAGCAAAGTTGGAAGAATTTTGCGAAATCGCCATTTACGAATATCAAGAACAGCGCAATTTTCCAGCAAATAATGGCACATCGCAACTCAGCGCCGCCCTCAAATTCGGTGCAATTGGTATCCGCACAGTTTGGCAAGCTACCGAGAGAGTAATGGAAACTTGTCGCAGCGAAGAAGCGTCTACAAGCATCCGCACTTGGCAACAGGAAATAGCGTGGCGAGAATTTTACCAACACGCCATGTATAACTTCCCTGACTTAGCAGATGGGCCCTACCGTCAAGCATTCAAAAATTTTCCTTGGGAGAACGATGAAAAACTCTTTCAAGCTTGGTGTCGAGGCAAAACTGGCTATCCTATTATCGATGCAGCAATGCGGCAGTTAAATCAGACTGGTTGGATGCACAATCGCTGTCGGATGATAGTCGCTAGTTTCCTCACGAAAGATTTAATTGTTAACTGGCAGTGGGGGGAAAAATACTTTATGCAAAATTTGATTGACGGCGACCTTTCTGCTAACAATGGCGGCTGGCAGTGGAGCGCATCGAGCGGGATGGACCCGAAACCTTTGCGAATATTTAATCCCGCCAGTCAAGCTCAGAAATTTGACCGGGAAGGGGAATATATTCGGCACTGGGTTCCAGAATTGCGCCGAGTTGATACGAAACTTTTGCTAACAGGAAATATTTCGCCTATAGAACGCAGGCTGCTTCATTATCCCGATCCGATCGTAGATCACAACGAGCAGCAGCGCAAGTTTAAGGAGCTTTATAAACTACAAAAAATAGCAGATTAGAAAACCGGACGAATGGAATTCGCGCCTACACAGACAAAACCCGCCGATGCGGGTTGAAGAAATAAAGAAAACTGGGCAAATGGAATTAGGTTGTTTTTTTTATACCTTCTAAATTCGGACTATTTTTTTGGTAGACGCGGTTGAAACCGCCGTCTTATCCGATCTAAATCGTATTGAGTTACAATAAACTTAATTAAATCGGAGGTTGGAATGGTAACGCTGCAATTGAGACAAATCAGTGTACCGCCTGGACATAGAGTGCTGTTCCATGATGTAAGTTGGCTGGAATTTGAAGCAATTTTAGAGGAGTTGGGAGAACACCGTGCTTCCAGAATCGCTTACAGTAAAGGAATTTTGGAGATTAGGATGCCACTACCAGAACACGAATTTAATAAAGAAATCATTGGCGATATGGTCAAGATATTACTCGAAGAACTTGAAATTGATCGAGAATGTTTTGGTTCGACGACTTTTAAACGCCAGAGTATGTTGCAAGGAATAGAGCCTGATAACTGTTTTTACATTCAAAATTCCGCTCTAATGATTGGCAAAAAGCGCATCGACTTAAGTATCGATCCGCCACCGGATTTAGCAATTGAAGTGGATTTAACTTCTAAAACTCAATTGGATGCTTACGAGGCGCTGGGAGTTCCTGAAATCTGGCGGTACGAAAATAAAAGGCTTCAGATTAATGTGCTTGAAAATGGGAAATATGTTGAATCGGCAATTAGTCCGACATTTCCGAATCTGCCAATTATTGAAGCTATTTCTGAATATTGCGAACAAAGTCAAACAGCGGGGACGAGTCAAACTCTCCGATTGTTTCGCAAGTGGGTGATAGAACAAATCCTGTCAATTCCGGTTGCACCGTCAGGTGATTGTTGATTGTTGACTGTTGACTGTTGACTGCTGACTGTTGACTGTTGATTCGGGGTAGGAAAACTGAATGATTGAGTATTAGCTGTTGACTCGATTTTATTATTCCGATGCAACCGGAAACGATATCAGACTTTGACGACTAAAGTCTTTACTACCAACTTGAGGGCTAAAGTCCTTACTACCAATTTGCTACAATCTAATTGCTTTTTTAGTTGCGCTGTTGAGTGATAGAGAGAGAGTAAGGGTGTTGACCTTGAGCCCGATCGCCCACGAAAATTACATAAGTCCCCTTGTCCCCATAACCGGAAAATTCTACGTTCCCCGCACCAGCATTCGCCGGTAGGACGCAGAAACGACCCCTCGGCCCCTGAATCATCAAACTCGGCGCTCCCGCCGTTTGTACTGCAATTTTCCAGTATGGCAAATCCTGCGTTACTTCGATCACCTGGTTCGGCCCGGCGGCCACGAAACCGCAGTCGCCGCTATTGTTCGGGCCGCCGGAGACTCCTGAAACACTCAGGGGTTCGCGAAATCCCGGAGCAATTTGTAGCGGTTGGCTCCGAAGAGCCCCCGGTGCAGTTAAAATCATTCCTAGGGCTAGGATTGCGATCGAGCCAAAGCGCAGTCTGGGGCGATCGCACGGATAGCATATCTTCATTTTTATCCTTATTTATCCGAACACAATGGCGGAAGGTTCCACTTCTTTGACGGTAGAGGATAATGAGCGGTTCCGAACACGCTAATGTGACTCTTATTAATGTGACCGCCCTAAAACGATCGGCGTACAGCTAAACTAACTCCCAATTTTTTTTATGAATCCTCAAAATAAGTTCAATTTGCAGCAAGCGATCGCACAACTAAAAGCTAAAGTAGAGCGATCGTCCCTCATCCAACAAAATCCAGATAGCTATCAAGCGCTCGGAACCTTCTACAATCAATTTCTGGACAAGTTTCAAAAACTCCCCAAACCAGGACAAGTGGCAGTCTTTGCCGTCGGAGCGATCGTGGTTCTGACAGTCTTCAATAGCATAGTACAGCTAATTTCGGCCCTGATGAGTCTTGCCGTTCTCGGAGTGCTAATCTACATAGCGTACAAATTGGCAATATCTGCTGATTCGTCCAACTAACGACTAAAAATAGGAAATTATAAATATGGCTAACCCAACCGCATCCGGTGATGATATTAATCAACCCGATCCGTCTCCATCTTGGCAGACAAAATCCCAGCAAATGCCACTGCTGGTTCGTAGGTGCGGCGCTTGGGCCGTTGAAATTTCCTTAATTGCCGCCAGCGCCCTCGTTCCCTTCAGTATCGGGGCATTGGTCAACAAGGACGCTCAAACCGTGCCCCTAAATTCCTCTGTAGCGGCAACATCGGAAACTGTAGCCCGTATTTTGGGCGTACCCGTGCGCGATCGCAACCCGAGAGTCGCACCCCTAACTAATCTATTCTGGTCGGGGGCGCTGCTAGCACCGCTAGTTTTAGCGGCGTGGGAACTGTTTTTGCTCGCCCGAACCGGCCAAACACTCCCGAAACGCTGGTTTGCCGTTAAAGTCGTCACAGCTTTTGGTACTCCTCCGGGTTGGAGGCGAGTGCTGATCCGCGAAAGTTTGGGGCGCTGGGGAGTGCCTCTGGGCGTAGCCTACGGCATTTGGCGCTTGTCCGGCGCGTTTCCTGATTTAATCATTTTAGGGGGGTTGAGCGGCTTGGCAGTGCTGGCAGACGGCGCTTTTGCATTCCGCTACAAACGGCAATCGGGACACGATCGCCTCGCGAATACTTTGGTGGTCAATGCGCGATCGATCGAACAATCTGCCAATCCTGTCAACAATCAAGATTGGACTGAGGAAGACGCGCAGATTGCGGCTTTGGTTTTGACTCGCGAAACCAATGTCAAAGAAGATCCCAGTTTGTGGAATTGGATGCGCCAACATCCAGGCACAACTTTAGTGATAGTTACCATTGGCAGCGCGGGATTAATTTTAACTTTGTTTGTTGGCACTTTGATCTACACTCAAAGTCAAGCAAATATGCGGGATTCTCGCCAGCGGAACGACGAATTATTTGTGGCTTTGGTTAGTAAATTGTCTCCGGCTTCGCCCAGCGGAACATCGGGGAGGCGATCGGCAATTTTGGCTTTGGGGGCGGTGGAAGATTCCCGCGCCATACCGCTGTTAGCGGATTTGCTAACCCAAGAAGATAGCAGCTCAATGCTGGACGCGATCCAACAAGCTTTAGTCAGTAGTGGGCCGAAAGCTTTACCTGACTTGCGGCGATTAAACCAAGGTCTCAGCAACGAGATCGAATCCCTGCGCTACCGGGGGAAAGCCTCGGAACGCGAGTTAGCGGCTACCCGTCAGCGAACAGTGCAAAGGGCGATCGGCAAAATTCTCACAGTGTATAGCAGCCAACTCAACGGCGTCGATCTCAGTCGCACCGATTTAAGTCAAACTCCTGCCGGCCCCGCTCAGTTTACTTTAGTATTAGACAAAGTTGACTTATCAGGAATCAAGCTGAAAAACGCCAATTTAACCAATGCCAGCTTGCAGGGAACTCGCTTTTACGGCAGCGGCGAAGACAGGCGTCCGGGTACATTTGACGATTGGATTTCTGACTTGAGCAGCGCTAATTTTGAAGGAGCAAATTTAACCGGAGCATTTTTAAATAGTGCTGTAATGAACCGCACTACTTTTGTGCGCGCTGTCCTGAACAAAGCTAATTTGTCAAGCGGAAATTTGAATGGAGCTAATTTTAGCAGTGCTCTTTTAATTGGCGCAAATTTGCAGCAAGCAATGTTAAAAAATGCAGCTTTTACGGGTGCAGATATGGGCAGCGCGAATTTGTCTGGAGCCGATTTATCAGGCGCGCGTTTGGGCAAAGTCAAGGGCCAAGGCGCTCAGTTATCCTTGACAAATTTGTCTAAATCGGAATGGCAAGGTGCAGATTTATCCGGTGCAAATTTGAAAAGTGCGAACTTACAAAATGCCGATTTGAGTTCTGCTAAACTCGCCAACGCCAATTTTCAAGATGCTCGGTTGCAAGATGCTAATTTGCGGAATGCCGACCTGATTTCGGTTGATTTTAGGGGCGCAAATGTAGCGGGAGTGAATTTTCAAGGGGCTGTATTTCAGGGTAAAGCAGCTTCCGATCAGTTTATTCAAAGTCCTGCAGGTAGTAAATCAGGTAGATTCCAAGGAGTTGATTTTGCCGAGGCTAAAAATTTAGATAAAAATCAAATTGCTTACATTTGTTTGCAGGGAGGTATTCATCCGAAGTGCTCGCAGAAGAATTAAGAATTGGTTTGTAGTGAGGACTCAAGGGGAGCATTTCATTTTTGTAAAAAGCATTTTTTGTTTGAGTCCTGTCCTCGCTCGCTTGGTGATAAAAGCCCGTGCGAGGACAGCACTACAAAAGCTGGCGTGCTTGATGCTCCTTCTTCCTTCTTCCTGATGACGTTGGACGGAAAGCAGTTGTCAGTTGTCAGTTGTCAGTTGTCAGTTGCCAGTTGTTACAAATAACAAATAAAAAATAACTAATGACTGATGACTAATGACGGCAGGAGGGCGGGCACGGGGGCACCGCCCCTAATGACTTCTTCCATCTTCCATCTTCCATCTTCCATCTTCCATCTTCCATCTTCTTAAGCAATAGCATCCGCACCGACAAGTGTCTCGAATTGCGCTAATAGCGTTCCATCAGCATTGTTTGCAACTCCAAAAATTTTAGGTAACTGACCTGTTTCAACGAGAACTTGTCTCACTTCTGCGTTAGATATATCAGCTATATTTTTATTATTAAGAATAGCATTAATGGCAGCGATACCGACACCTTGACCAACTGCAGCGTTGAATTCAACAATTCTGCCGACGGAACAGGCGAACCCTTCAAATCCAGAACACGGACTGACAACTGCCAGGTTAGGAATGTTTTTCATCACTGCGTGGCGGATGCCAATATTGAAGGTAGGCTGTTTAAAACTCAGACTTTTTAACCATCCTAAACTGTTGGCTTTTTCCCCCATACCGGGGATGCCTCCGCGTACATCAAAATGATAGCTAAATGTTGCCAGTGCTTGATTGGCAGGTACGCCACCTAACAGCATTTGTGCGCCCGTTAAAGGTTCTACAACTCCCGTCACATTGCCTGCGTGTCTGATATACAGTTCTGAGGCAGAAGTAACAGAAGTAGCCCCCAAACTCCTCAGCCAAGTTGCTACGAATAACATCTCTTTTTGCATATTAGCCGTCGGTTTACTCCCGCTTTTGGCTAAGGCTTCTGCTTCGCTGCTGGTGACTGCAAATAATAGCGCGTTCCACGAAAGTCTGCTATTTGGAAGTATGGCTATATTTCCCTCGTCTAAAATTACGCCGATTTCAGGAAAAGATAGCTTTGTTCCTCTAAAGGAGTGGTAAGCTACAGACAGCGCGGGCGATCGCACGTCGATGTAATCGTTGCCTGCCCACAGAGTTTTGAGATTTCCTCTGGTGTCGAGCATTTCCTGTCGGAGTTCTTCTGCTAGTTGGGCATCCTTGCCTGCAGCGTACAGCAAAAATTTTTGACTCTCAGAATCGGCGAGGTTTGTGAAGCGTTTTAGATAAATGTAATCGAGTTCTTTCAGTTTTCTTGCACTGAGTCCTTGGGTTTCAAAAGCGAGGGTGACTGGAAGTTCGGAGTTTGGCAGACCAAAGGTTTCAAATCCCTTTAGCTTTTTCGCGCCGGCAGCTTGAGCTAATTCGCCATTGACAGTGGCATCAATAAATTGCTTTCCTGCATAAACTATGCCTTTAGATGTGGTTATGCTGGCAATTCTTTGGCGTTCTTTATTGACTGATTGAATTTCTACTTTGCTGAGGAGATCGACACCTGCTTGTGACAGCATTTCTTGCAGCGCTGCGCTGGCTTTGCGGGGATCAAGCGCGATCGCACTGACACCGGATTTTTGCAGGAACTCTTGATAGATTGTCGCTGGTGAACCAAAGGTATCTAACTTTAAAGATTGTCGCAGTTCTTGATCTATCTGACTTCTATCTAAATAAGCAAGGCCGCCTCTGACTAAATGCCCGCCAATGCCTTCTTGCAAGTTTGCTTTCGACATCAGCAAAACTCGCGGATAACGCTTTGTCCGGCGGCGGTATTCTCGGGCTGCTGAGATAACGGCTATAACTCCCGGAACTTCATCCCCAAAGCCGATGACATCGTAAAAACGCAGATCCATAACCATTATTTAATAACCTCTCCAGATTTTCATGTTTTCGAGCTGCTTGTCAATGTTTGCTATCAAACTATCTGTCTGTTCCAAATAAGTCCGCATCTTTCCTAATTTTTTTGATAAATATTCATACATTCCCGGACGCAGAAACCGGGTTTTTCTCGAAAATTCTCGGTTGAGGGCGATCGGGCGTGGAAAAATCAGATTGGCGATCGCCCGCAGAGTACCTCTGTGTCGCACTCTTGACTGCAATCAGCTTATATTATCAGGATCTATCCCCAACTCTCGCAATCGTTCAGCTAGTCGATCGGCGCGCTGCGATTCCTGTTGTGCGCGCTGCGATTCCTGTTGTGCGCGTTGCGCCGATTCTTTCACCTGTTCTTCTGGAGTAAAATAACGTTTTCCATCAGCATCGTACCAATACAACCACTCCCTTGTCACCCCAGAATAATTGCCCCTTTCACAGCCAATTCCCAAACCTATCTCTGGCATCCAAACAGGATTTCCTGACTGTAACTCGTACTTGCCATTGACTAGCTTGTGTACTTCCAAATGAGGTTTGCGACGGCGGCGAGAAGAGTAAATAACATAGTAAAGTATGCCTAAACTTTGATATTCTTCCAATTTGGCGGTATATTCCTTGCGATAAGTTGGGGAAACAACTTCGAGGACAAAAGTTGGCATCACTTTTTCCTCCCACACCGCGTAACTGGGACGCAATTCTTCGTCATAAAACCGTTGCACCCCTAAACTCAAGAAAGCATCTGGCACAATCGGAGGTTTTTCCGGGTGATGGTAAAGACCCATATCTATACCAAAAAACCAGTCCATGCGTTCTGCCCAAAGTATGAGCAATATTGCTTTTAGCAATCCTGGGATTAATTCTTGCAGTTCGTTATCCACTGGTGTTTCATCTGAGTCTGGTAGTTCGTCGGCTGAGGGCCAGTGCGTCGGAAAGTTGTAATTTAACATGGCGGGTTTCCTCAAAACTCATTAATATTATAGCGTTTAGTTGTTTGGCTATAATTTTGTATTTCCTAAAGATTTTAATGAACCGCGAAGACGCAAAGGACGCGAAGGAAGATAGATTAAATTGTGTTTGCTGGCAGTTTTATTGTTTGTCATTGCGAGGAACGAAGCAATCCTAAGTGTTGGCGATTGCTTCGTTCTTTGCAATGACAGTTGAAGCTGTCGGACACAATCTAAGCTAGTTAATTTGAAATATTTTGGTAAAGTATTCGGCTGAGAGTTGCGCGATCGACTATACTAAGCTAATCATTCGGTTCTAATGGGGAGCAGCCATTAGAGGAAACGGGGAAAGTTCGGTGTAAGTCCGGCGCTGTCCCGCAACTGTAATGAAAGCTATGTCGCTTTCTGAGTCAGGATGCCCGCCGATGTGTTTGTTTACATAGTCTCATCTGCGAGGTTCAGCGTGAAGGCCAGAAATCGGAAATTAGTCAGCCTGGGATTGATGGCTGGCTTGAGTTGTTATATTGTCCTCGGTTCGGCAACGCCCGCCGCAGCTATGCACATTTCGGAAGGTTTTTTGCCGGTGCAATGGGCGGCGTTTTGGTGGATTGTGGCGTTACCTTTTTTTCTAGTTGGTTTGCGATCGATCGCCCGCATTACCAAAGAACACCCGGAACTTAAACTGTTGTTAGCTTTGGCGGGTGCGTTTACTTTTGTGCTTTCTGCTCTAAAAATTCCTTCGGTAACGGGGAGTTGTTCTCACCCGACGGGCACTGGTTTGGGGGCGATTTTATTCGGCCCTTCGGTGATGGCTGTACTCGGCGCTTTAGTGCTGCTTTTTCAAGCAATTTTGTTGGCCCACGGCGGCTTGACTACCCTGGGAGCAAATATGTTTTCGATGGCAATTGTTGGCCCTTTTGCTGCGTATTTTATCTATCATTTGCTGATGCGAACTGGTAGTCAGCGGGCGGCAATTTTTTGTGCTGCGGCTTTGGCGGATTTGCTGACTTATGTGGTGACTTCGATTCAATTAGCATTGGCTTTTCCCGCAGCAAGCGGTGGTTTTGTAGCTTCGTTTCTCAAGTTTGCTAGCATTTTTGCAATTACTCAAGTTCCTCTGGCTATTAGTGAGGGATTGCTGACTGTATTGGTTTGGAATTGGCTGCATTCCTACGGGAAGCCGGAGTTGGAAACTTTGAAGTTATTGAGACAGGAGTCATAAAGTCGTGAATCAAAAACCTACAAATCAGCAAGCTACTTCGCGGGAAAATTGGCTGTTGGCTGGTGCAGTGATTATTCTGGCTGTGATTCCCCTAGCATTTGTTCGGGGTGAATACGGCGGTTCCGATGACCAAGCTAAGAAAGCAATTACCGAAATTCAACCGGATTATAAACCTTGGTTTAATCACTTAGTTGAGCCTGCTAGCGGAGAAATTGCTAGTCTATTGTTTGCGTCTCAAGCGGCGATGGGGGCTGGCGTAATTGGCTACGTGATTGGGTTATATAAAGGCCGATCGCAATCTCGGCAAAATTCCGATCGCAAAACCTTGGAATGAACCATCAAATTGATAGTCTGGCTTATACAAATCGCTTGCGCGGTTTGCCGCCATCTCACAAACTATCATTTGCGATCGCCCTTTTAATCCTGTCTCTAGTTTCCCATGTAGCGGTGCAGTTGTCGATCGCCCTATGGTTGACAATCTGGATCGTCGTTTATGCGGGAATTCCGGCGAAACTATATCTGCGGTTGCTGTCGCTACCGCTGATGTTTTTACTGACGAGTTTGCCTGCTTTGGCGATGGGTGCGGTTGGGAGCGATCGAATCCCAGAAATTCAGTGGGATATTTGGCAAGGTTGGGGAATTAGCACCGGCACTTTTTATCTCTATGTGAGCCGCACTGGAATATACCAAGTGAGCTTGCTGTTTGCCCGCGCCTTCGCATCCACAAGCTGTATGTACTTCATCCTGTTGACAGTACCATTTACCGAAATTTTGCAGATTCTGAGACAATTACGCTGTCCAGAGTTAGTCACAGAACTGTTATTACTAATGTACCGCTTTATTTTTAGCTTATTGGCGATCGCCGACGAACTTTGGACAGCCCAAAACTCCCGCTGTGGCTACCGCACTTGGAAGCGGGGAATGCACAGTTTAGGCATTTTAATCGGTCAATTGCTGCTGCGAACTTTAGAAAACTACCGTCAAGTTTCCCTGACTTTAGCCTCGCGCGGCTTCAACGGAGAACTCCGCGTTTGGAACTCCTACCCTTACAAACCCTCCCGCAGATATACATTTGAAGCCGTATTTGGCGGCACGGTTTTAACTTTGTTAAGTGTAGTATTTCAAAGTTGAGAAGAAATTAGGAAATGAGGACACGGCACTGCCGTCTCCTCTATATTATTCCGGTGCAACCGGAATTGATATGAATTCCCTGCCCGACTGAAGATATGACTTTTATGAACATAATTAATGATTTTTATGAATTGACTCCCCAATAAACCTGTTGAATAATTGTACTCAACACTTATCTTGTGGAAATCCTATGATAAATAAACGCATCCTCAAAAGAATAGTTTTTTCATTACTAGCATCATTAACCCTACTGTTAGTCACAGTGACTCATGCCACAGCCCAACAGCTACCGTTTTACTGGGATAACATCAATGTTGCGATCGACGTTCAGACAAACGGAGATATGTTAGTTACTGAAACGCAAAAATATGTATTCACAGCAGCCTACAACAATGAACGGTATCGCTATATTCCTTTAGATAAAGTCGATGAAATTAAAGATGTGACAGTTGCCGAAAACAATCGCATAATTCCTAGTAGCACTGGAACAGAAAACAATCAACTTTGCATTCGTTGGGAACATGAATTAAAACCGCCAGATACACATACTTTTATCATCAAATATCGAGTTGTAGGTGGATTGCAGTTAGATGGTGAGAATACTCTCGTTTATTGGAAAGCCATTGCAGCGGGTCGGAAAGCGCCAGTTAATACTGGAAAAGTTACGGTAAATTTACCAGATGCTTTGTCAGGGAAAGTTCTCTCGTTTACGAATTTCGGTGCAGCAGCGGTTCCCCATCAAGTAGATCCGAAAACCTTTGAATTTGTGGCAAGTCAGGCTATTCTACCGGAACAAGAATTAGAAGTGCACATTGCATTTCCCCAGGCAATTCTGAATATACCTCAACCTGGTTGGCAACAAACTGGCAACCAATCTCAATCTTCTTCGGGAGGAGGAAACCCTTTCGTAGACTTCTTTCTAATGATTTTCTTATTCATAGCAATGATGACATCGCCGATATGGATAGGTGTGCTTTACTTAATTTTAGTAATGATTTACGTCTATTTTATAACATTCTGTTTTAGATGTAAAAAATTCATGCTAGACACTAATAGACAAGTAATCTCTACAGCTACGCCAAGGAATAAAGGGAAGGATAAAGTTATCCGTCACTGTGAAAATTGCGGTTATCACCATGAAAAAATAGTTGTGACGACTTACGTAGATCCGAGTAGTGGCGGCGGTGGCGGTGGTGGCGGTGGTGGTGGTGGCGGTGGCGGTGGTGGCGGTGGCGGTGGTGGCGGTGGCGGTGGCGGTTAATATCAACGGAACTTACGCATTACAACCAAAGAAACCGGGTTTTTACTGAATCTGTTGACTGTAGCGAAGTATTGTCGCAAAAAACCCGGTTTCTGACTATTTTTATGGACTGCTCATGATTATTTTAGGGTAGGGAAACGGCATTGCCATATCTGAATTTGCTTTGTTTTGAGATACACCGATCGCACTCCCTACAAAATCCTATTCCCAATATGACCTTTATGAACTCAATTTATCGTTACCAGGCTCTGCCTGGGAATGCGTATAGCTGGGCGATCGAGTTTTCTTAACTTCTATTTTTGTGGAAGTTTTGCTAGCAAATTTGTATGAAGATATTAACTTTGATGTTATACCTAATCCGGCTTAAATACCTAGACGAATTAGGCTTGTCTAAGAGCGGTTTTAACCGCCGACTCTTATTAATCGATCGCCCGTGAATTCCTCGCCCTGACTAACAAACCGTGTTTCGGAGCAAAAATCATCGCCAACACAAACAGCAGCGTTTGCAAAACAACAATACATCCACCCGTCGCCCCATCTATGTGATAGCTGATATAAGTTCCCATGACGCTAGAAAATACCCCACTCGCCATCGCAATCAACATCATCCGGTCAAAATTATCGCTCAATAAATAGGCGGTTGCTCCCGGAGTCACCAACATTGCTACTACTAAAACAATCCCAACAGTTTGAAGTCCAGCCACTGCGGTGAGCGATAGCAAAGATAGCAGCACGTAATAGAGAAATGTGATATTTAAACCGATCGATCGCGCGTGAGTCGAATCAAAACAAAACAAAATTAAATCTTTGCGTAAAACTGCCAGCGTCACTAAGGTGATGACACTAATAATTACAGTTTGAACAATATCTGAATCGGAAATGCCTAAGACATTGCCAAATAAGATATGCGTCAAGTCGATCGAACTTCTGACTTTAGAAACTAACACTAAACCAAGGGCAAAAAATCCAGTAAACACTAAACCGATTACCGTATCTTCTTTGATGCGAGTTTTCGCTTTGATAAAGCCGATCGCAATTACGGAGCCCACACCAAACACAAACGCCCCCACCGCCAAAGGAATATTCAGCACATAAGCAATCACAACCCCCGGCATCACCGCATGGGAAACCGCATCACCCATCAATGCCCATCCTTTCAAAGTCATGTAGCACGAAAGCGCCGAACAAACAAGCCCGACCAAAGCACTGATTAAAATTGCTTTTAGCATAAACTCATGCTGCAACGGCGCGGCAAACCACTGAATTAAATCCATTATTTTTTCTCCAAATCGACTTGAGTTAACTGAGATCGGACACCACAATCAATAATCCTATAGGGGCGGATTCGCGATCGGGCATTAAACGTGCAAACCCACCAAAAAATCCTTTGTTGACATTGCTACAATATCTCAGGTTGACCGACTTTTTGCAGACGAAAAATCGCCAACGGAACCTCCAAAAGTTCGCGAAAGATTTTCCTCTGTAAACACATCAGAGGTATTACCATAGGCGAGAATACTGCGATTAATTAACACTACTTGGTCGCAAAACGTGGTAATAGACTCTAGATCGTGAGTTGAAACGAGAATTGTATGTCCTGTTTGACGCAGTTCCATCAACAAATCAATCATCAATTTCTCAGTTTTGATATCGACTCCAGCAAAGGGTTCATCCAGTAGCAAAACCGTTGCCTGTTGCGCCAGAGCCCGCGCAAAAAAGGTGCGTTTCTTTTGTCCGCCGGATAACTCTCCGATTTGCCGATCGCGCATCGGCCACATTTCCACCCTTTCCAAGCTTTCTCGCACCACTTGTTTGTCCATCGATCCAGGAATCCGCAACAGATTCATGTACCCGTAGCGCCCCATCATCACCACATCGCGAACATTCACCGGAAAATTCCAATCTACCTCTTCCGACTGAGGCACATAGGCAACCAAATTGCGTTTTTGCACTTGACGAATCGGCAACCCATTAATTAAAATGCGTCCGGTGTTTGGCTTCACAAATCCCATAATCGCCTTGAACATCGTCGATTTTCCCGCGCCATTCATCCCAACCAAACCGCAAATCGTCCCCGCCTTGAGTTGCAGCGAGGCGCTGTGCAAGGCTACTTTGCCGTGATAGGCAACTGTCACATTTTCAAGATTGATGCCGATTTCATTCATCTTTTTTATTTTCCTTAAGTAACTTTACTTAATTAAACGTAAGATACAGATGGCTAAAAAGCTTGCTGTATGAGAATTCTTCCTTCTTCCGACGGACATCGGACTGATGACGTTGGACGGAAAGTTCGGGGGGACAGCATTAATAACTAATGACTAATGACTAATGACTAATGACTTCTTCCTTCTTCCTTACTTTCCCTGTAACCCTTTTATCAAAGTATTGACATTGTATTCAAGTAACTTAAGATAGGTTGATGCTGGGCCTTCCGCTGGAGAGAGGGAATCGACATAAAACACCCCGGCAAATTTTGCGCCTGTTTCCTTGGCTACCTGAAGCTGTCCTTGGTTGCTGACGGTACTCTCACAGAATACAGCAGGTATTTGATTTGCTTTGACTGTATTAATCACCCGTTCGACTTGTTTCGGTGTGGATTGCTGTTCGGCGTTGACAGGCCAAATATAAACTTCTTTCAAACCGTAATCGTTGGCAATGTAAGAAAAAGCGCCTTCACAACTTACTATGTAGCGTTTGTCCGGGGGAATTGCTGAAATAGCTTGTTTGAGTTTTTCGTCGATCGCCCGAATTTGTTCACTGTATTTTGCCGCATTTGCGTCATAGGTTGCAGCATTAGCCGGATCGATATTTCCTAAAGCCTTGCGAATATTATCAACATAAATCAAAGCATTTTTGGGCGACATCCAAGCATGGGGATTTGGTTTACCTTGATAGGCATCTTCCGAAATATTAACTGGTTGGACTCCCTCGCTCAAAGTAATGTGAGGAACCTTGGGAAAACTGTTATAAAATCGAGTAGCCCAGCGTTCTAAGCTCAAGCCATTGTCTAAAATCACATCGGCTTTTTGCCCTCGTGTTAAGTCGCTGGGCGTGACTTCGTAGCCGTGAATTTCCGCCCCTGGCTTGGTAATGGATTCAACAGTTGCCTTGTCACCGGCGACGTTCTGAGCCATGTCTGCCAGCACCGTGAAGGTGGTGAGAATGACTTTTTTATCTTTGTTTCTCAAATCGGTGGCGGTTGGGCCTGAAGCTGGATTTTGGTTGGTTTGAGGCTGGGTCGTCTGAGTGTTGCACCCGCTGAGACAAACTGCTAGCAACAGCCCGAATCCTAGGAGATGATGTTTTTTACTAGGGGGAGAGTCGGGGAGGGGGAGAGGGAAATTTAGGGTAATTTGACGGTTTTTCCGCATATATTCAAAAATTCCAAGTGAACTTCGCTACAGTTTGCTGCTGACGGTACGATCGCCCGCCGCTATTTTTCATAATCGTTTCATTTTTGACTTTACCACAAAATCACAAAGAATGAAAGGATTATGAAAAAGGAATGAATGCGGGCCCGTGCAGCATCAGTCTTGTGTCAAAGAACTCAAATAGTGCTAGTATCTCGCCTGGTCGATCGGCTGTGATGGCGAAGGGCGATCGAACGTTTGGGGGAAAGTTGGGTGAAAATCCGGCGCTGTCCGCCGACTGTAATGGGACGATCGTAGGTTGGTTAGATTGAGATTTTTTTGACCGCAGATATCAGCAGACAAACACAGATGAACGCTGATGGATTTTTGTGATTTTGATGTCAATTTGTTGCAAAAGTTTGCTTTTTTGGCAGTTCAGTGTTATGAACAGGTATGCAAGGGCTGGGAAGAATTTTAACCCTCCCGGAAATCCTTAAATTAATCTAACTTTCTCAATGTCGAAGCAAAAATCAATCTCTATTTCTAAAGTGACTCGCTACCAAAATGCGGCGCTGAATTACTATTTGGGGTTGACGGATTCGCCGTATCTTCATTACGGTTATTGGAAATCTCTACCTGTGCCCGCTGAGGATCTCACTATCGGGCGGCTGCGTTTTGCTCAGCAAGCTTACACAGATAAACTTTTGGATTTTATTCCTAAACAAATTAAGACTGTGTTGGATGTTGGGTGCGGGATTGGCGGAAATGCGGCTTATTTGCTCGATCGCGCTTTTGCAGTGGAAGGGCTAGCACCAGATCCGTTTCAACAACAGCGCTTTCTTAAGTGTACGGGCGATCGGGCAGTTTTTCACCTCACTAAATTTGAAGATTTTCAAGCCACCCATTCCTACGATTTGGTTCTCTTAAGCGAAAGTAGCCAATATATGTCTGCTGTCGATATAGCCAAAGGTGCGGCGGCTGTACTCAACCCTGGAGGCTATTTGCTGCTTGCGGATATGATGCGCTCTAATCCTAATTATACAGAAGGAATGTTTTCTAATTGTCATGTTGTCAAAGAACTTAATGCTGCTTTGTTGCAAGCTGGGTTCACGTTAGTAAAAACTGAGGATATTTCGACTCATATTTTACCGACTATTGATTTGTACGTCGATAGTTTTCGCAGGTATGGACTCAACACAATGATCTATGTTGCGGATTTGATTTCGATTGCGGTTCCGCCCATCCACAAATTCCTGCGCTGGATATTTCGCCGCTGGTTTAAGAAATTGGTGGTTGAAGGATTGGAAGCGAGTAAACTTTTTGAAGAGCATCTTTGTTATGAAATTCAACTTTGGCAGTTGACAGTTGACAGTTGACAGTTGTTATCAGTTATTGGTTATTTGTTAGTGGCAAGCAATAACTAATGACTGATGACTGATGACTATAGCAATCCTAAATGATTCACAAAATTTGTAGGTAGTGTCAAGAATGCCTACCCTCGATCGGGGAAATCGAGCGGGGGATTGTTCCTACAATAAATTATACAAATGATGTGAGGATTGCTACTATAACAAATAACAAATAACAAATAACCAATAACCAATAACCAATAACCAATAACCAATAACCAATAACAAATGACTAATTCCTCACTCCCAATTCTCGAATTCGATCGCACTTTCTACTCCTATCCCTGCGGTTCGCGAGTAGCAATTCAGGACTTAAGCCTCAAAGTCCCCGCCGGGAAGCGCTGCGGGCTGATCGGTCAAAATGGCTGCGGCAAAACCACCTTTTTCCTGCTAGCAAATGGTTTGTACCAACCGCAACAGGGAATAATTCGCTGGGAAGGTGAACCCTTTCGCTACGATCGCAAATCCTTGACAAAACTGCGCCAACAAATCGGACTCGTGTTTCAAAATCCCGAACACCAATTAGTAGCTTCCACGGTAGAAGAAGATATATCTTACGGATTGTACAATTTGGGTTTGTCAGAACCGGATATTGCGAGAATGGTGCAAGAGGCGATCGAGCAATTCGATCTAAACGAACTCGCCCGCGAACCAATTCACAACCTCAGCTTAGGGCAAAAAAAGCGCGTTTCCATCGCCGATATCATGGTTCTCAAGCCCAAACTGCTGCTGCTAGATGAACCTACGGCCTATCTCGATCCGCGTCACACGCGACAACTGGTCGGTTTACTCCAACAAATTCACGCAGCCGGAACCACTATCCTTTTAGCAAGTCACGATCTAGATTTCATTTACTCCTGGGCTGATTGGGTGTTTGTGATGGATCGCGGTAAATTGATTCTAGAAGGAACACCGGAAGCTGTTTTTGCTCAGCGGGATGTCTTGGAACAGTTGCAGCTTGGCGTACCACTGGCGATCGAGCTGATGGAGCAAATAAGGGCGATATTTGAGAAAGACGGTAGCTCACAAATCCCCGCTTTCGAGGAATTGCAACAACAAATTTTAGACACGCGCCGACGGCTTTAAAAATTAAGCAGTTGTGTCATCAGTATGGACTGATCATCCCGTGCATATCGGAATTGATCTTATGCCCCTTTTGATGACGTTACAGACTGTACAATTGGCTGGGAGGGGGAATGTTGAATCAGTCGCATCAATAGGCGCAACCCTTCATTAACTGCGCCAGAATCTGGAAAAATTGTTGCAACATCAGGATCTAGTTGGACTGTTAGGGTGGATTGTTTGCGTCCTTGACCGCGGGCTACAACAGAGAGTTGAGTAAAGTCATATTCGGGGCGCAAATCATCATCCATTTCAGAGGTCTGACTCATAAGCTTTACGTTCTTTGCGGGTAACGGGACGAGCGCTGATTAGGCGCGTGATGCCTGCACGGTCAGTGTAAGCGACAACTAACAATCGTCCTTTGGCTGATTCTCCCATGATAATGAAACGTTGCTCTTGAAAGGAGTGTTCTGGATCACCAAAGGTTAAAAATAACGGATCGTCAAACACAGAAGTGGCTTCATCGAAAGAAACACTATGCTTGGCAAGGTTGCTTCTGGCTTTTTCCTCGTCCCAATCAAACAACATGGGTTCAATTTACAACGTCTGCTTTTTCAGATTATACCAGCATATGTGTCGTCCGACTGCATAAACTACGCCATGCTTCAGCCTTACTGACCAAACGGGGAGAGCGCACTATGCCCGAAAGGCGATTAACTGCGTCTTCCAAAACTCAAAGAATAACAAAATCCCGATCGCCCTGCCGGTGAGAAAAAGTGACAGACTTTTGTAAAGGTTTGTAAGTTGGGAAGTCGATCGAGAGGAAAGGGCGATCGCACTTGCAACCTTCATTTCCTGTTATTTGGTGAGGAGATGAAGAAGTGACGAGGTGCGATCGCTACTCTAATAACTAGCAGTTTGGCTTACCACTAACTTCTCGGCGGTCGGTGTGCATGGGCATTGTTAGGCCGCGATGACTAATGCTGCAAGAACTCATAAACACGGCGCATTCTTAGGAATCGAACAATAGATTAGGACGATTTGTATTCGGGAATGCCCCCAATAGCAATGGCGACCACTGTTGCCAGAGCTAGCTAAGAAAAGCCATCTATAGGCGATTTCATTAATCGCTTAATAGTTTTAGAATTTTCCCAATCCGTACCTAGCGAACCATCAACATCAAGTGGATCTCCCGGATTATGCTTATTCCAGAGGCTTTGGAAGGCTTTAATTCCTAAACTGCGAAGATCGGTCCCTCCCGCAACAAAATCATAATGAGGAGGATCGACAGGTCCAAAATGTCTCCATCCTTGATCTTCGAGGAAAGGTTTCCAAGTCAAGGGTTCATTTATGTCTAACGCTAGGCCACTTTCATGGTTGCTGGTTCCGGGTCGAGCAACAGGATTAGGATTGCACCCACCGAGATGCTTCAGGCGGAACAGTAGGAACTGTTGGGCAAAAGTTCGATACCCAGAATTAATGCTAAGTGTTATGCCGCGCTTATCGATCGCTGCTTTCAATTTTGCTTTAGCGGTAGGTCCCCCTACAAAAGGAACTGCCGCCGCCGCCCTACTGAGAGACACATTGAGATCGTCAATTCTTATGAGTTTACCGGGAGCAACTACATCGAACTCCGCCAGAATCTGATCATTGAGACCCTTAATGATTGGGGTAGAGGGACAAAGACGAAGATTAATTTCTTTGAACAATACCATGATATTTACTCACAAAAAATAATGATTTTGGTTTTTTAGAACTTACTCAGGATCTCGTTCAATCTTTAGCAAGCCCAAAGATTCTAAGACGAAAACACCTGCTACACCATCAGGTGCAAATCCCTGACTGTCTTCAAAATCGATCACTGCTTGTTCGACTTCTTGACCAAAAAGACCATCAATTTGTCCACTATAAAAGTCAAGTTCTTGTAACTTCTGTTGTAGCTTTTCTACATCTGTACCCGTACAGCCTACGTATAAGTTAGGCATCAATTCATTCATTGAATTTGACATGGTTTTGTTCCTCAATTTGATATACCTATACAGTATTAATTCCACCCGGCAAACTTCTGAAACCAACCTGCTCGATCTAATACGTCTTTACCGTAATCACCTCCTGCCGTGACCGAATCAACATCAATTGCTCGATCGAGAGCACGTAAAACGGCTCCAAGTCCGGCATTATAGCTGGCGAGAGTTGCCTTCAGTAGCTGCCTTCCAGTCAACCCTTCACGTTTTTGAACAGCCCTATTATCAGCGAGAAGATCGCAACCATAACGAATATTGGCTCTCGGGTCTTTCCAGTTACCAGTTCTAGCGAAATCATGAGCACCATCATCAATTTGCATCAGCCCACGACCATGCCCAGCATCCCCTGTACCTGCTGCTCCTGGTGGGCTAAGAATTATCCCCCAAAGGGATTCACGCGATCCCACACCGCCAATTACCGAAGGTTGAATGTCAAAGTCTTCAGCCGCTTCCATGATTAAGGTTTCATAACCACGGCTTCTAATCTCATCAAGTTGAGAGATAATTTCACCTTTGGCATAAGATGTTGTGAAAACAAGTCCATCAGGCATCGTAAGTACGTCATAGTAGACATTTGCAGTTTCCTTGCCAATCACACCTCTTAAACTACCGTGATTACCCCCTGGTAGATGAATGTCCTTAAAGCGGATTACACCTTCATTAGATAGATCCAGTCGCTTTTTTTCAGCAAGGTCAAGAAATTTGAAGAGTGTATCTGCATCAAGCAAGTCTGAGGAGCCACTAATTTTCAAAAAGTCTTTCTTGAGCTTGCTAAAGCGTTCTATAGGCAAGTTAGTCATGATTGCAAGCGCATTTCTTTGTTCTTCACTTAGCCCATCACCGATTCCTTCAATTCGTATTGACATACATTTTCCTCAATTTTGAGACTACTGATTCATATTCACTAGAAGCATTTATTTTACATAGCCTTACAGCCGTGCTTTAACGGCTTGTCGAAGGTCTTTTAGCCGAGCTTCTCCCATGCCTGGACAAATTGTATCGACTCGATCGCGGTGTCCAATAATACGGGGAAGACTCTTAGGGGAAGGTTCTCTATCCTTATCAATTGGTGTAGAGACTAAAGTCGTTGGATCAGTAATCCCAATTTTTTTACATAGCTGGGTACACAATGCAACGGTAGAGTCAAATTGCTCATCTGTGATATTGCTTCCCGACAGATGGAAAGACCCTTCCATTGCAATTCCAAAACCATCATTAAATACATCATGTGCACCTTTTTTGCTGTTGGGACGGCCTTCATAGATACGACCACTAGGCATGATCACATAATGATAGCCAATGTCACTAAAGTTTTGGGGAGACTTCATTTCTGATGCTTGAATATCTCTCATTCTTTGTTCTTCAGTGGCTTGACTCGCTGTAACAAACAAAGTTGGAAAGACAGTATGATGTATGGTGATACGTTTCGGACTAGGAAGATCAGCTAAGGAATTGTTCGGTGGTTTTGCTCCCCAAACCCTTCGAGAAATGATTTTTATCTCGCCGCTTTCCAGACGAAGCGTAATTTCTGCGCGATCCTGATCCGACGCAATGACCTCAATCTTGCGATCGCCTGTTTGATTAAAAATCAAGGTAATTTCCCATTTACCTCCTTGGACGCGAGGACGTGCCACTTCAAATTTGTCATCAACTAAGATTAACAACTCATCTCCGTCGTCTACGTTAGTGGTAGTTCCCTTTAAAACAAAGGGTTCGGATGTGTTGGCTTTTGGGGGAAACTCAGTAATTCTTACAGACATAATAAACTCCTGTGAACTTATAGCAGGTCGAACAGTTGATGTTTAAAATCAGCCCTACTCTCAACTCATAAAGATGTTTGAAGGTAAAGAAAGTATGCTTTCTTAGAAATTAGAGCTTGAGTAACCGATTTCAATCTAAGTTAATCATGATTTCAGAACTATGGGTCACAAGTTACGCCCAAACAGATGCTCAAGCGGTCTAACTTATAATTGCGTCGCAGATGCAGTAAAAGACTCTTCCTAGTCGGTTTATTCCGCACACCAGCGGTTTATTGAACAGTCTTAACAACTTGTTCTCTGACGTAACTTAAAGAATAAACTACCCCGATCGCCCTGCCGGTGAGAAAAAGTGACAAGCTTTTGTACGGCTGAAATCATCAGTTTTGAATAGCCGGAACACCTTCTGATCTGCCTTAACTCAAAGAATAAACCACCCCGATCGCCCTGCCGGTGAGAAAAAGTGACATAGTTGTGTAAACTTACGTAAATTCACTCAATCGATTTGAGATTTGACATCTGAGATTGTGGAATTAACCTCTTCCCAAATCCGGCTTAAATATCCCTCTTACTTCTTAGTCCGCATTGGCGGACTTTGTTTGTGTAAACCTGGTTTCAACCGCCGAATATAAAAGGGACTACGTTGCGGTTAATTAAGTAAATTTGTTTTCTATCCTGAAAAGCAACCCCCACTCAGAATAATCGGTAAATCTACTGAATTAATCAATCAAAATAACAACTATGACAGCAGAAGAAGCGATCGCCCTAATCGACCATCTGTTACAATCTCTTAAGAAAAAGCAAAAACTCAATGACATTCAATCCCTCGTATTTCTGGAAACTTGGGAAGGACACTCTTATCAAGAGATAGCCGATCGCTTACTTTACGAACCTGACTATATAAAACACGTCGGTTCGCATTTGTGGCGAAATCTCTCTCAAATCATCGGCGAAAAAGTCTCAAAGCAAAATCTGCAAGCAGTCTTGCGCCGCTACCAGCATGGCCGCGCATCAGATAACTGCATCCAAGACTGGGGAGAAGCGATCGATGTTTCCGAATTTTACAACCGACAACAGGAACTCGAAACATTAGAAACTTGGATTAGCGGCAATTCTACTCGTCTGATCGGTATTTTTGGACTTGGCGGTATCGGCAAAACTTCTCTGTCTGTCAAATTCGCTCAGCAAATTCAATCTCAGTTTGAATTTGCGATTTGGCGGAGTTTGCAGCAAGCACCAACCTTAGATGTTATCCTCAGCAATATTTTGCCGATATTAACTAATTCAGAACACACAAACAACCACTCTATTGATGCTCTCATGGAACAGTTGCGGCAAAAACGCTGTTTGTTAATTTTCGACAATTTGGAGTCGATTTTGCAAGGTGGAAATCGCAGCGGACAATATCAACAAGGCTATGAAGATTACCGACAGTTGTTGGCGCGCATTGCTGACGAACCGCACCGAAGTTGTCTGATTTTAACTGGAAGAGAACAACCGGGCGGCTTTGCTGTGCGATCGGGCGAAAATTTACCCGTGCGATCGCTCAAACTATTCGGAGTTTCACCGCCAGTATGCCAGCAACTCCTCGCGGCCAAAGGATTAAAGGCAACGCTATTGCAGTGTCAAGATATTGTCAACTACTTTGGCGGCAATCCCCTCGCCCTCAAACTTGCTGCAACGACGATTAAAACACTTTTTGGCGGTGATATTCACGCATTTTTAGTGCAAGGAAATACTGTTTTTAGCGATTTGTGGGATTTGCTCGATCGCCAGTTCGATCGCTTGTCTCCCCTGCAACAAAAAATTATGTACTGGATCGCCATTAATCAAGAAGGAGCGACCCCTGCGAAGTTAAAAACGGAAATTTTGCCCAAAGTTTCGGGAAGGCACCTGATGGAAGCATTGGAGGCGCTGGCTGAACGATCGCTCATCGAAGATCGGCGATCGCTCAATGATACCGCATCAACAAGTTTAATGCTACAGCCTGCGATCGTCGAGTATGTCAGAGAACGCTCGATCCAAACTGCTGAGCAATAAACGATCGCAAACAAACTTAACTCATGAAAACTCATGTTTTAATTGAATCCCAAACCCAAGACTAGATCGGCGACTCATAAATTCAACTGATTTTGTATCCTTTAATAGAACGTCTATTAACCCATTTTGAAACTGCAATTTCAACTCAAACAGCATCTCGGCAATATTTTAGCTTGGTTGCGCGATCGAAAAGCAAACCCGACAGATTATACTGCGGTTAATCTGCTGAATTTATCCAGTCAGAAACCGGGCTTTTTACGAAAATACTGCGTTGTGGCCCGCAGATTCGGTATAAAAACCCGGTTTCTTTGTCGGAGTGCGATCGCGAACTGATTAAGTGCGATCGTACCAACTTTGCAGCGCCAACCGGTGAACTTCGCGCCAGCTAATGTTTTTCACTCGCGCAATTTCCGCACAATCTTCGTATTCCGGCTGCACGTTAACAATCGTTTGTCCAGACTTAGCAACTTTTATTTGCACTTTGCCGTACTCTGTTGTAACTTTCTGGATTTCTCGATCCAAAATCGTTCTTTGTTGAGTCGAGATTCTAATTCCCAAAGTAGTAGTTTCGCGAAAGATCGCAGCTTCGCAAGCATCCTGAAATTCGGGATGACAAATCGCAGTTAACAAAACCCCCAGCCGCGACTTTTTCATCACAATTGGCGCAGTAAAAACATCCAGAGCTCCGCAGGCAAACAAAGCATCAAAAACATAGCCGATCGCCTGCGGACTCAAATCATCAATTTGCGTTTCCAAAACACAAATTGTTTCCTGCGAATTGGTAATTGGTAATTGGGAATCGGGAATAGGGAATAGGGAATTAGTAGCCGTCTTTCTCCCACTCTCCCACTCTCCCCCTCTCCCCCTCTCCGCCTCTTCCTTCTCCCCAATCCAGAGGCGCAAAATATTAGGAATTGCCAGATTTCGAGAACCCGCACCCAATCCGATCGCCTGAAGCTGCATCGGCGGCGGCGGGCCAAAAGCAGCAGCGAAAGTACAGGCGATCGCAGTTCCCGTAGGAGTGCACAATTCGCGATCGATCCCGTTGCTATAAACCGGCACTCGGTGCGTTTCCCACAACCGCATCACAGCAGGCGTGGGTACAGCCAACCTACCGTGGGCGGCCTTCACCGTACCCCCACCAGTCGGCATCGGCGAAAAGTAAAACTCGTCAATATCCAACCAATCCAAACCCAAACAAGTACCGACAATATCAATAATTGCATCCGTAGCCCCCACCTCGTGAAAGTGAACCTCGCTTGGGGGGATACCATGTACTGCAGCCTCTGCATCTGCTAATTTGCCAAATACGGCCAAACTCCAAGCTTCCACGCGCGGAGGCAATTTTGCAGAGATAATAATCTGCTCAATTTCTGGCAAATGGCGCTGATGACTGTGGCTAATTTCGGCATCTGCTTCGCCGTGACTGTGAGAATGTTCTTCCCCGTGATGGTGGTGGTGGCGGTTGTCGAAAGTCGGCGATTCAGTTTCCGAGGGATCGAGGGCGGAGTCAGCAGCCGGATTGTTTGATTTTAAGGGCAAATCGGCAGCTATATCGACATAAAATTTAGTTGCTTGTTGAGTGTTCCGCTGGACTAATTCCGCCCGCAATTGGTACTCTGTCGAAATGCCGAGTAAGTTGAGTTTTTCGATTAGGTAGTCTAAGGGAACGCCCGCGTGGAGTAGGGCTCCGATACACATATCGCCAGCAATGCCGGTGGGACAGTCAAAATAAGCTATTTTATTCACTATTAGCAATTAATTTTCAACATTGATTGTTTTAGCACATTTGTCGATCGCCCACTTAGCCTACAAAATCTTAACATGGCAATTATTTACGGACTGCATCCAGTTGCACCCCAAAAAGACAGGATCGAGAAGATTGCAAAAGCTCTTAAAGATGGAGCAGTGATGCTTTATCCCACAGATACAGTTTACGCGATCGGCTGCGATCTCAACTCCAAATCAGCCGTAGAACGAGTCAGGCGGATCAAGCAACTATCCAATGATAAGCCTTTAACGTTCCTGTGTTCTTCACTGTCAAATATCACCGAGTATGCGAGTGTCACGGATGAAGCATATCGAATTATCAAGCGGTTAATCCCCGGCCCTTACACATTTGTGCTACCAGCTACCAAGTTAGTGCCCAAATTGGTAATGAGTCCAAAACGCAAAACCACAGGTATTCGTGTTCCCGACCACCCGCTTTGTTTTGCACTTGTGGAAGCCTTGGGAAATCCAATTATTTCCACATCCGCTCACATTACCACTGATGAAGAAGGTACAGCAGCAGTGCCGTCTGGAAAAGAAGAAAGCTTTGGCAAAGCTGAACTTTTTGATTGTTTTTTAAAGTTAGTAGATATCATTGTCGATGATGATTCCGATCCCGGTCATCACATTTCTACCATTCTCGATTTAACAGCAAGTGAACCAATTGTTGTTCGTCGCGGCTTGGGATGGGAAGCAGCCGCTGGTTGGGTAAAAGATTAAAATTTGAGGGGGCGGCTTAAGTGCAAAAATCGCACAAAACCCGCCCCAAATTTTTAACTCATCCACTCGTGTGATATCGTTTCCGATTGCATCGGTATTGTTCAAATATTCAAATATTCAAATATTCAAATGTCCAAACAGTCAACAGCCAACAGTTATTTCTGATTGCATTGATCTTGTCCAAATGTCCAAATATTTAAACAGTCAACAGTCAACAGTCAACAATTATTTCTGAATTCAACCGGAATTGATATCAAGCCTCAACCTTAACTCCTTTCCAAAAAGCAACATATCCTGCAATATTCTTAGCAGCATCTTTTGGAGTAGGATAGTACCAAGCAGCATCTTTATTCACTTCCCCGCCGACTTCCACACTGTAGTAACTAGCAACACCTTTCCAACCGCAAGTAGTGTGAGTGCTGCTATCTTTGAAATACTCGCGGTTGATTGCATCCGCCGGGAAATAATAGTTGTTGTCCACAACTTCGCACTTATCGCTTTCTGCCAAAACGGCACCATTCCAAATTGCTTTCGGCATCGGTTTCTCTGGTTAAATTTAGATTCTCAAATATTGTAACTGTAATTGTGCTCAAAAGACCTAGAATAGGGTAGAAGTCAACAACCAATTACTACAAATAAATGTCAGGGTCGAATCCGCCAACATCTCTCGCGCCCTCATCCCTCGAACAATCCCTCAAACATTTTTTTGGCTATGACTCTTTCCGCACCGGGCAGCGGGAAATTGTCGAAGCTGCTTTACAAAAACGCGATATGATGATTGTCATGCCGACTGGCGGTGGCAAGTCTTTGTGTTTTCAATTACCGGCTTTGTTGAAACCGGGATTGACTGTGGTTGTTTCGCCGCTGATTGCTCTGATGCAAGACCAGGTGGAAGCTTTGCAGGATAATGGCATTGGGGCGACTTTTCTCAACAGCACTTTGAGCGCGATAGAAACTCGATCGCGCCAAACAGCAATTCTCGAAGGTAAAATTAAATTGCTGTACGTTGCGCCCGAAAGATTGTTGGGTGAAAGATTTTTGCCGTTTTTGGATATAGTAGCAGAAAAGTTAGGAATTTCGGCATTTGCGATCGACGAAGCCCACTGCGTTTCGGAATGGGGACACGACTTTCGACCAGAATACAGGCAAATGCAGCGAGTGCGCGATCGCTACCCAAACATCCCCATTATGGGACTCACCGCCACTGCCACCGAGCGCGTCCGTGAAGACATCATCCAGCAGCTAAATCTACGAAATCCCTACATCCACGTCGCCAGCTTCAACCGCCCCAATTTATACTACGAAGTTCGCCCCAAAACCAAACACAGTTTTGCCCAAGTTTTGCAAATCATCCAAAAAAAAGGCGGTTCAGGAATCATCTACTGTCTCAGCCGCAAAAAAGTTGACGAAGTTGCCTACAAATTGCAACAAAGCGGCATCCAAGCTTTACCCTATCACGCCGGCATGAGCGATAGCGATCGCACAACCAACCAAACCCGCTTCATTCGCGACGACGTACAAGTAATGGTAGCAACAGTCGCCTTCGGTATGGGAATCAACAAACCCGACGTAAGGTTTGTAATTCACCACGACTTACCCAAAAATCTCGAAGGATACTATCAAGAATCAGGCCGCGCAGGCCGAGACAACGAACCATCCCATTGCACCTTATTTTTTGGATTCGGCGATGTCAAAACCATCGAATACATCATTGAGCAAAAACCAGACGAACAAGAACAAAGAATAGCCCGCCAACAGTTACGGCGAGTAATTAACTATGCAGAATCCAGCGAGTGCCGCCGCACAGTCCAATTAAATTATTTTGGCGATTCATTTCCAGGCAATTGTGGCAATTGCGACAACTGTTGCAACAAAAAACCAGTTGAAGATTGGACAATAGAAGCAATGAAATTTCTTTCCTGCATCGCGAGATGCCAAGAGAAATTCGGCATGAATCATATTATCGACGTACTGCGCGGCTCAAAAAATCAAAAAATATTGCAATACCAGCACCAGCAACTTTCTACTTACGGCATTGGCAAAGACAGAAGTGCAGAGGATTGGAAAAGATTGAGCCGTTCGCTGATCAATCAAGGTTTGTTAGACGAAAAAACCGACGGTTTTCCCATCTTGAAACTCAACGAAAAAAGTTGGGAAATCATGAAACGCCAGCGAACTGTTGAAATTGCCATAGAAGCACAGCGGGAAGTACAGGGAAGAGTGCGGTCTTTGGCTGTAGAAGTCGAAGGTTTATTTGCCATACTTCGCACGCTGCGAAAACAAATTGCTGATGAACAATTTGTGCCGCCTTACGTAGTTTTTGCCGATAGAAGCTTGCGAGACATGGCTGAAAAACGCCCGCAAAATCTCACCGAATTTGAGGATGTTTACGGCGTTGGTAGCAACAAACGAAATAAGTACGGCAAGGTTTTTTTAGAGGCAATTCACACTTTTTGTAAAGAACAAGGATTGTCCACAGGTGCTGCACCTTCTGATGTGGTTAATCCTCCCAATCTTGCTAATGTTCCGTCTTATTCGCAGATGCAAACCTGGGAATTGCACAAGCAAGGTGTGACTGTAGAAGTTATCGCAGAAATGCGGGGGATGAGCCAGAATACTATTGCGGGACATTTGGTAGAATTGATGGATACGGGCCGGGAAGTTGATATAAATTTGTTGGTGGAATCGGAACGCCAGCAGGCTATTGTACACGCTATTGAAGTTATTGGAGATGAACGGTTGAGAGCGATTTATGATTTTTTACAAGAATGTTATACGTTTGAGGAGATTAAGTTTGTGCGGGCTTGGTGGCGGCAAAATTATGTTAGTTTTTAACCGCAGATGTTGGCTGATAGACGCTGATGATTAATGGATTGGAGGGGGAAATGAGCATCAATAAAGTAGATTTTTTAGATTTTCCTAGAGTGGCTTTTTGAACTAATCTATTTTTCTGATTTGGCCTTACTGGTTGGGGTATCTGGTGTTGACAAAATTAAAATATTTAAAGGAATTTTGAGGTTGACAAAAATAGCGAATGGTGTTTCGTTAAATGGCTGAGGGCGGGATATTAGATTTTCGACAATTGATGAGGATGTGGAGTACAAATGGCAAGGGAAGTTTGAAACAAAAAGTGACGCGAGGGGAATTGTCGGATCTAAAATCCGGCTGAGGGTTATAAGGTTGTGTTTTCTAGTAAGGGTTATGATGAGGCACAGTATTGGCTTTTAGAGGATGAGTATGAAGCCGTGGAAGGGCGGCGCAGAGTGTCGGAGTTGGTTTGAATGATACAGTTCCCAGAGGTTGCGCTTTTTGACAATTTGGGATGTAAGGGCGATCGCGTATCAGAGAAACCGGGTTATTGACAGTTATAAATTCGCGATAAACTCATCAGGTGTGACCTTTGCTTGCTTTAGAACACCGCTGAGTGTACCAATTTTTAACTCGCGGTGGAGTGGCACAACGCAAACAATTTCTCCGTCTGGAAGAGGTTTTTTGAGGACAATATGGCTACCCGTTTGCCTAGCTTGATAGAATCCTAAACGTTCTAATACACTAATTACTTCTAGGCTTGATATTCTGGGCAATCTAGGCATAGCTAACTTCTATGCTAGTTACAAACCTGGGACTTATTTTTGGTAAGGGACATTCTTCGAGATAGAGTTTTGTAGCTTGTTTGAGATTGGCGATCGCTTCTTCTATGGTTTCGCCTTGGTCAACTGTGCCGACTTCGGGACATTCGGCAATATACATATCTTCTTCTTTGTAAATGATGGCTGTGAAGCTTTGAGTGCTCATAGGTTTTTTGCTTCAATCATCAGAGGTTGCTTAGTTTCTATTTCCAGTTTATCTCGGATGGATTTTTTTTGCAAGTATAGGGGCAAAAGTGCGATCGCACTTTTTGACAATTTGGGATGTAAGGGCGATCGCCTTTACGTAATTATTCTGCACTGTTTGCTACAATTATTTAAGTTAGCTCTCAGAACTGCCATGACTCAAGCTACCTCAATCACAACTGAATATCAAATAACTGTAAGTTCTCCAGTCTGGCAAAGAGTTGAGGAAATTGCCGGAGAATTTAACTTGTCAGTTTCTGAACTATTGGAACAGATAGGCGAAGGTCAACTGAAAGTTGTTGCGGTTCCAGCTAATTCGGACAAATTGAGCGATCGAGATATTGCAAATGCTTTCATCTGGTTAGCCACGCAAACTGATGTAGCAATCAACGTCTACAAGCTACAAAAACTCATGTACTACGCTCAAGCTTGGTATTTAGGAGTTTACGGTAAGCCGCTATTTGATGCAGATTTTCAAGCATGGATTCACGGGCCGGTGATTCCTGATTTATTAGACAAGTATCAACACCAATTTAGTTGGGAACCAATTACAGAGAAAATCGAACAACCGAAACTTCCCCAAAAAATTGGGCAATTTATCGAAGAAGTTGCCGAGGCATATTTTGAGTATGATGATGAAACTTTGGAACGAATGATTTGCAGTGAAATGCCTTGGCTGGAAGCGAGAGGGGATTTGCCGAGAGACGAATCTTGTGATGCGATTATTTCTCAAGAGTCGATGAAAAAATATTATTCGGCCCGTGTCAAAGAAGAAACCTCAGTCTAAAATTGTCCCTTGTCAACGGAAACCGCCGGAAAGTCTGGGATTTTCGTTCAAGTACCTGCAAACTCAGAATGAAAAATTCTCAATTCGCGATCGGGATTTGATTAGATAATCATCAGGTTAGCTTTAACAGTGAGAAATTTATCTATATAGCTATGATAGGAAATTTTGATTTTTTTTAGCTCCAATATTTTAATGCTTTATCGTATGCTTTCATTACTATTTCAGAATTGCTATGTAGCGAAAGATGCCGGGTCCGGGTATAGCACTCACATGAAAAAATATAATTGATTGAGTAGCCTTCTCGTAGGTCTTTCGCAATCCCTAATTTCCCACATTCAGGGCAGGTAGCCCAATAATGGTTCTCTGAGTGATATATAAAATCTCCTTCAACATGACCCGTGATCTCGTAAAAAAGAACTGAGTATACCTCGGCACCCCCTGCAACAAAGGCATTTGAGTATGCCCAGTCTTCAGAAATAGGCCAAGCGAATCCACCCTGGTCTAAGTATACTCGGTCGCCAGTTTTATAAGCTAATTGTTCACATTTCCACTTTGCATCCTCTTCGTGTGCAATTTTTGCATTAGGCTTAATCTCGACCCATAAAGCTAAATCAACTATCCACAAATCAGGTATATATTGCTTTCCATCTGGAAGCTCAAACATCTGTGGTTCGTACTCCCATTTCACTCCTAGCTCATCCCAGAAGACAGCCCATTGAGCCTCTAACTTAGATCTGAATGTCACCCCATTGTATCTAGTTCGTCTTGCTTCTATATCTCTAGCCATCTTGTATTCCCCTTAGTATTCTACAGGACTGCCATTTTCTATTCTGTCTCCATTCAACTAATTTCCCTAAAGAGAGGGTAGCTTTCCATACTACAATTAGTTTATAATTCCCCAAATTAGTTCAGTTAGCTTTACGCTATTGAGATGATAACATCTAAAATGAAAATAATCGCAATCAGGTTTACCAGTACCTTATCGATCGCAAATTATACTATCACCACCTTTTGCATAGCACTCTTGTATCATTTTTTGCCTTTGGTTCTCAAATTGTTCACCCCTTCGCATTTCATCTTCAAATGTCCAATCTTGTGAATTTTCCAAGGAAATAATCCCCGAATCAATAGCCCCCCATCCAATAATTCCCATCAATATTATTCCAAATATAAAAACAAAACCAGCTCCTGAATCTTTCGGATCGTTTGAAATCATCCATAACATTAAGACTAAATGACCTAAAATACCTGATGATAAACCTCCATAAGGGACAAAAAGTAGGAAAAAGTTTAGAGCTATATAAGCTATGCAAACCTTTACTAGAAACTTATATTTTTTAGGCTGTTGAGATAAGGGATCTGAATATTTTAAGGGATTTTTATTACTCACTAGGCACTTGAGCAAGTAAAAAAATACAAAAAATCCCAGTATTCCTACTATCATTCCGACTAAAATATACCCAGCCATTACATATTCTAAACCAGGGAAACCTGAAAATATCCACTTACCAAGCGCTCTTTCCATAAGTATTTTTAATTTATGATTAGCATGAATTATTATTTCCTAAATGCTAAAGTTTGTCAAGGCCTATAAAGTCATATTTAGTAGGAACTTTCTCTTAATGGTCAGGCCATAAAAAGTCACATTTAGGTGGTCAAGTTTGAAAAAGTTATGCCTACTTAGGTTATAATTAGCTCAACCCCTTGCATATACGTGACCGATGGACGTTGAAGAAGCTTTAGAATTTGTTGACCATCTAGCTTTGACTACTACGGGAAAACACTTAGATAGTCTGCAAAAAGCTATATTACGTGGTGCTTGGAACAATCAGAAATATAAAGAAATTGCACAGCATCACAACCGTTCAGAGAAATACGTTAAAGAGGTTGGCTTTAAATTATGGAAACTTTTATCAGTTGCATTAGGCAAGGAACAAGTATCTAAAGCAAATTTTAGAGCCAAACTGGAAAATTTACAAGCTTCTAATATTGTCTCACTCGTCGGGAATGGCTGTATCCATATTGGCAACCTCTCTTCTGAAAGTTTGCCCTCCCCAGAAGTCTCACAATCTGAACCGCAAGACAAGAATAAATTTAACGAAAAAACAAGCAATTCCGAACGGAAAATACATTTAGATTTAGCTGATGCACCAGAACCCAACCTATTCTATAACCGCACATCCGAACTCACCACGCTCGAAAACTGGATTTTAGGCCGCACCCGCCTCATCACCATCTTAGGCTTATCCGGTATTGGCAAAACCGCCCTTACTCTCCAACTAATCTCACAAATTCAACACGAATTCGATCGCATCATCTGGCGAAGTCTCCGCAACTCTCCACCCCTGGCATCACTCCAAACCGACTTAATTAAATTCTGTAGGGGCGATGCCCCCGTGCCCGTTCCCTATCCCGAAGAAACGGCAACCACGGGGGGATTGCCCCTACTAGAATATTTACGATCGCACCGCTGTCTCCTAATCCTCGATGATATCCAAACCATTTTCAGCAGCGGACAACTCGCAGGAAATTACCAACCTGGATATGAAAATTACGGCGCATTCTTCAAACAAATAACAGAATCATCCCACAACAGTTGCTTAATCCTCCTGAGTTGGGAAAAACCCAGAGAAATCGCCGCCTTAGAAGGTGAAAACCGCCCCTGCAAATCTCTGCAACTCAACGCTTTAGGCCCGGAAGCACAAGAAATATTCAGAGAAAAAGGATTAGCAGAACCGGAAAAATGGTCACAACTAATCGACCTTTACCGAGGCAATCCCTTATGGTTAAATATAATTGCCACATTAATTCAAGACTTGTTCGGCGGCAGCGTTTCCGAATTCCTCTCCTATGATACCCTGTTTTTAGGTGACTTAGAATCACTATTGCAGCAGCAGTGCGATCGCCTAACAGCATCCGAACAACAAGTTATCTCTTGGCTAGCAAGTGCGATCGAACCAGCAGACATCTCAAACAAGCCAGACAACCTGCAACTATCACCGCCAGAACTCTTGAAAGTCATGCAATCTTTAGGACGACGGTCATTAGTTGAAACAGTCAAACAAAACGGGCGATCGCACTTCACGATCGAGCCAGCAATCAGAGAGTACATAACAAACAAAAAATGAAAATCGCTACCTGGAACGTCAACTCAATTCGCACCCGCATCGAACACGTTACTAACTGGTTGCAAACCAACCAAATAGACATTCTCTGCTTGCAAGAAACCAAAGTCACAGACAAAGACTTCCCCCTAGAACCCTTCACCAATCTCGGCTACAACTGCTATATTTCCGGTCAAAAATCCTACAACGGCGTCGCTATTTTTAGCCGATCGCCCCTAACGCAAATCAGCAGCGGATTTGCCCCCCTTCTCGGCGACGAAACCACAGGTATTTTTGACGAACAAAAACGCCTCATCGCCGGGATTATCGACGATATTTGCATTATTTGCGTATACGTTCCCAACGGTTCCGAAGTTGGCAGCGAGAAATATGAGTACAAGCTAAAGTGGCTCAAACTGCTGCAAGAATACCTCAAAATAGCACTAGATAAATTCCCCAACTTGTGCATTTGCGGCGACTTCAACATCGTCCCGGACGATCGAGATATCCACAATCCCAAAGCCAATGCTAACTCCGTCGGCTTGTCTGTTGCCGAGCGCCTCGCACTCACAGAAATCATAGAATTAGGATTAAACGACCCCTTTCGGAAATTCACCACAGAAGGCGGTCATTATAGCTGGTGGGACTACCGCGCTGCCGCATTTCCCCGCAACAATGGTTGGAGAATCGACCACCATTATCTCAGCCCTCCCCTGTACGAACAAGCAAAAAACTGTACAATAGACATTGCTCCCAGAAAATTAATCAAACCCAGCGACCACGCCCCCGTAATTGTCGAAATTTGATTTATAAGTTATAAGGTTAATAACAACCAACAACTAAAAATCATGTTCTTAGTAACCGGAGCAACAGGCGCACTAGGCCGCCGAATTGTACGAGAAATCAGACAGCAAGAGAAGCCTGTCCGCGCATTCGTTCGCCTCGCATCTCGCTACTCAGAACTAGAAAACCGAGGCGCCGAGATTTTTATTGGCGACTTAAAACAAGACAAAGATATTAAAAAAGCCTGCCAAGGAGTGCAGTACATCATCAGCAGCCACGGCACCGGCGGCGATGTTCAAGCAGTACACTACCGCGCTAACATAGAATTGATCGACTGCGCCAAAGAAGCGGGAGTGCAGCACTTTGTCTTTATTTCGGTACTGGGAGTCGATCGAGGATACGAAGATTCCGCAGTATTCAAAGCCAAACGAGAAGTTGAAAAATACCTGCAAAACAGCGGATTGAATTATACAATCTTGCGGCCTGCCGGTTTTGCTTCCAGCTTATTACCGCTAGCAGAAAGATTTCGAGAAACCGGACTTTACCTGCTGATTGGCGACGGCAAAAACCGCACCTCTGTTGTCAGTACCGACGACTTAGCAAAGATTGCCGCAGACTCGCCAACAGTCGAAGGCGCGCGCAACCAAATTTTAGCAGTCGGCGGCCCCGATGTTCTGAGCAGAGACGACATTGCCCGGATTTTCGGACGCTTGTTCAATCGCGAACCTGTGGTAATTAACCCGCCCTTGGTTGTGTTTGACGGCTTGCGAAATGTCTTGGGTTTGTTGAATCCTCAAGCTCAAAAAAGCTTAGGAACTTTGCGGGTATTGTTGGGTAACGAGTTTTTCTGCACTCCCGAAGAAGTGCAAAATTTGGAGTCTATCTACAACATGAGAATGGAATCCCTAGAAAGCTTTTTGCGGCGCAATTTAAGCGTTTAATATTTTCTGATTTTCTGATTTCTCGTTACCAGGCTCTGCCTGGTAATGAATATCTAGAGGCTCTGGCTCGAACTTGTCTTATTTTATTGGAGGCAGAACCTGGAAACGAGCAAATTTGAGCGTTTAGCCAGACAAAGAAACAGCTTCTACGCCACCCATATATTTGGTAACTGCGATGGGTGGAGAACAAGGCTTAGCAATCAAAAAACCTTGAACAAAATCCGCTCCCCGCTGTCGCACCCACTCCAACTCCTCCACAGTTTCCACGCCTTCAGCAACAGTTTTAATCTGTAATTGAGCGGCAACTTCTAACATTTTTTCAGTAATTAATGCCTTATAATAATCTTGATGAACGTTGCGAATCAATTGCATATCCAACTTTAGAAAATCCGGCCGCAACTGGTGCATCAAATTTAAATTAGAAGAACCGCTGCCAAAATCGTCCAAGGCAATTAAAAATCCCGCTTCTCGGTAAAAAGTCAGAATCTTAATCAAGTGATCCATATCGGGAGGATGCTGAGATTCTGCTACTTCAAAAACAATATTGCTGTGAGGAATTCCCGATTCATCAATAGCCTGCACCGTCATTCGCAGGCACGTAGCGGGATCGTAAACAGCAGTCGGAGAGAAATTAATAAAAAGCAGTTCTTTGATCTCGTGTACCTTGGCTTCGCGAATAGCGCGAGTCCGGGCTAAAGCATCTAGTTGAAAAATTATACCTGCTGATTCAGCTTGACCAAAAATTCGACCCGGAGGAATTAAGTTTCCTTGCTCGTCAATACCTCGGAGTAGCGCTTCATGGGCAAAAATCTTAGAAGTATCTGAGGTATAAACAATGGGCTGAAAATGTGTAGTAATGCGTTCTTGGGACAATAAATCTAACAGCCAATCAGAATTGCTGAAGTTAATAAAAGAGTCTAAGGAAGTGCTGCGATAAAAATCGCTAAATTGTGGCTGTTCAACTTCCCGCATCCACAAAACTTTTGTTTCTTTCAATTCTTGATTTGTCAACACCGAGGCTGATAGGGCGCTAAAGTTTTCTTTTGCTATTCCCTCCAGGGTAATGTACAAACACTTGCTCTCCTCTAAAAGCTGGAATTCAAGTTTTGTCTCCCTCAGTGCAGAAATAACCTTGTTCAGCGTGTGCGACACTGGAAACCACAGGTATAAGCCTCCGCGACCCTCTATTTTTTGGGGTACTGTTTCGCAGCGAGAGCAGGAGCCGAAGGCTTTGCCACTTCTTTGCACTAGAATATCCTCCGATTTTTGGATAAATTTCACAATTAATATAATATTGGTTACAATTGTAAGCCTATTCAGCTATTAATACATCTATCTCAAGGTGTAAATATTGATTAAGAAATCGTTAAGAATTACTATGGCAGTGTTTTTACTTGCCTCTAGTTTCAAACCTTGGTAAAATTTCTCATGATCGAGTACATACAATCAAACACAGTCTCGAATCTCAACAAAGAGAGAATATTCAGACTTGCTCTCTACTGTCTACTGCTGCTCTGATTCTTGACACATTATTCTCTACATTGCTTTGCAAAAATAACCGTTACAGTTGATTTTTAGAGTCAAGGGGGATGAACAGCCCGATCGACAATTTCAGCTCAGTACAAGTATAGACAGCCGGACGATCGCCCGAAACAAACTTACTGGCTGCAGAATATCAAATTTAATTTTAAAATCGGGATGACAGGATTTGAACCTGCGACCCCCTCGTCCCGAACGAGGTGCGCTACCAAGCTGCGCTACATCCCGAATTTAGTCATCACATTTTACGATATCACATTCAAGTCAAAATTGAGCAAGCTCGTATATAATAATTAGTAAAACACTACTCAGGCGGAGACAGACGTGACAGTTAAGCCCCAGTGGTTGCGAGTTAAAGCCCCCCAGTGGGAGCGCGTCGGCAACGTCAAAGAAATTTTGCGGGATTTATCCCTGAATACGGTTTGCGAAGAGGCTTCGTGCCCCAACATTGGGGAATGCTTCAACGCGGGTACTGCGACATTTTTGATTATGGGCCCGGCTTGTACCCGCGCCTGTCCTTACTGCGATATCGATTTTGAGAAAAAGCCCCAAGCTTTAGATCCGACGGAACCCGAAAGATTGGCGCAAGCTGTGCAGCGGCTAAAACTGAATCACGTTGTGATTACCTCTGTCAACCGGGACGATTTGCCGGATGGGGGCGCGTCTGTGTTTGTCGAGTGCATTCAAGCGGTGCGATCGACCATGCCCGATACAACTATAGAAGTTTTGATTCCCGACTTGTGCGGCAATTGGCAAGCTTTAGAAATTATTCTCGCAGCCCGCCCCGATGTACTCAACCACAATACCGAAACCGTAAAGCGACTTTACCGGAAAGTGCGGCCGCAAGGAAAGTACGATCGCACCCTCGAACTGTTACAGCGCAGCCGCCAAATCGCACCGGGGGTTTACACCAAATCCGGGATCATGGTGGGACTGGGAGAAACAGACAGCGAAATTCGGGAGGCGATGCACGACTTGCGGGCTGTCGGCTGCGATATTTTGACAGTTGGACAGTACCTACAACCGACTCCAAAGCACTTGAATGTAGAAAGTTTTGTGCCGCCCGAACAGTTTGATGCTTGGAGAGAGTTTGGCGAATCTTTGGGATTCTTGCAAGTTGTTGCTTCTCCCTTAACTCGCAGTTCGTATCACGCCGAACAGGTGAAGGAGTTGATGAAACTTTACCCGCGCTAGCAATTTAAACTCGCGGTGCACTGGCGATCGATCGGACACTAGCTCATATCATGTCCGATCGATTACCATCAAAAAAGGGTTTGTAGTGCGGACTAAATTCCGCAGTCTGAGAACAAACTGAAGTCCGCACGCGCGATCCAATAGTGCGTGCGGTTAATCTAGCGCACGCCGTATCAAACCCGATCGACCTCCGGTAACAGCAGGAACAACCAGCTTTTTCCGTCCTCCAAGCGCGAGTGCAAAAAACTCGGTTTCCGATGCCGTTTCTCTTGGGTGAGGTTGAACCAGAAGCCACAGCCAACAGCAAAATAATTATCGGCTGCTGTTTCCTCAAAAAAAGCGATTCCGGCAAAAAACCTCGATCGAGCGAGTTTTTTCCTCAAATTATCAGTTTAAATCCTAAATTTTTGTCGGGAAACCCGGTTTTTTCGTCAGCCGCAACTCGGTATTGAAAATAAGATCAACTCTGAACCTCATATTCTGCAAGGGATTAAACTTCCACCCACAGCAGGTATTTAGTTGATCCCGCCGAGTTATATAAAGTTTTATTAAAAAAATCCTTAATTTTCCGAAGTGATCGGGAACCAGGTTATTGGTGATGAAGATTAACTTAACTTCTGACGAACGTCACTTGTTTTTAGCCTGTCACTATCTATACTAGCTATACAAACAAAGAAGTACAACGCACTTTTCTGGCCTTCAACCTGTTACATCAGAAAGTTCTTAGGGTTTTCCTGAATCTTTGTAAAAGAAGTGGGGCTGCCAAAGTTCGATCGAACAACAGCAAAAAAAGTCACGAAAGTTAGTAAAGAAACAAACAGCGGTGATGGTTCGTCCTAATAAAGCGGGCATCATAATTATAAATAACCGCTAAGCGTAGCATCTTTTCACCCGGAGCAACTGAGAAAATCACTATGCCAGCCACCTCTTTTTACGCTGAAGCTGAATTCGACGAACAACTGCAAGTCAATCCATTGCAAGATGTAGATGTGTTGGATGAAGATGCTGAAGAAGCTGGGGACGAACTCATCGACCAACGCGCAGCAGAGATTGAGGATGCAGAGACAGCATCCAAATTGCAAAAAAATGCCAGCCGCCGCACTACGGATTTAGTGCGCCTTTACTTACAAGAAATCGGTCGCGTTCGTCTCTTAGGTAGAGACGAAGAAGTCTCTGAAGCTCAAAAAGTTCAGCGCTATATCAAACTACTGGAATTACGCAGTACCGTCGCCTCTCAGGAAGAAGGGCTAATTGGGCGCTTCGTTCATGTAATAGAGGTGCGCGATCGCCTGTCCGCACAGTTGGGACACAAGCCTTCCCTGGAACGCTGGGCATTAACAGCAGGTGTAGGCGACGTGCCAGAACTAAAACGAATTATGTCCGAAGGCAAGCGCCATTGGGCAGAATTGGCAGAGATGACTGTCGAGGAGATAGAAAGAATTCAAGCTGAAGGCATCGAAGCAAAAGACCACATGATTAAGGCGAACCTGCGCCTGGTTGTTTCGGTAGCGAAAAAATATCAAAATCGCGGTTTAGAGTTGCTAGATTTAATACAAGAAGGTACTCTCGGATTGGAGCGAGCCGTCGAAAAATTCGACCCGACGCGGGGCTATCGGTTTAGCACCTATGCCTACTGGTGGATTCGGCAGGGAATTACGCGGGCGATAGCTACTCAAAGCCGCACCATCCGCCTCCCCGTTCACATCACCGAAAAACTTAACAAAATCAAAAAAGCCCAGCGCAAAATTTCTCAAGAAAAAGGTCGGACAGCTACCATCGATGATATCGCGATCGAGCTGGAAATGACACCATCCCAAGTCCGAGAAGTTTTGTTGCGAGTCCCGCGCTCTGTTTCTCTGGAAACTAAAGTGGGCAACGAAAAAGATACAGAATTGGGCGACTTGCTCGAAACCGACAGCATCTCCCCAGAAGAAATGCTGATGCGGGAAGCTCTGCACCGCGACTTGCAGCAACTTTTGGCTGATTTGACCAGCCGCGAACGAGATGTAATTCTGATGCGCTTTGGTTTGGGCGACGGACACCCCTACTCTCTGGCAGAAATCGGTCGTGCTCTCGACTTGTCCCGCGAGCGAGTCCGCCAAATAGAAGCTAAAGCGTTGCAAAAACTCCGTCAACCAAAGCGCCGCAACCGCGTCCGTGATTATCTGGAGTCTCTCAATTAAATTAATGGGCGTGCATCTACTGTCGGTTTCTGAATCTAGATAGAAGACGGAAAGCAGAAGTATTGATTTCTACTTCTCAAGGATTTCTATGTCTTCTGTCTGGGGCTTTCGGGCATATTTGCCATCGAAAAATATCAAAAAATAAATTTTTTCCTCAACCTTTTTTCAATAAGCTCGGATATTTGCACAATATCTCGATCGTTGTGTATGATTGTCAATAGGCAGACTTTCTTGAGAGGGTCATAATGGCACTTTACACCGCGTCTTCATTCAAATCCGAACTCAATGACAAAGGCTGGCGGATGACTCCCCAACGGGAAACCATCTTGCACGTTTTTCAAAACCTCCCCAAAGGCAATCACCTGAGTGCCGAGGATTTGTACACTTTGTTAAAAAATCGCGGAGAAAACATTAGCTTGTCCACCATTTACCGAACTTTAAAGTTAATGGCAAGGATGAGCCTGCTCCGTGAACTAGAACTAGCAGAAGGTCACAAACATTATGAAATAAATCAGCCTTATCCGCACCACCACCACCACTTAGTCTGCGTTCAGTGCAACAGAACGATCGAATTTAACAACGATTCGATTTTGAAAACAGGTATGAAGCAAGCTGAAAAGTCTGGATTGCACCTGCTAGACTGCCAGCTAACTATTCATACGGTGTGTCACGAAGCTTTGCGGATGGGATGGCCGTCTTTGGTTTCGAGCAATTGGTCTTGTCCGAAGTCGATCGCCGAAAACGGCCACAACATTCTGGAGTCAATCGAGTGAAGGTACACTATTTTCGCGTTTCAAGTACAGATTGTTACAATAATTAACAAAAAACCGGCGCAAGTGCGATCGCAGTTACGCCGAAACCGGTTTTTTAAGGCAAATACATCATTTGACGAATGACTCGGAAGTTAGAAACCCGATTTGTTTGATGTAGCGTCCGCAAGTCCCTAAAAAGTTTGACTCAACAAATCGTCACTGCTAACGCCGTAACTGCTCTGAGCTCGATCGAGGGCATATCTCGTCTGAGCATCCAAAACTCCGGTGACTGAACCCCTGTAAAAGCCGAGGTCTTGCAGCCACCTTTGTCAGTATTAAATGCTCGATCGACGAGAATTGACAGTGCTGCTAATCGGAACAGCAGGAACAGGCAACCTCCGAGCCAATCCGTTTTGAATTTCGGTCAAAGTTGCCGGAGTGGCAATACCCGTCGCCGGAGACAAATTGCGTTCCTGCTGAAACGACAGCACCGCCCATTCAGTCTCGGCTCCAAATACTCCGTTCACCGGGCCGGGATTTTTGCCCAGACTTCTGAGTGCTGATTGAAGCTGTAGCACCGCAGGCCCTTTATCACCCCGCCGGATACCCCTTGCGACTGGCTGCTGCGCCTTTGCTGCCTGCCTGTGGCCTAGTCGCAAAGCCGATCGAGTGCTGCGATCCACCCGACCAGTCCCGAACATCCCGCTATCTTTCTGAAACCGGATCAAAGCTATCTGAGTTGGTCGATCGAACCAACCGTGAATCTGGCTCCTGTAATAACCCAATTGTTGCAGCCGCCGCTGCACAAATTCAACTTCTCGGCCTGTGTCGCCCAACTCCAGAAAATCTCCAGCATTACTCTGCTCGTCATTTTCTCCAGGATATAAGGTAATTTGATTAGACCTCATCTCGGCATCGATAGCAGTCAAAGTGGCAGTGTCAGCGCAGCCGTCAGAAACCAAATTATAATCTTGCTGAAAACGAGTCACAGCGTAAAGAGTGCGCTCGCGAAACTTGCCGTCAACGTCGCCTTCAAAATAACCCAAAGCTTTTAACTGCCGCTGGATCAAGTCTACCGTCGCCCCTCTGTCCCCGAAGCGCAGCCCCTTGCAACCGCCATTTCCCGAAATATTCCCCGGAGGCGTAGCGGGCGGAATCTGCCCGATGGAGCCAAACAGCAAAGCTAAAGTTTGCCGGTCAGCAACTCCAGTCACCTGCAGCCCATTAATTCGCTGGAAATATCTCACCGCACGGACAGTAACTTCGCGAAAATTTCCTGTGGGATGAGTGTTGAAGTAGCCTAGCTGCTGCAACCTGCGCTGGAGGGCGGAAACCTCTGCACCGGTGTCTCCAAAACTGAGTTCGGTATAGCTATAGTTTGTATAAGTAGTTTTAAAAGGTCGATCGTCCTGGGCTAAACTGTTGAGAGCGATCGCCGTAGCTCGATCGGGCCGGCCAGTCAGCGACAATTGATAGTCTCGTTGAAAGTTAGTCAGAGCTTGTCTAGTTACCGGGCCTAGCTGACCGGTGGAAGAACGGGGAAAATAGCCGAGTTCCCGCAACCTGTCTTGAACAGAGCGCACATCTGGACTAACAGGATCTATTTGAGCAAAAGCCGAACCGGCCGCGCTCAAAACCGACAGCATCAAGGTCAGAGACAACAAACGGACATAAGTCTGAGTCGATCGATTTTGCCACTTTGGCCCATCAACAATTTTCGACTCTGCGGGTGCTTCGCAAACAAGAGCAAGTTCGAGGTAGGCTAGGGATTCCATAAATTTTTACTGTTAAATTGTGGCTGTGGTGTACGAGCAAACTCAAACTGAGCTTTGGGTTGCTGCGATTCTATCAAGACTGAGTTTTACCTGTTCGCACGAAGCAACCCTGTTTGTCAAAAAAAAATTGCCTTCAAAAATAATTACAGGTAACAACCAAGATAGCATCGCTGTTTGTACTGACGCGAGTGTCAGGCAAAAAGTTTGCAGCCACATCGTAACCTCGATCGCCAAAAATGATAAATTTTTGAGTTAGTCCTGATATACTGCCCAAAATGCGGTTTATGGCTCTATCACCGATTGGATTGACCGCACAGGCGCGGTTAAGGTTCGTAGTGAAGACTTGCATACGCTCACAACAGACTAAAGTCCGCACTACGAAAAGTTTTTGTTGCGGTAATCGACCGGAGATGATGTTATGAGTATTTTTGACTAAATTTTTATTTTTGATTGATAAAAATATTATTTATTGAAGCATCAATACAAATTCCCACCCTTGCTGGTTGCAAATAGAGGTGGGATCTTGGATCGAGTTTAATCTATTACAATCACAAAAACCAAATCAACCCGACACGATATTATTGGTTAAATGTTCGTCTTAAAAATGGGACATTAACTTAAATTAAGCCGAACCGATCGCAAATCAAAGCTACTCCCGCCGCAAAAACAGTAATTGCCAAAGCTACCAGCGGGTTTTGGCCTCTGCTGACTGCAAAAGAAGTGACCACCCCAGCTCCTAATGCCGCAGTTACAGCAGCAGTCGCCAAATCTCGATCGGGACGTTTGTCGTACATATCTTTTATTTTTGGTAGCTATTAAGCTGAAAAGTTACCTCTTGGGATCAAAGCTATCACTGTTGCTTCTGCCTAGGTCACAAATCCCTCAGTTTCGCAACTAAGCTTAAAATTTTGCTAAGTTTCTTAACATACTCTAATTAATTAGATAGCTTTTACTTATACAAAGCCTGGTCTGGGGGTGGGATTTTTGGTTAAAAAACCTTTGCGCTGCTTGGCTTTAATGTCAAATTGCTGATTTTGCTCGGACTCGCACCCACAGTCTCAGAGTCTCTGATTGCCATCCCAAATATTGCAAATAAACTTTACTTGACTTTTATAAATAAATGTGATATTGAATTTTTGAATCGGAGATTAAGATTAGACTTGTTGCGTAGATTTTCGCTCTCGGAAACCCCAGGTATCAGGCAGATCGACGCTTTCTTAAGGCAGATAATTTCCCGATCGCGGATAAGGGTTGTCGTGCAAAACTTGAGATCAGCTATTGTCCTATTCACCTTCGACTTTTGCAGTATTGCCGCCCTTTACCCAACCTTCGCGATTGCCATCCTCAACCCGAATTCGCTGCCACTCTTTGTCCGGGGAATCTTCTAAAACTACGACTTTTTCGTTGTAACCGACACCGCCAATCCGGTTTGAGTCTCTGCTCCCACTGTCTCGGAGAATTAAGCCGATCGGCTGAGTCACTAAAGCTCGGTAAGCTCCCGGTTCTAAGGGTTTCGGAGACTGCTCATCGCTCGATGTAGAAACAGGGCTAGCTTGCGCTGTTGACTTGGGTTTTGCGCCGGCAACCTGAACTGCTGTTTTGTCGTTGGAAAACATCGGTTTTTCGGGCACAGTAGTTAGCTTAGCGGCAAAGTAAAGTGCAGCCGCCACGCTAGCGCCTGCCATGAGGACGATCGCTAGCAGAAAACCCACTAAAAACTTGAAAACGCTATATATACTGTTCATTGCTGACTGTTGACTGTTGACTGTTGACTGCTGACTGTTGACTGTTGACTGTCTTCGAGCGACTATCCCTGAATCCGGCGGCTCAGACTGCCGTATCTAGAAGCAAGGCGAGCTTTCCCAGCAGCGGCCCAATCTTGTAAAAATTGGATTTGCTCGCTCGCCGTTCTGGCTAAGGGTACCATCTGACTGGCTGATTCTAAAATATCATCTGTGGTAAAGTCTCGATTTTGACTAAACCCGATGTGCATGGCTTCAATCAAAGTTTGCTCGATTTCGGCACCCGAAAAATCGGGAGTTTCGTAAGCCAAGCGATCTAAATCGTAATTTTTGATACTGTGCGATCGCAACCGCAACAAATGTACCTCAAAAATTGCCCGCCGTTCCTCCTGACTGGGCAAACCTACAAAAAATATTTCGTCAAACCTGCCTTTTCTGAGCATTTCCGGCGGCAAAGACTGGATGTTGTTCGCCGTAGCAACTACAAAAACTGGTGAAGTTTTTTCTGCCAGCCAAGTAATAAAAGTCCCGAACACGCGGCTGGTTGTCCCGGAATCGCCTTTACCGTCCAATCCCGAAAAAGCTTTATCAATCTCGTCAATCCACAGCACGCAAGGGGCCAAGGCTTCGGCTAGCTGAATCATTTGTCTGGTGCGCGATTCCGATTCGCCGACTAATCCGGCAAATAAGCGCCCGACATCCAATCGCAGCAAGGGTAAATGCCAGTGGTGGGCGATCGCCTTTGCAGTTAAGGATTTGCCTGTTCCTTGAATTCCGACTAACAACAGGCCTCTGGGATGCGGCAAACCGTATTGGCGGGCTCGTTCGGAAAAAGCACCGCCGCGCCGCAGCAGCCATTCTTTGAGATTATCCAAACCGCCGATATCGGAGATGTTTTCGCGGGCTGGGTAAAAATCGAGAATTTGAGTTTGGCGGATTGTTTGGCGCTTTTCTTCTAAAATCAGTTCCGCGTCGTCTGGGTGCAGTTCGCCTCTGGTGGCGATCGCCTTTGCCAAAACTCGCCGGATTCGTTCGATCGACAGACCTTGACAGGAGCGCACTGTTTCGTCCAGCAAACGCCCTTCTATGGCTTGTCCGGTAGACCCTAACAGTCTTTCCACCTCAATTTTTATTTCCGCCGCCGCAGGCAGGGGAAACTCCAAAACTGTGATTACTTCGCTGAGGTCTTCGGGGATCGAAGTTATTGGAGAGACGATGACAATATTTTTGGGCATCGATTTGAGGAGTCTCGCCAAATTCCGCAGCTTGCGGGAAATTGAAACATCTTCTAAAAACCGCTGAAAGTCTCGCAAAATAAAGATCGCCGGCGCGGATGCGGGCAATTTTTCGAGAAATTCTAAAGCTTGCAGCGGGTTGCGCTTGCCAAAACCGGCATCGTTGGGATTTCCTTGGTAGCCGTCAACAAAATCCCAGATGTAGACTGCGCGAGAACCCTGTTTTTTGGCGCATTGGGCGATCGCTGCTTCGACGCGCTCTTCTTCCCGTGTGGGAATGTAAATTAGGGGGTAGCGCGATCGTAGCAGCAGTTCAAACTCGTCGCTAAAAATAGTCATTAGTTATTAGTTATTAGTTATTAGTTATTAGTTATTTGTTGTTTGTTATTTGTTATTTGTTGTCCGGTAGATTGACCGAGCTAAAATTGGAGTTGTGTGGACTTTAGAATGGAAAATAATGCGGACTAAAGTCCACACTACGAACCGTTTTTGTTATTGTAATCGACCGGGTACGATCATTAGTCATTGGTGGCTAGCTGGTGTTATTTTTTTGAACTCGTTATTCCACAGTTTTTAGTGGTTAGCTACGGAAGCATTTGTTTCGGAGAGTAAAAATATTTTTTGTTTGAGTGCGATCTAGGACGATCGCACTCGCGTGTAAAAGCAAAACTCAAATACTTCATTAATTATTGACTATTGCCAACTGCCAACTGCCAACTACCAACTACCAACTGCCAACTGCCAACTGCCAACTGACTAAGGCAATTTCCGTTTAAGTGCTGCCAAAGAAGCCCAGCGACTGTCCGATAATGTTTCTGAGCTTTCTGTCTCAGCAGCAGCATCATCATCATCATTTATATCTATTCCCGGACATTCAGTATCGCATAGATGTTTGTGCGGTAGTTCCAAACACATTTGCTGGTACACCCAATCACTCGGAGAAAAAGAGCCTGTAGGTGGCAAATTTTCCACCAAATCTTCTAAATCAACTTCATATTCTCCTGAACTTGCATCGGGCTGAAGGTTTTTTTCTTCCAACCAAATTATTTCAGAAGATCGCAGTTTTAAACGATGATTGTATTGTTTCAAGCATCTGTGGCAAGTTAGAGTAACAATTGTTTCTGCTTTTGCTTTCACTTCAAGATAATTACCTTGGTGAGCAACTTGCAATCGTCCCCGCACCGGAGTGAGAGTTTCTAAATCGGGAATAAATTCTTCAAAATCAATAACCTCTTTCCGCTCTAATTTTGTGAGTAGATGAGGAATATAAATTGTCTCCATAATCATCTTTCGCCGTTTTATGCTTTTCGTCTCAAGGCACAAGTCAGTCGATTTTAGATTTTAGATTTTAGATTTTAGATTTACTTCACAGATGAATCTGGGATCTGAAACTTTGGTCTAAAATTTTGGAATATCCACTTCTGACATCGGGGGCTTGTATCTGTTTTTGGGCTGATTCAAAAGTCAAAAGTCAAAAGGAATAGCTAATTTTGGGCTGTTTCCTTTTTCCTTTTTCCTTTTTTCCTTTTTTACCGTCAGCGCCGACGCACTACCAAACGCCGATCGGGTTCATGTCCTTGACTGTAAGTTTCTAGATCTTCATATTCGCTCAAAAAACCGTGGACTTGACGGCGTTCTGCTGAAGACAACGATTTTAGTTCAATTTCAGTTCCTGTCGATCGCGCTTGATCTGCTGCATACTCAGCCATCGAGCGCAATTCCTCTTGGCGGCGGATGCGATAGCCATTGAGTTCCACCGTATAAGGAATGGACTCTTCTGATTCGTTACCTATGTTCGCAATCGCGTTGCAGAGGTACTGAATCGCATCTAGTGCATCACCGTCAGGCCCGACTAAGATTGCAACTTGTTCGGGAGTCAGATTGCTGTGATCTATGGTCATCCAATAGCAATCTTTTTGTTGTTCGCATACCACTGTTGAAGGAATTGCGGACAGTTTTAGCAATTCTTCTAACCATTCCTGTCCGCGCTGCATTTGAGAGTCTTTCATTTTTGTTAAAATCAAGCCTTTTTCTTAGAACGCTTTGGTTCAAAGGGAAGTGCATCTAATCCCTGTTCTTTTTGAGTTTTCGCCTCTGCTTCGTCCACGATTTTTTGGAGATTTTCAGGCAGCGGTTCTCTGGACAAAATAAACGCTTGAACTGTTTGGAAGATGTTAGCAATCAGCATATACATCAACACGCCAGCGGGCAGCGGGAAGAACAAAAACATCCCCGAAAATATGACTGGCGTTAGTTTGTTGACTGTCGCCTGTTGGGGGTTGTCGTTTGGCCCTTGTGCTTGTCCCGAAAGGGTTTGGTTGATATACAAACTAATGCCGAAGCCGAGGATCATCACCAAAATATCCCAGTGGATCTTACCATCTGGGTCGATCGCGCCAACGCGGCCTAGAGCTTCAATAAACAGGAATCCTTTGTTGGCGGCCAATCCGGGGATTATGCCTTCAACAGTGATTTCACCGGGCGCTAAGGCTGTGATGTTGCCCTGTTCGTCTACGTTGACGAGTTCTTCGCCTTTGATAATTTTCCAGCGGGGTTCAAGGTCTATTTCGCTTTTATTTTCTGTCGCTATGCTTTGAAGAGCTTTACCCTCTGAGGTTTGAAAATTTATTTTGGTTGTGTCGCCGACTGCGAGTTTGTTGCCACCTGGAATCACGCCCACAATTGGAGCGTGAAAAGTACCTGTGAAGTAAATATTTTGGGGCGGTGTAGCAAAAGCTTGCGGTTGAACAGTTTCGATTTGTTCTTTCGGGACAATTTCAAGGTTGACGTTGTAATTTATGTCAGAAAATGGCGAACCCCTGAGCGTTGCGAAAAGTGCAAACAGCACTGGCATTTGCAGCACCAACGGGAAACATCCTGCTAGAGGGTTGCCAAATTCTTTGTAGACTTGGCTCATTTCCTCCTGCTGTTTAGTAGGATTGTCTTTATAGAGTTTTTGAATTTGATCTACTCGCTCTTTCATCAACGGCTGGGCTACTTTCATTCGTCGCATATTGCGAAGAGAGCCTGCGTTGAGAGGATAAAGAGCAAAGCGAATCACGAGCGTCAGAGCTACGATCGCTAAACCGTAGCTTGGCACGATCCCGTAGAAAAAATCTAGGATCGGCAGCATTAGGTTGTTGGAGAGAAACGAGATACCAAAATCCATTCGCTTTGAGTTAATTTAGCTGCTCTTTGTTTGCTGTTGAGAACTATTTTTACCCGCTGAAGGCGGGCCGTCTCACTTTTTAGGCTTTTGTCTATATCTTAGGACATTGCCTGTCGATCGACCGCCCGACCCGCAGGTTTTTGTAATCAATTGGCTAATACTCGCCCTGACTTCACCCAACAAACGGACACAAGCGCCCGACTTCTGTCGTTAGCAGCCTCTAATTTTAGACTTTTGTTCAACATTCCAGATTCATCGGCAGCAAATAAATCTCAAATTTCAAACTTGTTCACTTGCGTTGTCGAAGAATCTGCAAATGCGAAAACAGACTAATTTGGGCTTCAAACTAGGGTGAAAGCGCTGCGGTTATTTAGTTTTAGCCGCGTTGGCTTTTTGAGCGGCTGCGGGCAGTTTTTCGTTAATGTAATCATACATGGCTCGGAATTTCGGAATCGATCGCAATTCTAAGCGGCCGCCATTTTTCATTGTCAGCACCATGTCTCCGTAACTCCCGAAACCGCGAGGTACTGTGACCATTTTGACTATATCGGAGTAGATAACATCTGTGCGATCGCGCCCCATCCAACCGCTAGTTATGGAGACACGGCGGCTGGTGATCCGGTAGCGCAGCCACAGAGCCCGGACAATTGCTCCTACTGCGAGGGGGATTCCCACGACAGTAAGCCCCAGGAGCAAGTTGATGATCAAGTCTCCAAGCGCGGGGCCGCCTTCATAATATACTTCCTCTCGAATTCCCATCTAGTACCTCGGCTTCTACCAACAACTGCTCTAATTCTTGCAGAATTTCTGCATAATTGCACTCTTGTGCGATCGGACGCACGACAATTACTAAATCCCACCCAAATTTTAATCTGGGCAATAGCTCTCGCAAAGCTGCCCGAATCTGGCGCTTAATCCGGTTACGGACTACAGCGCGCTTGCTCACCTTGAGACTGATAGAAATGCCCGTGCGAGTTGGTGGCACCGATTTCTCGGCTGTCGTCGGTTTGTTTAATTCGACGCTTTTAGGTTTGCGAAGAGCTCTTAAGCTGAAATGAGCCGAGTTGCGGCGCATTCCCTTGCGGTAAACGGCGCTGAAGTCTTTTCGGTGCTTGAGTCGGTTTGTAGGAGGCAACATGGTAGCTGCGATCGTTGAGGCTTCTCCACCAAGGCTGCAGTGCTAGACTGCGAGGCGGTGGCGACCTTTGCTGCGGCGGGCTTTGATTACCAATCGACCGTTTACGGTACGCATTCTGGCGCGAAAACCGGATGTTCTTTTTCTTTTGCGGCTGGTTCCGTGCAGGGTTTGCTGTGTCATTTAGATTTCTCCCGGCTTGTTACTTTACTTTTGATTAATATTCACAATCTGGTAGTGTACCATAAAGTTGTTTTATTCGCAAAAAAACTTAGATTCGTGATATAATGAAGTTTTAATATTGTTTTTAGGGCAATAAAAATAATCTTCCAGAAACTTAGCCCGTGCATAAATTTCCAGAAACCGGGTTGATTCCGATATCTTTCGCTGCGCTACAAAGATAATCGCAGAAACCCGGTTTCTTAGCCACTGCAT